>DASYBO010000634.1:0-2960 GCA_036500685.1 Pseudonocardiaceae bacterium | reverse complement strand
TGCTCAACCTCGACAACAACGGCAAGCGGCTCGCTCCGGACGTCGTCTGGAACGACTTCGTGTCGGTCGGCGGCGGCGCGGGCGGTGGCGGCGTGTCGTCGGTGTTCCCGAGGCCGGCGTTCCAGAACGGCGACCGCGCGGTGGTCGGTAACCACCGCGGCACCCCGGACGTCTCGATGAGCGCGGCGGTCGACGGCGCGGTCGTCCTGTACTACTCGTTCAACCCGGCCGCGGTCGGCTACCACCTCGTCGGCGGCACCAGTGAGGCATCACCGGAGTTCTCCGGCATCGTCGCCATGGCCGACCAGATCGCAGGCCACTCGCTCGGCAACATCAACAGCCGGCTCTACCTGCTGTCACGCTTCGGCAACAACGCGGGCGTCGTCGACGTGACCCAGGGCAACAACACCTTCGGTCCGTTCACCAACAGCGACGGCACCACGCACACCGTCGTCGGCTTCAACGCCGGTCCCGGATACGACCTGGCCAGCGGCAACGGCACGGTCGACGCGTTGCGGTTCGTCCCGGCGCTCGCCTTCGCGCCGAACTCCTGATTCAGCACCGCTCAATCGAGGATCTCGGCGCCCATAATGCTCAACCGGGCGTCGAGATCCTCGACCCATTCGGCCTGCCTTCGATGGTCGGGCCGAAGATGCTGTCCAGCTGCCGTTCTATGACGCCTTCGGCGATGTCGCGGGTGATGCGGCCGGTGAGCAGGTGCGCAATGAGGCCGTCGGCGAGCGCGAGCAGGCCGGCCGCGTCGATCTCCGGATCAATGGCGTCCGGTCGGCTCCTTCGGATCTGGTCGGTGAGGTACTCGGTCAGCCGGGTGCCGGCGGCGATGAGGTCGGTGGCGATCTCGGGGTGCAGTATCGCTCGGCTCAGAAACGCTGCGGCAGCTTGCACTTCGACCTGACCTCCGCCGTCGCGCGGGAGCAGTTCGTCGAGCACGATCTCGACGACGCGACGCGGTTCGCGCGGATCCGGGAGAGCGGTGATCCGCTCGGTGATTCGTCGCCCGTACTGCTCGCCGATGGTGTCGAGCGCGAACCGCAGCATCTCGTCCTTGCTGGCGAAGTGGTGTTGGAGCATGCCGACGGACACACCCGCCTCGGCGGCCACATGCCGCATGCTCACCGCTTCCCAGCCGTCCCGCCGCGTCACTCGCCACAACGCGTCGGCGATCTCCTGACGGCGGGCTTGCTGGTTGACCTTTTTCGGCACCTGGGTGACAATACACTGTATTGACAACGCTCAGGGGGGCGACATGGACGTGATGACCTGTAAGAACGGCGACATTGAGATCGCTTACGAGACCTTCGGGACGACCGGCGAACCGGTGCTGCTCATCGCGGCGATGGGCATCGAATCCCGGCTGGCCTGGCACGAGGACTTCTGCGAAGCATTGGTGGACAAGGGGTTCCACGTCGCGCGGTTCGACAATCGCGATGGCGGAATGTCTTCGCGGGTTGCGCCAGGAGTCAAATACTCGCTGCGGGAGATGGCCGATGACACGGTCGCCGTGCTCGACGCGCTGGCCTGGCCGAGCGCACACCTGTTCGGTCTCTCGCTCGGCGGCATGATCGGCCAGGTGATGGCCGTGCACCATGCCGACCGCGTGCGCACGTTGACCTCGGTGGCGTCCGCGCCGTCGAATCAATGGCGGGTCAGCAGGCCCAAACTTGGTGCCGCATTCAAGGTCATCACGCTCGGCCGGAAAGTCGGCTCGGGACCGGATGCAGCGGGCGATTTCCTGGTCGAGATGTTCAAGATCATAGGCTCGCCTGCATACCCGGTGGACGAAGCATGGATCCGAGCCATCAGTCGCCGCTATCCGAACGACCCAGCGGTGGCGATGCGGCACCTGACCGCGATCCGCATCTCCGGCGATCGCCGAGGCGAACTGGCAAGGGTCACCGTGCCGACGCTGGTTCTGCACGGCGAGGACGACCCGATGCAGTCCATGCATGCGGCCCGCGAAACCGCTCGCGCTGTTCCCGGCGCGCGCCTGGTCAGCTATCCAGGGATGGGCCACGATTTTCCGCGCGAGCTATGGCCGGCGATGATCGCCGAACTCGTTCAGCACTGCCAGCAGAATGCGGCCTCTACCACCTGGCCATCCGACCGGTGATCACCCGAAGGCGTTGACCAACTCGGCCAGCGGTGGAACGTCGGCGACGAAGTCGAACCGGCCCGCGCGCATCTGCCGCGCACTGTCCATGAAGGACTTGAGCGCGAGCCGGGACAGCGCGCCGCCGATGCTGATCCGGCGCACCCCGATCTCGGCCAACTGCTCCAGCGTGATCGTGGGATCGGCGAAGCCCATCACCACGTTGACCGGCTTGCTCACCGACGCGACCACCGTGCGCATGTCGGCCAGCGTGCGCAGGCCCGGCGCGTAGAGCACATCGGCGCCTGCCTCCTCGAAGGCCTGGAGGCGACGGATGGCGTCGCCGAGATCGCCGACGCCGTGGAGCACGTTCTCCGCGCGGGCGGTGAGCAGGATGGGAACGGGTAGCGCGTGCGCGGTTTCAACGGCGGCGCGGACCCGGTCGACGGCGAGGTCGAACTTGTAGATCGGGTTGTCCCGCTCGCCGGTGGCATCCTCGATGGACGCGCCGACCGCACCGTAGCCGGCCGCGATCTCGATCATCCGCGCGGCGCCCTCCGGATCGTGGGCGAAGCCGTTCTCCAGGTCGGCGTTGACCGGCAGCGGGGTGGCCTCGTCGATGGCGCGGCAGTTGTCCAGGATCTCCTGCTGGGTGGCGCGGTCACGGCCGAAGGTGTTGGCAACGCCGAGGCTGGTGGTGGCCAGCGCCTCGAAGCCGAGGCCGGCGAGCAGTCGGGCGGTGCCGGCGTCCCAGGGGTTCGGCAGCAGGAGGGGTTCTTCCCGCTCGTGCAGGGCGCGGAAACGGGCGGCTTTGGTGGCCTGGTCGGTGGTCATGACCTCACTATGCCGA
>DASYBO010000633.1:0-12223 GCA_036500685.1 Pseudonocardiaceae bacterium | reverse complement strand
GGCAGCATGCGCTGGACCACGCTGCTGGATCCGGAAGGCAACGAATTCGACGTGATCGCCCAGGCGGCATAACAAACACGCGGTCACGGGAAACCGGCCAGGCGGGAACTACCGGGGCCTGTCCACTCCGGACAGGCCCCGTCTCGTCTTCCTTGACGCGCCAAGGCCCCTGGTGCAGGTCCCTCGATCACGACGGGTGCCGGTCGAGGCGTCCAGCTGTCGCTGGACCCGTTCGGCGTCCTCGGTGCGCCGCTGGGCTTGGTACAGGTCCACCGCCTCCTGCCACGGGGCGCGAGCCTGCTCGTGCTGGCCGAGGGCGGCGTGCGGGTGGTCGATGTGATGGTCGATGTGATGGTCGATGTAGCCCAGGCTGTCCAGGGCGGCCGCTTCACCGTAGGGATTGTGGTGCTGGCGGTGCGGCCAGCAGCGCGATCGGTACCTGACACCACTTACTTCCTAGGAGAACGGGACGCCGTGAACAGAACGGAATTGATCGAGGCCCTGAACAAAGCCGGCGTGGCCCCCAGTACGTACTCGCTGAAGGGCAATCTCCCCTCAGAGAAGTACTGCCTCGAGCAGAGGTCCGACGGATGGGCTGTTTACTACTCTGAGCGCGGCCAGCGGACCGGCGAAGTTGTTTATGGTAGCGAGGATGAGGCATGCGACGCGCTCTATTCCAAGCTCGTTGGGGATCCGACAACTCGCTCAGACCCATCCACAATTCGTTGATCTTGACCGGTGAGTGACGTGGAGGCCACTCCCCCAACGCGTGCGGAAAGTACGTCCGTGCAAGGTCACAGGCGATCGGTGCGTGGGGCGATCCGCTCCGGTGGGTACGCCGATCGTCCTCGGGCAGCGGCGACCGTTCTCTCGCGCACATCGCCGCGTACTTCTTGAACTCAAGCCAGCCGTTGCGCGATGTCGGTCGGTACCCGCAGACCGGACCTGTGCAGATCATCGACCAGCTGTGTGGTGAGCGGGTCGCGCGGGGTCGTGGTCATGGCGACGAGGCGTCGTATCCAGCGAGGGTCGAATGGCCGGACCGCTCCGGAGAATCCGGCGGTGACGGCGCTGATCGGGACGACGGTCACGCCAAGTCCCGCCGCCGCCAACTGGGGCGCGTGGGTCGTCACGGCGGTGCACACCACCACTGATTCCCTCAGGTTGACGTCCTCAAGGTGGCTCTCGATCCATCTGCCCAGGCGGTTTTCCGGGCTGAAATGCACGAACGGCTGTCCTTGCAGATCTCTCGGCCGGATGGCCTGCCGGGAAGCGAGTTGGTGCCGTGGCGGGAGAGCTACCACGACCTCCTCCTCGGCGACCGTGGTCGTCTCGAATCCGGTGTCGCCGGGGTCGGGAAACAGCAGGAGGTCAGCCTCGGCGGAGTCCAGCATGGCGTAGGCACCCTCGGGGTCCGTGCTCTCGCGCACCGAGATCGTGACCGAGGGGCGGTCGAGGTTCCACTTGGCCAGCACGGGCGCCAGCAGCGCCACCGTGAGGCTCTGCGCGCACACCACGCGGACGGTGCCACCGACGCCCCGCCCGACGGCGCGGGCGAGCCGGATGGCGTCATCGGCCGCCGCCACGGCCCGACGCGCCTCGGGCAACGCCGCCCGCCCTGCGGCCGTCAGGCGCACACCTCGGCGGTCACGGGTCAGCAGCGCGGTCCCGGCCTCACGCTCAAGCGCCGCCAACTGGTGCGAGATCGCTGGTTGGGAGAGATGCAGGTGTCGCGCGGCGCGGGTCACCGACCCCAGATCGGCGGCCGCGAGCAGGCACTCAAGCGCTCTCAAGCTAGGCATAAACAAAATCTATCGTAAGTCGTACTTATATCGATCCTCAGACGGGAACGACGGTTCGGCACTGGTTGTTGGACTGGCAGAGACCACCAACAAGTCGCCGACAAGGACGTGAGCCATGTCAACCGCATCTGATCGGCGGACTAGCAGGCTTACCGCCGACGTGACCTAAGTGGACAACGCAGGGCGGTCAGGGAACTGGCCTACCGCCCGATGATCACCCGCGCCCAGGCGCTCGCCACCGTCGCCGCCGAGGCCGAGCCCTGACGCAGAAAGCAGGCACACCATGAGCAGCATCAGCATCATCGGCCTTGGCGGAATGGCTCGCGTCCTGGCCACCCGCGCGCTCGACGGCGGCAACACCGTCGAGGTCATCGGCCGGGACGCGACCAAGGCCGCCACGTTCGCCCGCACGCTGGGCCGCGGCGCCACAGCGGCGACAATCGGCACCGTTCCCTCTGGCGACATCGTCATCCTCGCCGTGCCCTACACGAGCGCCGCACCGATCGTCAGTCAGTACGGGGATGCGTTGAGCGGCAAGGTCGTCGTCGACATCGCCAATCCCTTCGCACCCGATTTCACCGGACTGCTCACCCCGGAAGGCAGTTCGGCCGCGCAGGAGATCGCCAAGGTAGCTCCGGCCGGCGCGCACGTCGTCAAGGCGTTCAACACGGTCTTCGCCACGGTCCTGGCCGATGGCGGTCCCCTGGACGTGTTCATCGCCGGTGACGACGCGCGGGCCAAGGAACGCGTGTCTGCGTTCATCGAGAGCCTCGGGCTACGCCCGCTGGACACCGGCTCGCTGGAAATGGCGGGTCAACTGGAGGAGACCGGCCTGCTGATGATGGGCCTTGGCCAGTACGGCGTGAAGCACTTCAACTTCTCCCTCAGCGTGAACATTCTCAGCTGAGCACAATGGAAGCAGAAACCATGAAAATCGGACTCGCCCTTCCTCACCTCGGAGCGCAGGCAACCACCGAAAACATCCGGGAATTCGCGCTCTACGCCGAGCGGAACGGCTGGGACTCGCTCTGGACCGGCGACAGGACGCTCTATCCCGTCAATCCGCAAACACCATATCCCGCAAGGTCGGACGGCAGACTCAAGCCTGCGAACAAGCGGGTCTTCGAGCACCTGACCGTGCTGAGCTACGTTGCTGCCATCACCGAGCGGGTACGACTCGGGGTGAGCGTGCTGATCCTGCCCTTCTACAACCCCGTCCTGTTGGGACGCCGTCTCGCCACCCTGGATCAGCTCTCCCACGGGCGGCTGACGATCGGCGCCGGACTCGGCTGGTCGGTCGACGAATACGAGGCCGCCGGAGTACCGTTTCGCGAACGCGGCAGGATATTCGAAGAAACCGTTCGCGCGCTGAGGGCCGTTTGGGGCCAGGATCCGGTCGAGTTCCCCGGCGAATACCACAGGATCCCGGCATCGATCATCGGCCCGAAGCCCGTGCAGAACCCGCTGCCGATCGTGATGGGCGGCTTCAGCCCGAAGGCTCTCGACCGAGTGGGTCGTCTCGCCGACGGTTTCACGCCTGCCGCGGTCGATGTCGACAGGATCGTCGAGATGATCGGCCTGGTCCGGCAGGCGGCCAGGACGAGCGGACGCGACCCCGAAAGCCTGCCCACGGTCGTGCGCGCCAACGTCGAACTCACCTCGGACGGCTCGGATCTGCCGGAAGAAGGACGGCAGCTCGCCAACGGCAGCTGGGATCAGATCGCAACCGATGTCCACCGGCTCGCCGCGGCGGGCGTCGAAGAGGTCTTCTTCGACCTCAATTTCCTGTCAGGAGCCGAAAACCTGCGCACTCAGCTGGACATCGCAAGCCGACTGAACGACATCCGCCGCAGCGCGACCGCCACGGCCGGGCCCCAGGCGCCTGCCTGAAGGCCTGACCGCCACCGCCAACCCCCCGTCGCGGAGCGTGACTGACCGAGGTTTGCCGCGTGTGCGTCGGCTCAGGTCGGCATAACATTCGGCTCACCTGGGGGGCGCCGCGTCGAGGGGGTATTCGCGGGATGTACTTTCGCGTGCTGGGGCCACTGTGCGTCGAACATGATGGCGTGGCGCTGACGATTCCCGGTGCCCGGCTGCGGCTGTTGCTGGCCGCGCTGCTGCTCGAGGCCAACCGCGACGTGTCGATGGACCGGCTGATCGAACTGGTGTGGGCGGCGAGCCCACCGCCGAGCGCGACCTCGTCACTGCACAACCAGGTGCTGCGGCTACGACGGCTGCTGGGCGACGGCGATGCCGTCCGGCTACGCACGGTCTCGAAAGGCTATCGGCTGGTCGTCGCCCAGGACGAACTCGATCTGGGCCGGTTCCTCGACGACTGTCGCCGAGGGCGGGCCGCCTACCAGGACGGCGACTGGGCCGGTGCCGCCGAGCTGTTCGGCGCGGCGACCGCGCTGTGGCGGGGTGCGCCGCTTGCGGAGCTGCCGGAACGGCCCGTGCTGCTCGGCGCCGCGGCGAACTGGACCGAACAGTGGTTGCACGCGCTGGAATGCCGAATAGCGGCGGATATCGAGCTCGGCCGGTCGGCCGAAGTGCTCCCGAAACTCGCCGAACTGCTCACCGGATATCCGCTGCGTGAGCGGTTCCACCTGCTCGCGGTCCTCGCCAACGACCGCGCGGGCAGGCGCGTCGACGCGCTCGCGGCCTACCGGAGGGCGCGCGCGGTGCTGGTCGACGAGCTTGGTGTCGAACCCAGCCCCGAACTACAACAGTTGCACCAGCGAATTCTCACCGACCACCTGCCCGGCGCCGAGAACCGGGTCCCGCTCGCCATCGCTCAACTTCCGGCGGAATTATCCGATTTCACCGGACGTGAACGGCACGTCAAGCATCTCGTCGACCTGCTGACCGGACCACCAGGGGACGGCAGCCCGCAGCCGGTCGTGCTCGCGGCGATCACCGGGATCGGGGGCATCGGCAAGACCAGCCTCGCCGTCCGGGTCGCCCACCAGGTGGCCGAGGACTTCCCGGATGGCCAGCTCTATGTGGACCTGCGTGGCGCCGCCGAAGCTCCGCGCGAGCCGGAGGAGGTACTGGCCGATTTCCTCCGTGATCTCGAAGGCCCGGACACCCCGATCCCCACCAGCACCGCGGCAAGGGCGGCTCGGTTCCGCAGCCTGCTTGCGGGCCGCCGGATGCTCGTGTTGCTGGACAACGCGCGCGACGCGGCGCAGGTCCGGCTGCTGCTGCCCGGCGCGAGCGGCTGCGGGGTGCTGGTCACCAGCCGCAACCGGCTGGCCGGTCTGGCCGGCGCCGTCCTTGTCGATCTCGATGTGTTGTCCGACAGTGAATCGGTGGCCCTGTTCGCGTCGATCGTCGGGCATCCCCGCGTGCACGCCGAACCCGAGGCGACCGGCGCGGTGGTTCAGTGCTGCGCCGGCCTGCCGCTGGCGATCCGCATCGCGGCGAGCCGGCTGGCCAGCAGACCGTCGTGGACCGTGTCCTGGCTGGCCGACCGGCTCGCCGACCAGCGCAGGGTGCTGGACGAGCTAAGGGTCGAGGATGTCGCGGTCCGCACGAGCTTTCTGCTCAGCTACGCCAATCTCGCCGATCCCGTCGCCGCACGAGCATTCCGTTCGCTCGGCCTGTGTGCCGAGGCGGACCTCAGCCTGCCTGCCGCGGCAGCGCTCACCGACCTGTCGGCGGCGAGGGCCGAGGCGGTGCTGGAGTCGCTTGTGGACGTCAATCTCGTCGATGCGTCGACACCCGGCCGCTATCACCTGCACGACCTGCTTCGGCTGTTCGCGAACGAGATGGCGCTGACCGAGTCCGCCGCCGACCGGAAGGCCGCGGTGGCGCGGATCGCCCGCTGGTGCCTGACGGGCATCGCAGCGGCCGACCGGTTCCTGATTCCGCAGTGGCAGTTCCGCCGCCCACCCGTGCCCGAGCCGGACCCCGATCGTCCGGCTCCGGTGCTCGAGGATGCCTCGGCCGCGCTGGCCTGGTGCGAACAGCAGCGCGGACTCCTCGTGGTCGTGACCAGGCTGGCCGGCGACTACGACCTCGACGAACTGGCCTGGCTCATTCCCGCGATCGCGCAGGGCTACTACAGCCTGCGCGCCTGCTGGACGGACTGGCTGGTCACCAACGAGATCGGGCTGCGCAGTGCACGGGCGCTGGGCGACAGGGCGGCCGAGGCGTACCTGCTCAACGCGCGCGGCGAAGCCCTCGGCCGCACCTCCCAGTCGGCCGAGGCCGAGCGGTGTTTCCTGGCAGCCCTGGAGATCCGCCGGGATCTCGGTGATGTGGTCGGCGAACTGGCCGTGCTGATCGGCCTCGGCGCCACCGTCGCCAAGCAGGGCCGCTACGCCGAGGCCGCAGCGCACTCGCACCGGGCGCTCACCCTGGCCCGCGCGGCCGGTAATCGCCGCACGGAGTCCTTCGCGCTGTACAACCTCGGCCGCATCGCCCACCAGCGCGGCCGCACCGTCGAGTCCCTGCGCTACCAGCGGGAATGCCGGGAGCTCTGCCACGAGATCGGCGACACCGCCGGTGCGGGGCGGGCCACCCTGCGCCTGGCGGAGGCCCTGCTCGAGGAGGGCCAGGCCGCCGAGGCGCTGCGCCTGCTGCGCGAAGTCGCGCCGATCATCAAGTCCGGCGGTAACCGCTACGCCGAGGCCCTCGTCGCCACGAATCTCGGCAAGGCGCTCATCGGCACCGGCGAGCCCGTCCTGGCTCGAGCCCAGCTCACCAGCGCGCTTGAGTTGTGGGCCGACCTCCACGAGGCGGAGAGTTCGCACGCCAAGGACCTGCTCGCCGCCCTGGGGCGGTTGTCTCCCGCCGACCCCGCCGGGTGATCGCGGGATGAGCGGCGTGTGATCGCCGGTCGTCATCATTCGGCTCGGGCGAGTTCCCCGTCCGCGACAGAACGAGGGAAAAGGACGCTGATGCGCTACCGAATATTATCCCCGATTCTCGGCCTGGCCGTCGTGGCCGCGGTGGGCCTGTCCCTGAACACCCCGGCCTTGGCCGCCAACCAGGCCGGCGACACCTCCCCTGGCGTGGCGGTGTGCGGTCACGGAGCCAGCGTCACTCGCCCGGCCAGCATGATCCTCACCTGTGCCGATGACGGCGAGATCGCCGAGCACCTCACCTGGACGAACTGGTCGGCGACCAGCGCCACCGCCACCGGCGTGGTCCGCTGGAACACCTGCGCTACCAACTGCTCCCGGTCCACCACCTGGGACAACACCACCGCGCAGGTCACGCTGACCGCACCGGCCGACGGCCGGTTCACCAGGCTGGTCCTGCACGTGACCGGCCCCACCCCCAACGGCTTCCATCGCGACGCCACGTTCAATGAGACGCCGATGTCCGCCCGGTCCGCCCCGCCCGCGCGGACCGGGGCCCGCAAGACGGTGCGGCCGATGGCGGCCAGCGGAACCCTGGGTTACGCCGACATCGAAGGCTTCTGGATCGACGCGGGCGGCCCGTCAAGCCAGGCCCAGATCGCCGCGGCGATCACCGGCGCGGAGAGCAGCTTCGAACCGGGAATCATCCAGCAGGGCGTCGACTACTGCGGCCCGGGATCCGACCGGGCCGGTTGGGGTCTGTGGCAGATCACCTGCGGCAACTCGGTCCCCGCCTACGGAACCAATTTCCAGATCCTCGACCCGTGGAACAACGCCGAGGCCGCCGTCTCCAAGTACGACGATGCGGGCGGCTTCAGCCCCTGGGTCACCTATGAGGATGGCGCCTACCAGAACTACCTGCAGAACGTCTCCCCGAACACCAACCTGACCGACCCCGGCGAGTACGTCCAGGCGGGCAACACCCCGGCGGGCACCCCGTCCTCGCCCCCCGCTGATCCCGGCAGCACCTACGGCCCGCCGATGCCCAACAGCAAACCGGCTGCTCCCTCGGTCTCGATCACCTCGCCCGGTGCGAGCACGCTGGTCGGCGGGAACGTAACGGTCTCGACGTCGGCCTCGGACAGTACCTCCGGTGCGACTCTGAGCACTCGGTTGTCTGTGGACGGAAATGCCGTTGGTTCGGCATCGGGGCCGAACCCGTCGATCACGTGGAACAGTTCGGCGCTGAACGGCACACATGTGCTGACCGCGACGACCACGGCAACCAACAGCGCAGGCAGCACGAGCACCACCTCCGCAGGTGTGACGGTGAACGTCCGCAACCGTTTCCAGGTGGCGTTCAATGCCGCCAACACCAACACCCTCTACCTCTACGGAAACGGCACCAACGCCATTGACGGCCCCACCCCGGTCGGCGTGGCGCCCGGTACCAGCCCGGCCATCGCCGAACTGGCGGGCGGCGGATTCGAGATCGCGTTCACCGCGAGCAAGACCGACGAACTGTACTTCTACGGCACCGGACCAGGCAGCTACACCGGTGGCACCCCGGTCGGCGTGGCCGCCGGTACCAGCCCGGCGATCACCGCGCTGCCCGGTGGCGGTTTCCAGGCAGTGTTCAACGCCAACAACAGCCACACGTTGTGGCGCTACGGCCAAGGTGCTGGCAGCTACACCGGAAGTACCCCGGTGGGTTTGGATGCCACTTCGAGTCCGGCGATCACCACGTTGACGACTGGTGCGATTCAGGTTGCGTTCAACGCGGCCAACACCAACAGCCTGTACCTGTACGGCGACGGTACCGGCGCGGTCGACGGTGGCACTCCGGTCGGCGTGACGGCTGGTACGAGCCCGGCGATCACGGCGCTGCCCGGTGGTGGTTTCCAGGTGGTGTTCAACGCCTCGAACAGCCACACCCTCTGGCGGTACGGGCACGGTGCCGGCAGCTACACCGGTAGCACTCCGGTGGGTTTGGATGCCACTTCGAGTCCGGCGATCACCACGTTGACGACTGGTGCGATTCAGGTTGCGTTCAACGCAGCCAACACCAACAGCCTGTACCTGTACGGCGACGGTACCGGCGCGGTCGACGGCGGCACTCCGGTCGGCGTCGCCAGCGGCACCAGCCCCGCCATCACCGCCCTGCCTGACGGCGGATTCCAGGTGGTGTTCAACGCGGCCAACACCAATACCCTCTGGCGCTACGGCCATGGCGGGAACAGCTACACCGGCAGCACACCGGTCGGCCTCGCCGCCGGCACCAACCCCGCGGTGAACTGATCCCCGGTGGCGCTCCCGCCCCGCGACCGAGTCGCGGGGCGGGAGCGTCTTGGCCGGGACCATGGGCTGCGGCACATCCAGGCTGGCCCTACAGATGGAGCACAACCACTCCGCGCGGTCACTGCGGGGTGGTGTGGGAGGGGCTCAGACCGCCGCCGCCGCGAGGAGTTCCAATGGGTGGGGCAGCGTCGGACCGGACAGCGCCCACGCGCGGGTGGTCAACTCGGACACCGGCGTTCCAGCCCGGCGGGCCGACAGCATGCGGTCGACGTCGAACGCAGGCCCGATCGGATCGGCGTCGAATTCTGGGCCCTGCATGTAGGCCGTCGCCGCGTCGGCGCTGTCGAAGTTGTCGATCTGCATTTCGACATGATTGCCGTCGGGGTCGCGGCAGTACAGCGACGTGGTCATACCGTGCTGAACCGGCGCCGCCGGTCGGATTCCATGCTCACGGAGCCGTTCGTAACGTTCCAGCAGCCCGTCGAGGTCGTCGAAGGTGAACGCGACATGATGCAGTCCCGGCACCATGGGCGACCTCGGCTCGGCCGCGCCTGGCAGTGGTAAGAACGCGATGCGGTGGTGCTCCTCGTCGAACGTGACGAAGGTCAGGCCGTGACCCGCGTAGACGACGTGTCCCTCGAGCACCGTGCAGTACCACTCGCACAGGGCGTCCGGCTGTGCCGTCTGCAGCACAATATGGACCAAACGCGGCGTCGATCCCATCGAATCCTCCTTGATCGCCATGCTCCTAGATCGCCGTACGCTGTCTGGCCCCACGCTACGACAGAAGTTATAGGATGGCAACGATCTGATATTTTATCCATGATCTGATAGCATCGCGGTCGGCACGGTGGTGCAAGGCAGCCGAGGAGGCGTCGCGGTGAACTCGATGAGTGCCGGCAGGTCGAGTAGTAAGGACAAGCTGTCCGCGGTCGACATGGCGCTGCACGAGATTCGGCGGCTCATCCTGACTGGCACCCTCCCGCCAGGAAAGCCGTTCGTCACCCAGACCATCGCCGACCAACTCGGCCTCAGCCACGTGCCGATCCGCGAGGCCCTGCATCAACTCGAGGCACAGGGCCTGGTTTCGCTGAGTCCCTCGCGCAGCGCCGTCGTGACACCCCTGCGACTGGAGGACCTACGCTCGATCTACCGGATGCGACTGTGGATAGAGCCGCAGTTGGCCGCTCTGTCGGCACCGCACCGGACCTCGGTCGACCTCGCCCGCCTGGAAGACGAGATCTCAGAGACCTTCCGCAGGCCGATGACCGATGACAACTGGCACAGCCACGCCGAATTCCACCGACAGTTCGTGTTGCCGGCCGCGAAGATCTGGGACATGCGGATTCTGCACGTCCTGTGGGACGCCTCTGAACGATTCACCCGGCTCGCGTTCGACCCGGTCAACGCACCGGACACCACCATCGAGTACAACCGGCAACGACACGTGGAACTGCTCGAAGCGGCCCGCACCCGCGACCCCTCCCAGGTGCGCCGCACCCTGAAAGCCCACCTGGAAGAAAACGAAGCCGTGGCCCGTCAACGGCTGACAGCCCTGTTCTCCGACGTCGAGGCAACTCCTGGATGATCAACCTACCGTTCGCCTGCGGGAGAGTGCTGGCTTGCCGCTATTCGGAAGGAAAGAACAATGCTGAGCGACACCAAAATATTAATGACCGGCGCCACCGGAATGGTGGGACGGCCGATCGCGATGGAGCTGGCACGAACCAATGACGTGTGGGCGGTCGGCCGGTTCGGCGATTCGCAGATTCGAACGACCCTGGAGGATGCCGGTGTGCGCACCGTGCGGGTCGATCTGCTGGACACGGACCTGCCCGCACTGCCCGATGTCGACTTCGTACTCAATTTCGCGGTGTCGCGGACCAATGACTGGGGTGTCGACCTCGACGTGAACGTCGACGGTGTCGGGGCGTTGATGTACGCGTGCCGCACTGCGAAGGCCGTGCTGCACTGCTCGACGACCGCGGTCTACCAGCCAGACGGCCATCGTCGATTCGCCGAGGACGATCCGCTCGGCGACAACCACCGCGGCGGAGGTGACATGTTCCAGACCTACAGCATCTCGAAGATCGCGGCCGAGGCCATGGCCCGCTCGTGCGCGCGCAGGCTGAAACTGCCGACAACCATCGCGCGGCTGAACGTTCCCTATGGCGACGACGGTGGATGGCCCGCCTTCATGCTGGAGGCAATGCTGGCGGGCATTCCGATTCCCGTGCATGAGGACAGTCCGAACGAATATCAGCCCATCCACCACGACGACATGATGGCGATGATCCCCGCGTTGCTGGACGCCGCCCGGACGCCGGCCACGATCGTCAACTGGGCAGGCGATGAGGTCTCGAGCATCGAGGAGTGGTGCGCGCACCTGGCCAAGCTCACTGGTCTGGACCCTACGTTCGCGTCGACCACGCACACCCTGAGCAGTGTGACCTGCGACCTCACCAGAATGCATGAGCTTGTCGGTCACACTCGGACGAAGTGGCAGGACGGACTCGCGAGGATGGTCAAGGCCCGCCATCCCGAGTTGCTGGACGGATGATCGACACTCAGACCGGAGATCGTGGACGCAGTTCGAGCACCTGCAACCCCCGCCCTGGATGGCGCGTCAGTTGCGACGCGCGGCCCAGACGGTGCGCTCGGTGCGTACCGCGAGGTCGTCACGACGCAGGATGCTGTGCGGGCTGCTGGTGTCGAGCAGCCGGTCGAGTGCGGTGAGGTCTTCCGCCGCAAGCTCCGCGGCGGCGGCGCGGCGGATGCGCTGCAGCGCGCCCAGGGCGTAGCGGCCGATCGCCGCGTTGCGGGATCCGTCGATGTCGATGGCGACGGTGAGTTCACCTGCAACAGCGAATCCGGCGGCCTTCAGCATGGGTCCCCAGTCCGCGCCGCGGTGGGGTACGCGTTCGGCGCTGAAGCGGTCGGTCGCGGCCCGGAGGCGGTCTTCCAGACCGGGCCGGTCGGCGGGGGCGTTCGCGGGCAGGAAGCGGGGCAGGCCGGCCATTTCGACGACGGCGAATAGGCCGTCGGGCGCGAGCAGGTCGCGGACAATGCGCAGGGTGTGGTCAGGGTCGGCCATGTGGTGCATGGAGCCCGACGCCCACATGAGGTCGGGTGTTCCGAGATCGGGCCAGGTGACGTCGTCGAGGTCGGCCAGCACGGTGCGCACGTGCTCGTCCACCCCGCGGGCGCACGCCTTCTCCCGCAGCCGTTGCAGGTGCCCGGGCGAGGCGTCGACGGCGCGGACGTGCGCCTCGGGGAAGCGCTCGAGGAGCGCGAAGGTGCCCGCTCCCGTACCGG
>DASYBO010000632.1:0-11569 GCA_036500685.1 Pseudonocardiaceae bacterium | reverse complement strand
GCCCAGCTCGTGCGAGCCGATCACAGCCTGCTCGGCATCGGCCACGCGGCCATCGCGTTCGTGCCGATCTACTGGGTCTGGGTCGGCACCTGCATCTACGCCAACACGCACGGCCTCGACACCAACGGCGACCGGATCGGCTTGTTCACGATCGGCCTGGGCGGCATGTTCATGGCGCTGGCCGTGCCCGGCGCCTACGGCGACCGAGGCGTCCTGTTCGGCGCGTCCTACCTTGCGGTGCGCATCGTGCTGCTGATCATGATCCGGCGGGCCGGCCGGATGCCGATGGTCAGCTTCCTGGTCGCCGCGTTCATCAGCGGGCCGCTGCTGCTCGTCGGCGGTTTCCTGCCGCCGCCGATCCGGTTCGCGCTGTGGGGCCTTGCCGCCATCGTCGACCTGGCAACGCCCGCCATCGCCCGCAGGGCGCTGTCCACCGCCCGGTTCGTGCCGGGACACCTGGCCGAACGGTTCGGCGGCTTCCTGATCATCGCGCTCGGCGAGTCCATCGTCGACATCGGCGCGCCCGCCGCGATCGCCGCGCCACTGCGCCCCGCCACGGTCGGCGCAGTTGCCGCCGCGTTCGTGCTGGCCGCCGGGTTGTGGTGGGTCTACTACGGCTACGCGGCCAGCGCGGTGCAGCACGCGTTGCGCACCAGGAGCAAGCGCAACGACATCATCCGCGCCGTGCTCTCCTACGGGCACCTGCTGTTCGTCGGCTCGATCATCGCCGTGTCGGTCGGCATGGCCGCGGCCCTCGCGCACCCTGGCGAACCGCTCGTCGGGGCCGACCTGAACCTGCTCTTCGGCGGTTGCGCCCTGTACCTGGCCACGTTCGGCTACACCCGCTGGCGGATGTTCCAGAGCTGGTCGGCCACCAGGACCAGCGCGGCGGTCGTCGTCGTCGCGCTGCTCCCGGCGGGCGCCCACGTGTCCGCGCTGGCCGCGCTGTGCGGGCTGGCCCTGGTCATCGTCGGGCTGAACCTGATCGAGTACCTGATCGTCCAGCGCCGAGCGAAAAAAGCTAGCTGAGCTTGTCGGCGTCCAGGACGGCCTTGGTGAACTCCTGCGGGGCCTCCTGCGGCACGTTGTGCCCGATGTCCAGCAGCCGGTGCGAGTACGGGCCGGTGAAGTGCGCGCGGTACCCGGTGTCGCCGGTGCCCGCGTAGAACGGGTCGCGGGTCGGGTCGATGGTGACGGTGGGCACGCCGATCGACGGGCCGCGCTGCAACAGGTTCTCGATGCTGTTGTAGCGCGAGTTGCTCGGGATCACGCTCAGTCGCCAGCGGTAGTTGCCGAGCACGATCGCGGTGTAGTCCGGGTTGGTGAACGCCGCCGCGGTCTGGTCGTAGGTCGCGTCGGTGTAGTTCCAGGTGGGAGAGTTGAACTTCCAGATAACCTTGCCGAGGTCGTGCGCGTTGCTGGCAAGGCCTTCCGCGCCGCGCTCGGTGGCGAAGTAGTACTGATACCACCAGGCCCATTCCAGGCTGGGCGGGATCGGGCTCAGGTTCGCCTTCAGGTTGGTGATCAGGTAGCCGGACACCGACACCAGCGCCTTGACCCGCCACGGCCACAGCGCGGCCACGATGTCCGCGGTGCGTGAACCCCAGTCATAGCCGGCCAGAACGGCCTTGTCGATCTTCAACGCGTCCATCAGCGCGATCAGGTCCAGCGCGAACACGGTCTGCTGGGCGTCGCGGCGGGTGTGCGGGGACAGGAAGGTCGTGCTGCCGTGGCCGCGCAGGTAGGGCACGATCACGCGATATCCGGCCTCGGCCAGTCGCGGCGCCACGTCGACGTAGCTGTAGATCGAGTACGGGAAGCCGTGCAGGCAGATCACCACCGGCCCGTCCGCAGGCCCGTTCTCCACATAGCCGATGTTCAGCTCACCGGCCTTGACCTGCTTCAACACCCCGAACCCACCGAGGTCCGTTCCGGTCGCCGCAGTGGCCGTGCTCGTCAGGCCACCACCCAACGACACCGCGGCAGCGCCGGCGCCGACCGCCTTCGCAAAACCCCGCCTGCTGATCATCGCCGAACCCCCAGAATTCTCATGCAATGCTATTCAACACCGGTCAGAACGGTTCGCATCGTTGCACCGCTGACCGACACCTGTCAAACTGGTGTTGTGGAACATGCCTTTCCGTGCGGCAACGCGGCCCTCGACTTCGTGGGCACCCTGCGAGCCCGGCGCAACGCCGTACCACTGGAGAAACTCCAGGCGCCGAAGAACCTGGACGCGTGGTTCCGGGAATCCGGCGTCGGCGAGGTCGACCCGGCCTCGGCCCAGCTCGACCTGGACAAGGCGGTCGCCCTGCGCGAAGCCGTCTACGACCTGATCGCCGCGCGACTGGCCGGCCGGGACTACGACGAACGCGCGCTCGCACTCGTCAACGACGCGGCCAGGGTGCCATCGACCGTGCCGCAGCTCGGCCGGGACGGCAAGTACGTCCGAGCCAACGCTGACCAGGCGCTGTCCGCGGTCGCGCGGGACGCCGTCGAGATCCTCGGCGGGCCCGACGGCGAACTGCTCAAGGAGTGCAACCGCCCGGAATGCACCCAGGTGTTCATCGACCGCTCGCGCGGCTTCCGGCGCGAATGGTGCGCGATGAAGACCTGCGGCAACCGGGTCAAGGGCGCCACCTACCGCGCGAGGCAGCGTGGAAACATCCCGATGGCCACCTCGACCCGGCCATGAGCGCCTGATCGAGTAATGTCGAGCGCATGGCAAAGGGTTACTGGGTCGTCGCATACCGGTCGATCTCCGACCCGGACCGGCTCGCCGCGTACGGCAAGTTGGCCGGCCCCGCGATCATCGCGGCCGGTGGCACATTCCTGATCCGCGGTGGTCAGGTCACCCCGCACGAGGCCGGCCTCGACCAGCGCACGGTGCTCGTCGAGTTCCCCAGCTACGAACAGGCCCTCGCGGCCTACGAAACGCCCGCCTACCTGGAGGCCCGCGAGGTGCTCGGCGACGCCGTCGAGCGCGACCTGCGCGTCGTCGAGGGCGCCGAGTAAACCCTCGGCCCGTTTGTCGATTGGCCGTCCTTCCGTTCGACGCGTAGCCAGAAGATGCGCATCGAACTGGAGGATGACATGAGCAAGAAGATCGTCGCCACCGAGTACGTGACCGTCGACGGCTTCATGGACGAGCCCGGCACCTGGTCGGGGCCGTACTTCAGCAATGAGGCCGGCGCGTACAAGTTCCAGGAGCTGAACGACGCCGACGCGTTGCTGCTCGGTCGCCGGACCTACGACGGTTTCGCCAAAGCCTGGCCGACCATGACCGGCACCGGCGAGTTCGGCGTTCGGATGAACACCATGCCCAAGTACGTCGCCTCGCGCACCCTGACCGAGCTGACCTGGAACGCCACCCTGATCAAGGGCGACGTGGTCGAGGGCATCCGCGAACTGGCCAAGGGCGAGGGCGGCGACCTGCTGCTCTCCGGCAGCGCCGAACTGTTCAATCTCTGCCACCAGCATGACCTGATCGACGAGTACCGGTTCATGCTCTTCCCGTACCTGCTCGGCTCGGAGGGCACCAAGCCGCTGTTCCACGGCGGCCCGCGCCGCGCGCTCAGCCTGGCCGACACCACCCAACTGCCCAACGGCGTGGTCGTGCAGACCTACCACCGCGCGTGACCCCGACATCGGCGGCCGGCTTCACGAAGCCGGCCGCCGAAGCCTGATTAGTCGCGGTACCGGAACAGGATCCGGCCGCGCGTCAAGTCGTAGGGACTCAGCTCGACCAACACCCGGTCGAACGGCATGATCTTGATGTAGTTCTTCCGAATTTTTCCGCTGATGTGCGCGAGCACCTTGTGCCCGTTGGGCAACTCCACTCGGAAAGTGGCGTTGCGCAGGCACTCGGTGACGGTGCCCTCGACCTCGATGCCATTGCCCTTGGTGGCCATGTCAGCGCAACACCAGTTCCAGGTTGCTGCCGACAGGCCGAGACCCGATGCCCTCGAACAGCGTCGTGGCCGCCGCGTTGGATTCGTGCACCTCGGCCGTTGCCGTTGCGATCCCGTCGCGGTGCAGGGCACCCAGTACGTCCGCGAGCAGGGCCCTGGCGATGCCGCGGCGCTGCTCCTCGGCCAGGACCGCGATCAGCCCGATCCTCGGCTGCCGGGTCAGTGGCGCCACCCGGACCAGTCCCACGTATCGATCCAACCGAACCGCCACCGCGTACCTCGACGGGTACAGCACGGTTTTCCCTTCCGGGCGAGGCAAGACCTCGGCCGGCATCCTCTGCCAGCCGACCGTCGCCTCGACCTCGTCGCGAATCGCGCGGTCCAATTCGTACAGTGGCCCCTCCTGCGCCGCACCGACCGGCACGATCGCCACATCCGACGGCGGCGCCGAAACAAGTCCGGTCGCCTGTGGATCGGTGGGCACCAGGAGCTCCCACTCGCGGCGCCCGGTCGTGAAGCCGGCCCGCCGCCAGTTGGTCGCGAGATCCAGGTCGACCTCGTCGACCACCGTGTACAGCGGCCTCGGCAGGTCCGCCAGCATCGCGGCGGCCAGTTGGTCGAAGACCGCGTCGTGCCACGAGTCGATGCTGACGAAGATCCGCCCGTCCGGCCGTTGTGCGGCATGCCCGCGACCGACCACCAGGTCGTCCTCAAGAGCGTGCCAGTGCCGCTCCGCGACCCGCGTGATCGTGAGATGCGTAGAGTTCATAGGTTCTGCCTTTCGGGAGTGCCGTGTTCGCGGCGCTCCCGGCGACACCTATGTCAGCCGTCCGACCGTGATTCCGAGTGGGAGCGCCCACGTGCTTACTGCGTTCATGGGTCTCACCTCCTCAGCTGGTGTCACGGCAGGCAGGACGGTACCCGCCCGTCCCTCAACCTCGCCAACCATTTTCAGGAGTTGTCGTCCAGCGCCTGTTTGAAGGTCTCCGCCGAAGTGAAGGTGAGGTCGGGGCCGTCGAGCAGGGCCTCGTCGATCACCAGGGCGAGGCCGCGGGGGATCGCCGGGTTCCGCTCGCGAATGGGGACCGCGCGTTCCTGGAGCACGACCAGGACCGGGTCGGTCGACGGCGGGAAATCGCGTGGCGTGGCGCCGGTGAGCATCCGGTACAGCGTGGCCGCGGTCGCCCACACATCGACTTCCGGCTGGGCGTACTTGTCGTCCACCAGTTGCGCACGCGGCATGTACGCGACCGTGCCCGCGCTCGCGCCGGTACGGGTCAGGCCGGACAGACCTGCCAGATCGAACGCCTTGGCCAGGCCGAAATCGCCGATCTTGGCCATGCTCCTGCGCCCTGAACCGGTGAGCAACACGTTGGCGGGCTTGATGTCGCGGTGCACAAGCCCACGCGGCTGCGCGGTGTGAGCGTGGTGCAGGCCGTCGAGCACCTGCCGGATGATCGGCACGGCCTCGTCCGGCCGCAGGCTGCCGCCACGCGCGCCGAGCAGGTCTTCGACGCTGCCCGACTCGCAGTACTCGCAGGCCAGGTAGAAGCTGGCGCCGTAGGAGCCGCTCTCGAGAAACTGCACGATGTTGCGGTGGCGCAACGCGCTGATGCTCTCGATCTCCCGTAAGAACGATGCCTTGGCGGCCTGCCCGACCGCGACCTGAGCCAGCAGCACCTTCAGCGCGACCGGTTCGCCGCTCTCCACGTGTTTGGCCAGGTACACGGCACCCTGTCCACCCCGACCGAGTTCACGGACGATCTCGTACCCGCGCAGACCGGCCAGTGCGTCCTCCTCCGGGGCGAGGGTCATCAAGCCGTGAACGAGACTCGCCGGATCCGCGCGGCAGTCCCCGCACACGATGTCGCCCTCGCGTCCCCGATCGGCATCGTCGACATCGCGCCCGCAGTGCGCGCAGTAGGCGCTGGTGTGCGGCGTCGCCCCAACGGGAATCTCGACCTTGAGGACCGTCCGTCCAACGCGTACTTCGTCGCCGTCGGCGAGGTCGCGTTCGCGAAAGACGGTGCGGGCGCCCTCCTCCGGTGTTTCGTCCGGCTTGCGGCGGCCGATCTCCTCGCCGTTGACGAAGGTTCCGTTGAGGCTGCCGAAGTCCCGGATGCGCACGTCCGGCGGGTTGATGTCGAGCAGGCAGTGGTGCCGCGACACCCGCCGGTCATCCGGTGGCAGCCTCGGCTCGCAGCCACTGGCCCGGCCGACGATGCAGGTGGTGCGTTCGGCGAACGCGAAGCGCTGCCCGGCGGCCGCGCCCGAGTGCACGGTCAGCACCACGCCGGTCGTCGGATCGGCGTTCATGAGATCTCCGTTCCGGTGCGCCATCGAGCCACACCGTAACCCGTCACCGTTTCGGTTGGGTCGGAATCAGACGGCGGCGCCGGGGCCGGGCAACGGGTCGATGTCGCCTGCGTGCATCGGCTCGCCGCAGTGGGTGCAGCGCAGGTCGACCTGGCTGATCTCGCCGCACGCGTGATGGCGATAGAGCACCGGCGGGCCCGCCTCGCCCGCGAGCCACCTGTCGCCCCAGCGGGTCATGACCATGAGCAGGTCGACAAGGTCGAGGCCCTTGTCGGTCAGCCGGTACTCGCGTCGAGGCCGCTGATCGTAGGGATGACGTTCGAGTACGCCCTGTTCGACGAGGTGGTTCAGCCGCTCGGTCAGGACCTTGCGGGAGATCCCGAGTTCGGCCTGAATCTGGTCGAATCGGCTGAATCCGACCCACACATCTCGCAGAATCAGTGGCGACCAGGGCTCACCGATAACGTCGAGCGTGCGCGCGATCGAACACGCCATCTCGCTGAAGCTCGTGCGCTGCATGGGGCGAGTCTAGCAATTGGGGTTCCCTGAGGGAACTTCTAATGCTACGGTCTTGGAGTCTCTTGAAGGAACCCAGGAAGGATCACCGAGATGAGCAAGGTCTTCAGTGCCCTCGCGGTATCGGTCGACGGGTACATCACCGGCCGCGATGCCGGTGCCGGTCGAGGACTCGGCGACGGCTCGATGCTTTTCGACTGGTACTCCAACGGCGACACGCCCAGTACGGTGTTCGACGGGTTCCGGCTGAGCGAGCCCAGCGCCAAGGTCTTCGACGACCTGGCCGGACGCGTCGGCGCCACGGTGGCGGGCCGCAACACCTACGAGGACTCCGACCACTTCGGCGGCGACGGCCCGCACCCGGCGGCCCGGCTGATCGTCCTCAGCCACCGGCCGGCACCGGAGATCACCGAGCGGCAGACCCTTGTCACGACCGGGATCGAGGACGCGATCGCGGCGGCCCGCGAGGCCGCGGGCGGCAAGGACGTCGCCCTGATGGGCGGCGGCGTGGTGACCGCGGCACTGCGGGTCGGACTCGTCGACGAGTTGATCCTGCACCAGGTGCCGGTCCTGCTCGGCGGCGGCAGGCCCTTCTTCCAGGCTTTGCCCGAGCACGTGCAACTGCGCCTCATCGACGCCGTCGCCGCGCCGGGCGTCACCCACCTCCACTACGCGGTCGAACGATGATCCCCAACCATCACCAGGAGATGACCACAATGCTCGACTCCAACGTGCGCAGCGTGCTCGAAAGCACCGTGACCGCCCACCTCGCCACCGTCCTGCCCGACGGCGCCCCGCACGCCGTCCCCGTCTGGGTCGACACGCACGGCGACCACATCGCGATCCTCACCGGCCCCGAGTCCCGCAAAGCCCGCAACCTGCGCCGCGACCCGAGGGTCGCGCTCTCCATGACCCCGGTCGACAACCCGTTCGAGCCGGTCATCATCCGCGGCAGGGTCGTCGAGTGGATCGAGGGCGACGCCGCCTGGGAGACCATCGACCGGATCGCCATGAAGTACCTCGGCAGCCCGTACCCGCGCGGCGAGCAGCGGGTCGTCGCCCTCATCGAAGCGGACCGGCAGAGCGTCGGCATGAATTGAGGCCGTGAATTGACACGGACTCGAACATGTGTTCGAATATGTCCAGCGGGGCCTGGTGGGGGAAGCACCAGGCCCCGCTCCCGTGTCCACATGCTGAGCATCGGAATAGCTGCCACTCCGGCCTGTTGCACCTGATAGCGGTTGTGCCCAGCTATGCGAAGGGGTGGGACGGATGAGCGTCGACGTGAACGAGCGGACCGAGACCAACCGGTTCGTCGCGGACTGGCAGGACTGGAAGGCCGACCGGGAACGCGGCCTCGCCGAGCCCTTCGGCTGGTTGGCGCTGGTGTCGCTGGACTGGCTGGACGAGACGCCACGGCGCTACGGCGATCTGCCCGGCCTCTGGTGGCAGGACGCGGAGGCCGCCTACCTCGACCCTGCCGGCGACGAGCTGAGCTACGACGGCGCGCCGGTGACCGAGGTGACCCGGTTCGAGTTGGTGAACAGCGGTGCGGGTACGCGGGTGGTCGCCGGCGAGGTGGAGATCGAGGTCGCGCGGCGGTCCGGTTACCTGATCCGGGTGCACGATCCGAAGGCCGCGCCGCGCCTGGGGTTCCGCGGCATTCCGGCCTACGGGCCAGACCGGGACTGGGTGCTCACCGGGAAGTTCGAGCCGTTCGACGAGCCGAGGCCGACGCAGGTCGGCGCGGTGGTGGAGGGGCTTGGCCACGTCTACGTCGCGCCGGGCATCGTGCGATTCAGCCACGAAGGCACCGAGTACACGCTGACCGCCTTCAACGGCAAGCAGTCCGGGTTGCAGATCCTGTTCACCGACGCGACCAGCGGCGAGACGACCTACGCGGCCAACCGCTCGCTCGCCGTTGCCGAGCCGGACGCGGAGGGCATGGTGCGGCTGGACTTCAACCGGGCCACCAACCTGCCCTGCGCGTTCACCGACTTCGCCACCTGCCCGCTGCCGCCCGCCGGCAACCACCTGCCCTTCGCGGTGACCGCCGGCGAGCTGATTCCCTACGAGCGCCAGAACTGAAAGCCCTGGATGATCCCGGCCAGCCGCGCGAGGCCGGCCGGGATGTCCACGTTGCTGATGCCGCCGTAGCCGAACACAAGACCAGGGCCGCCACCGTAGCTGGCGAGTTCGTCGACGGCGATGCCGGCCTGTCTTGCCTGCGCGGCAACGGAAGCGACGTCGATACTCGCATGTGGACGGACGGGCGCGCACAGGTGCAGGCCGGCACTGGACGGCAGCACATCGAACCAGTCCGCGAAATCCGTGGCTAGGATGGTGGCGATCGTCGCACGCCGCTGTGCGTATTCGCGGGTGGCCTTGCGCACGTGGCGGGCCAACATGCCCTCGTCGATGAATCGGGCCAACGCGATCTGGCCGACGAGTTCGTTGTGCCAGTCGGTGAGTTGCTTGGCCGCGTGCAGCGCCGCCCGCAGTGAACCGGGCGCGACCAGGAAACCCATGCGCAGCATGGGCAACAGCGTCTTGGCGAACGAGCCGACGTAGATGACCCTGCCGGTGCGGTCCAGGCTCTGCAACGGTTCCAGTGGCCGGTCCGCGAAGCGGAACTCGCTGTCGTAGTCGTCCTCGACGATCACCGCGTCGTGACGCTGCGCCCAGGCCAGCAGCGCGGCCCGGCGAGCCATGGACATCGCGGTGCCCAAGGGAAACTGGTGCGACGGCGTGGTGTACACCAGCCGTGCGCCGACCGGGATCGACGACACGGCGATCCCTTCCGCGTCCACCGGCACGCCGACCACCCGCGCGCCAAGGGATCGGAACAGGGCGCGGGCGGGCGGATAACCGGGTTCCTCGACCGCGACCACGTCGCCCGGCTCGATCAGCACTCGGCCGATCAGGTCCAACGCCTGCTGCGCGCCCCTGGTGACCAGTACGTCCTCGGCCGCGGCCCGCACCGACCGGGACACCCCGATGTAGCGGGCGATGGCCGCGCGCAGGTCGGCGTGACCGGCTGGCTCGTCGTAGCCCGACTCGCGAAATGTGGCCGGTCGCAACACCTGCGCGACCAGTCGGCGCCAGGTTTCCCACGGGAACAGTCGCGGATCCGGTGTGCCAACGCTGAAGTTGAACCGCGGTCGGGCCGGGCGGGGCAGGCCGAACACCTCGGCGTCGGCCCACAGCGCGCGCGGCCGCACCCCGGTGCCGGCCGGCGCGGTTCTCCCGCGCGTGCCAGGCCGGTCGCCGCTGACGAACGTGCCGGCGCCGACTCGGCTGCTCAGGAAGCCTTCTGCGGTCAGGCGCTCGTAGGCGAGGGCGACGGTGTTGCGGGACACGCTCAGCCGGGCGGCCAGTTCGCGGCTCGGCGGCAGCTGTTCGGCCGCGCGCAGCCTGCCGTCCAGGATCGCGTCCCGGATCTGCTGGTAGATCCGAGCGGCACGGTCGCCGCGCTCGCCGACGGTGATCTGGAAGTCCACTCGATCAGGCTACGCGATTGGCCCAATTGGATTGATGGGAATTGGCATTGGGACTGGGCCGATCCGTCGCTTACGTTGATCCCATGACAAAGGTAGATATGTGGTTCGACCCGAAGTGCCCGTGGGCCTGGATCGCCTCGCGGTGGCTGTTGGAGGTCGAGCAGGTGCGGCCGGAGGTCGAGGTCCGGTTCCACGTGCTGAGCCTGGCCCTGCTCAACAAGGACCGCGAGGTCGAAGCCTGGTACCGCGAATGGCTGGACACCGCGTGGGGCCCGGCCCGGATCGCCATGGCGGTCGAGCGCAAGTACGGCGAGGGCGCCCGTGAGGTCCGCGAGCTGTACACCGCGATGGGCAACCGGATCCATCTGGACAAACAGCCGCTGAGCCGCGAGCTCTACGTCGCCGCGCTGGCCGAGGTCGGACTGTCGCCGGAGTTCGCGGACGCGGCCGAGACCACTGACTACGACGAGGCGCTGCGGTTGGGCAACGACGCCGGCCTCGGTCCGGTCGGCGAGGATCTCGGCACGCCCGCCATCCACGTCGGCACCGAGGACGGTGGGGTGAACGCCTTCTTCGGTCCGGTGGTCACGCCGATTCCGCGCGGCGAGGCGGCGGGGAAGCTGTGGGACGGTGTCTTGTTGGTGTCCGCAACTCCCGGCTTCTACGAGCTGAAGCGGGCCCGCGTGTCCGGTCCGGTCACCACGGGATAGCTTCCGCCGCCGCCCGACTCGCTAGTCGGCCTTCTGCGCGTTGGCCACGATCGCGTCGACGATCTTCGACCACAACGGGGTCGGGACGTCGTGGCCCATCCCCGGGATGATCAGCAGCGACGCGCCCGGTATCGCGGTCGCGGTCGCCTCGCCGCCGGTCACGTTGACCAGCGGGTCGTCGGCGCCGTGGATCACCATGGTCGGCACGGTGACCTTGCGCAGGCCCTCGGTGCGGTCCGGCGACGCGAGCACCGCGGCGGTCTGGCGCAGCGAACCTGCCGGGTGGAAGGCGCGGTCGTAGGCCGCGGCCGACTTGGCCCGCAGCTCCTCCTCGGACGCCGGGTAGCCGGGCGAACCGATGACCCGGCTGGCCATGACGCCGCCCTCGATCGCCTCGTCCCGGTTCTTGGCCGCGGGCCGCAGCAGCATCGCCAGGGCCTCCTGGGTGCCCTGGCCGACCGATCGGTCACCGGTCGTCGACATGATCGAGCACAGCGAGAGCACCCGGTCCTGGTGGTCGATGGCGACCTGCTGGGCGATCATGCCGCCCATGGACGCGCCGACGATGTGCGCCTTGCGGATGCCCAGCCCGTCGAGCAGGCCGACGGTGTCCTCG
>DASYBO010000631.1:0-8930 GCA_036500685.1 Pseudonocardiaceae bacterium | reverse complement strand
GCCATGACCTCCGACCTCGGGCAGGGCGCCTGCCAGGCCATCGAGGACGCGGTCGTGCTGGCCGCCGCGCTGGCCGATGCACCCACCATCGCCGAAGGCCTTACCGAATATGACCGGCAACGCAGGCCGCGCAGTCAGTCCATTGTGGATGCTTCGCGGCGGATCGGCCGAATGAAACTGCGGGACCGGCCCTGGGAGATCCTGGTGCGCAACCTGATGATGCGGGTGACCCCGCCCAGGGCCGGCGAACGCAGCATGGCTGTGATCGGCGACTGGCATCCGCCCGCACTGGCGAAGAAGGTGAGCACATGATCGTGGTCTTCGGGGCGACAGGCAACGTCGGCCGCCACGTCGTTGCCGGGCTCGTGGAAGCCGAAGCCCGCGTCAGGGTGTTCGTCCGCGACCCCGAGAAGGCTCGGTTCGATCCGAGCGTCCAGGTGGTCAAGGGCGACCTCGACAATGCCGCCTCGATCGAGTCAGCACTGTCCGGGGCCGACGGCGTCTTCCTGCTCACGGCGGGACCGGACGCGCTCGCGCACGACCTCGCGGTCGCCGGCGAGATCCGCAGGGCCGGCGACCTGCACCTGGTGAAGGTGTCCTCGGTCGCGGCCAATCCCCCGGTGCTGAACTCGTATGGCAAGGCGCACGCCGAGGCCGAGTTCGCCTGTCGGCTCGGCGCACCGCGCTGGACCATGCTGCGACCGGCCGCGTTCTCGTCCAACACGCTGCAATGGAGCTGGACGATCAACAGCGAAGGCAAGGTCTACCAACCGTTCGGCAAGATCCCGCAGGCCGTCGTCACCCCGGCCGACGTGGCCGCGGTCGCGGTGCGGGCGCTGCTCGAGCCGGCGAAGCACGCAGGCCACATCTACCAGGTGACCGGGCCTGCCGCGCTCACCGCGCAGGAGCGCGCCGCGATCCTGGCCGCCGAACTGGGCCGGCCCATCGAGTTCGTGGACGCGCCGCCGGAGGTGGCCAAGAAGGCCATGGTCGGCATGGGACTGCCCGAGGAGTACGTGAGCGGCATGCTCGCCGCCCAAAGCGACCCGGAGCCAACCAGGGGCGGTATTCCACTGTCCACAGTGCGCGATGTCACCGGCCGAGAGCCGACGTCGTTCGTTGACTGGCTGCGCCCCCACCTCGCCGAGTTCTGAGGCACCGCAAGAAGAGAGCCCCCTCGCCGTTGAGGGGGCTCTCTTAGCGTTCGGGGTTCAGTTGTTGCGGGGGATGCCGATCTGGGTGACGCAGCGCAGCAGGCTGCGGTTGAACGTCTCCAGGAAGCCCTCGACGGTGGAGGTGTCGCGCTCGCGGCTCAGGTACGGCTTGAGCTTGCGCTCCACCTCGGCCACGCCGGGCTGTTCGGCCATGAACCGGGCCACCGCCTGGAGGTCACCTTCGTACTCGATGACCCGAACCAGGGTGGCGTCCCTGATGAACACGGCGGTGGCCAGCACGCGGCCGGCCTGCTCACCGCCCTCGTCGAACACGTTGGAGGACCGGACCCGCTTGAAGTTCTGGAAGACCTCGGCGACCTCGTCCTCGTGCCCGGCCTTGATGTCGTAGGTCAGCGCGGCGAAAGGCATCGTCATACCTCGTTGTCGTCGATGGACAGCGACCGGGTTGGGCAACTGCGCACCGCGTTGCGCACGGCCTCGTACTGGTCGGCGGGCGGGTCCGCGTCGAGCAGCACGACGTGGCCCTCGTCGTCCTGGTCGAACACGTTCGGTGCTTTGTAGACGCACAGGCTGCTCACGGTGCAGGTCTCACTGTTCGCCTTGACGCGCATGGCTCCTCCTCACCATTCGACCGGGATTTCGGTGAAGCCCTCGACGAAACCGCCGACACCGCGGGGCAGGTCGCCGCCGGGGACGGCCAGCCGCAGCTCGGGCAGGCGCTCCAGCAGGGCCTTGGTCGCGACCTGCAACTCCATCCTGGCCAGCGCGGCGCCCGCGCAGTAGTGCAGGCCGGCACCGAAGGTCATGTGGTGGTTGTTCTCCCGGCGGATGTCGAGCTTGAAGGGCTCAGGGAACATGTTCTCGTCCATGTTGGCCGATTCCTCGGACAGCAGCACGCTGGTGCCGGTCTTGATGACCGAACCGTCGGAGAGCGGGATGTCGGCGATGGCGTAGCGCAGCGTGCCCACCGAGGAGCCCATGATCTGCGTGCGCAGCAGTTCCTCGACCGCGGTCGGGACCAGCGACCAGTCGGCCTGGATCTCCTTGACCAGCTCGCGGTGGTGCAGCAGCACCGCGGTGCCGGCGCCGATCTGGCTTGCGGTGGTGACGTAACCGGCGATCAGCAGGCCCTGCGTCCAGAACCGCAGTTCGTGCTCGGAAAGCCGGTTGTTGTCGTCGTCGCGGGCCTTGATCAGGCCGCTCACCAGGTCGTCGCCGGGGTTGGCGCGCTTGGCGTCGATCAGGTTACCGAGGTATTCCCACAGGCCGACGCGGCACTTCTGCATCTCCTCGACCGGGATCTTGGTGACCGAGAGGAAGCCGTCGACCAGCGCGCGGAACGTGTCGCGGTCCTCCGGCGGCACGCCAAGCAGCCGGCAGATGACCCGGATCGGCAGCGGGTAGGCGAACGCCTCGTTGAGGTCGGTCGGCGCCGGACCGGCGATCATCGCGTCGATCTGCTCATCGCAGATCTGCTGGGCGACCGGACGCAGCGCCTCGATGCGCCGCGCGGTGAACGCCCTGGTGACAAGGCCGCGCACGCGGATGTGGTCCGGCGGGTCCGGGTTGATGTTCGGGTCGGCGAACAGCTCGTTGTCGGCGGAGATCCTGGCCACGTCCGGGCGCTGCTTGCGGGAGATGTTGCGGGAGAGCCGGTGGTCGGCGAACAGCGAGCGCACGTCCTCGTAGCGGGTGACCATCAGCGCGGTGTCGCCGCTGGGCAGCGTGACCGCGATCGCCGACTTGTCGCGGATGCCGCGCAGTGCGTCGGGAATCTCCATCGGGGGCGACCACGGGAACGGATAGCGGA
This sequence comes from Pseudonocardiaceae bacterium, assembly GCA_036500685.1. Classification (GTDB taxonomy): domain Bacteria; phylum Actinomycetota; class Actinomycetes; order Mycobacteriales; family Pseudonocardiaceae; genus CAJCJE01. The sequence continues at coordinate 5,945 of DASYBO010000631.1, read as the reverse complement.
CGGGGGTCTGGGTGCTCATCGGCCTTGCTCCAATTCTTTTTCTTGTCTTCGGTGTGGCCGGCACACTCGTCAGATGGGCCAGCTCGGCTGCTGCCACGCGCTCTCCGCGAACGTCCATTCGTAGCGCAGGCTGAGCGTGAACTGCTCGACAAGCACTCGACGATCCTGCGCTGAGCAGTGTTCGCCGACTTCGTCAGCGGCACTGAGATACCGCTGGACGACATGGGAGTAGCCCTCCGAGGGCTGATACAGCTCGACCCATTTCGCGTAGCGCGAACCGGGCACGAGCCGCTCGGCAAGATCCTTGGACACGTTGTAGTTGAACCAGGCCATCGGCAGCAGCGCGCCGATCCCGGCCGCCAGCGAGGTGGCGGCGGCCGAGGTGAACAGGGAGCAGTGCGCGTGCGTGAGCGGGTCGATCGGCGCCTGTTCGGTGAACGGCTCGATCCCGATCGACGGTGCCAGGTCGAGGAACGCGGCGCGCAGCCGGTCCTTGGCCTCCATGGTGCCGAACGCGGCCCGCGCGAAGAACACGGTCTGCGCGTCGTTGGTCGTGGTGGCGGCGCAGCGGGCCATGGCGCGGCCGTAGGCGGGCAGCAGGTAGCCGGTGTCCTGCTGGACGAAATGCGCCAGGGCCTCCCCGGGCAGCGAGCCGTCGCGCAGCCCGGCCCAGAACGGGTGGTCGACGACCTTGCGCAGCACCGGCTCCGCCAGGTCGACCAATTCTTCGTGCAGCATCGGCGTTCGCCCTCCGCTAGGTTGTTGCTGGCTCACAGTTCGAGGCGGACCCGGTACTGCCGCAGCCAGGAATCCAGTTGCAGCACCATTTCCACGTTGCGTCGCTCGCCCCAGCCGGTGGTCTCGATCGGCCGCTTCTCGTCGAGGATCCGTTTGACCGACGCCAGGTCGACCAGTGGCCGGACCGGACTGTTCGGATCGGACACCACCGCGTCGAGCTGCTCGCGCAACACCGTGCCGTAACTGGGATCCTGGGTGATCGGGAACGGGCTCTTGCCCCGGTGCAGCACGGAATCGGGCAGCAGGCCGGCGGCGGCCGCGCGCAGCGGGCTCTTCTCCTCGCCGCCCTTGGTCTTCATGCCCCAGGGAATGTTGAACACGTACTCGACCAGCCGGTGCTCGCAGTAGGGCACCCGGACCTCGAGTCCGACGGCCATGCTCAGGTGGTCGTTGCGAGTCAGCAGCAGCGGCAGCCAGCGGGTCATGTGCAGGTAGCCGATCCGGCGGAACTTCGCGTCGAAGTCCGACTCCCCCGGCAACTGCTCGACCTCGGTCAGCGCCTCGTGGTAGCGGTCGGCGGAGTAGCCGGGCACGTTGACCTTCTCCAGGAAGGAGGTGTCCAGCATGCCGGTGCTCATCCCGTGCGGGGCGACGCCGAAACCCATGGTGACCCAGGGGAAGTTGGCTCCCTCGACCAGGTTCGGGTCGCTGAACGAGCGGTAGCCGCCGAACAGTTCGTCGGCCACCTCGCCCATCAGCGCGACCGTGGAATGCTGGCGGACCGCGCGCAGCAGCAGGTAGAACGAGCGGTCCATGTCCGGGGTGGGGCGCGGCAGGTCCTGGGCGGCCATGGCGGCGTTGCCGATCACCGGGTCGGCGAGGTCGGCGGTCCGCAGCATCACCGGCTGGTGGTCGGTGCCGACAAACTTGGCCACCTCAGCCGCGTAGGGCGCGTCCGGGCTGTTGTGCCAGAAGTCCTTCTGGAACCGTTCGGTGTGGCCCTCGAAGTCGACCGCGAACGTGCGCGGCGAGACACCGGGCGAGGCCTTGGCCGCCATGGCCACGATCGCGCTGGAGTCGATGCCGCCGGAGAGCAGCGTGCACAGCGGCACGTCCGCGACCAGGTGCGAGGCAACGGATTCGGACAGCAGTCCGCGCACGGTGTCCACGGTGGTGTCCCAGTCGTCACGGTGTTCGCGCGCGGGCAGCCACCAGTACCGGCGCTCCCGCACCGAGTCCGCGCGCACCGTCATGGTGTGCCCGGCGCGCAGTTCGTTGATCCCCCGGTAGATCGCGTGGCCGGGCGTTGCGATGTAGGACAGCAGTTCGGCGAAGCCTTCGGTGTCGACGACCGCGTCCACCAAGGGATGCGCGAGCAATGCCTTCACCTCGGACGCGAACACCAGGCCGGTCGGCGTGCGCGCGTAGTACAGCGGCTTGATGCCGACCCGGTCCCTGGCCAGGGTGAGGGTCTGCGCACGCGGATCCCAGGCGGCGAAGGCGAACATGCCGTCAAGGTGCTCGACGCAGTCCGCGCCCCATTCCAGGAACGCCCGCAGCACCACCTCGGTGTCGCTGCGGGTGCGGAAGGTGTGGCCGCGCGCGGCCAGTTCGGTACGCAGCTGGCGAAAGTTGTAGATCTCGCCGTTGTAGACCAGCACCGCGAGGGTTTCGCCGTTCTCCCGCGCGACCATCGGCTGATCACCGCCGGCAAGGTCGATCACGGCGAGGCGGCGGAAGGCCAGCGCGACACGGGAGTCCGTCCACACCGCTTCGGCGTCCGGGCCTCGGTTGGCCAGGGTCGCCGCCATGGTGCGGACCGTGCTCCCGTACTGGGTGAGGTCACGGTCGAAGTCGATCCAGCCGGCTATGCCACACATACGGATTCCTCGTCGCTCGGGGGCGTGATGTTCATCCGCTGATCTCCGCAAGACGCTCGACCAGCGCGGCCGGGGTGGGCTGGCCGTTGATCTCCTCTCCCAGTTCGGCCGCCGCGGTCTTGGCTTCGGTGCTGGCCAACAGGTGTTGCGCGTCCTCGCGCAGGCGGGCGCGGTCGGCCAGCTCCCACGGCACCAGTTCGGCCGCGCCGGTCCCGGCCAGGTGCGCGGCATGTCCCGCGTGGTCGGGCAGCTGCGGTACCAGCAACATCGGCACCCCCTTGCTGACCGAGGTCAACACGGTGCCGGCGCCGCCGTGCGCGATCACCAGATCGCAACCGTCGACCAGCCCGGCCAGCGGCGCGTCCACGAACACCCGCACATCGGCCGGCAGGTTCCCGACCAGATGCTGCTGGGCCGAGGAGATCGCCACCACGACTTCGGCGCCGAGGCCCTGGACCGCGTCGACGGCCTTGGGCAACAGGAAGCGGCCCGGCGCGATCTTGGCGATGGTGTGACCCCAGGTGACGCAGATCCTCGGCCGGTTGGCCTTGGCCAGCCTGCGTGGCTCGCCGCTGCCGTTGTAGGCCAGGTAACGCATCCCGAGCACGTCACGGTCGCTCGGCGCGCGCAGCCGGGGCGGGGTCGGGTCGATGGTCACCGCGCCGTAGGGGTCGAATTCGGTGACGCCGTTGCGGGCGGCCAACGGCGCGAGCACCTCGGGTAGCACGGATTTGGCCCGCAGCATCAGATCGGTGCCATAGAGCAGGCGCACGCCCGGCACGCCGATCGCGGCGGCGGCCAGCGCGCCGGCCAACGCGGTCGGCTCGTAGACCACCAGGTCCGGCCGGAAGCCTTTGGCCAGTTCGATCAGCTCGTCGACCATGGAGTCCGCGTGCGCGTGGAACATCTCCATCGCCCTCGGCCCGCCGCCCTTGCGCGGCTCGTTGGCCGCGCCGAGCAGGTAGCCGCGAACCAGGCCGACGGCGTCCACGTCGCGTCCGACGGAGGCGCCGGGCAGGCCGGTGCGGGCGGTTTCCTCGGCCAGTGCGGGCTGGCTGGCGAGCAGTACCTCATGGCCTGCCGCGCGGCAGGCCCAGGCGAGCGGCACCAGCGAGTACAGGTGTGATGGCCAGGCCCAGGTGACGAACAGCACGCGCATGGACCCCAGCCTGGGTGAGTCGGTTAGGGCCCGACTCGAAGACCGCTGGCCGGTCGGCCGGTTAGCAGCCAGCACGCTTCGAGCGAAGGTCCGTACCGTGCAGCGTGTGAGCAGAACTGCGCTGGTGACCGGCGCGAACCGCGGACTCGGCGAGGCGATCGCCGCTGCCTTGCGCGCACGGGATTGGCAGGTGGTCAGTTCGTCGCGGGACGGCTCGGTCGGGGTCGCCCTCGATGTGACCGACGCCGAGTCGATCAGCAGGGCGCACAAGGACATCGGGCCGGTGGACGCGCTGGTCAACAATGCCGGTGTGCTGCTCGACGGCGGCAGCGATCCGCTGAGCACGTCGCTGGACGCGGTGCGCGCGACGTTCGAGGTCAACGTGCTTGGCACCTGGCGGGTGTGTCAGGAGTTCCTGCCGGAGATGGTTCGCCGTGGTTGGGGCCGGGTGGTCATCATGTCCAGTGGCACCGGTTCGTTCACCAACGGCCTTTTCCTTGGCACACCGGGCTATTCGGTGTCCAAGACCGCGCTCAACGGGCTGACCACGATGCTCGCCGCGCAGGTCGCCGGGTCCGGGGTGCTGGTCAACGCGATCAATCCCGGTCCGACCAGGACTCGAATGATGCCCAAGGCCGCACAGAGCGCGGCTGAGGCCGCCGAACACGTGGCTGACGCGGTGGACCTGCCGGCCGACGGGCCGAGCGGCGTGTTCCTGCGCAACGGCGCCGTCGCCGGCTGGTAGCCGGCTTTTCCCACAGCGTTTCCCGCGGTTGACCGGAATTCGAGTCAACCGCTTTTCTGGTGTGCTCTCATTGTGGCCGACGAAATTAGTTCGGCCAAACGAAAAGACCAGCGGGTTGCCTCGGAGAACGGGTGACCCGTTGGTCGAGTCGGTATGGAATTCGGTTCAAGCAGGCCCCCAACTCCGCATGCGACGGTAGATCGGCCAGCCAATATCCCGCACGGAGTCGCTAGGAGGTCGTGGTGCACTCCACGCTGATCGTAGCCCGACTCAAGACCGACGATCCCGAGCAGATCGCGCAGGTCTTCCACAAGTCGGATTCCACCGACCTGCCACACATGATCGGGGTGTCCCAACGCACCCTTTTCACTTTCCACGACCTGTATTTCCACCTGGTCCAGGCCGAGGACGACATCAGTCCGAACCTGTACAAGGCCCGCAGTCATCCGCTCTATTCCGACATCAATACCCGGCTCCAGGAATTCGTCTGGCCGTACGACCCGAACTGGAAAGAGCCGAAGGACGCGATGGCCAAGCCGTTCTACGTCTGGACCGCGAACGAGGGCAGGGTCCAATGAGCGCCAATACCGAAACCAAGCCTGCCGCCATCAGCCTCGCGGCCGATTCGGCGCAGGCTCTGAAGGTCAATGTCGAGGACGCGGTGCCGAACCGCCGGCGCGGCGGTGACATCCGGGTCACCTTGAGTCCGAAGACGGTCGCGTGCACCTCCGGTTTCGGTGGTGTGCTGCGGCTCGGTGCCGGCGAGTTCGTGACCGAGCACTACCACCCGTACTCCGAGGAGTTCATCCACGTCGTCACCGGCGAGGTCGAGATGACCCTCGACGGCCAGCCGGTCCGGCTCGGCCCCGGTGATTCTCTGATCGTACCGATCGGGGTGCGGCATCGCCTCCTCAATGTGGGTAGTACCAAGGTGAGCGCGGTGTTCCACCTCTCGCCGCTGGCGCCCCGGCCCGAACTCGGCCACGTGGACACCGAGACCGCGCTCGACGAGGCGGCGGCCAATCCCGATGTCGGGTCCGTCCGATGAGCAAGCGCGTCCCGGTGATCACCGGGATCGGGGTGGTCGCACCGGGCGCGATCGGCCGTGAGGCCTACTGGGACCTGTTGACCCAGGGCCGCACCGCGACCAGGAAGATCTCGCTGTTCGACGCGGAGAAGTTCCGGTCCAGGATCGCCGCCGAGGTGGACTTCGACCCGGTTGGCGCCGGGCTGACCCACCAGCAGGTCCGGCGGATGGACAGGGCCGCGCAGTTCGCGGTGGTGTGCACGCGGGAAGCGGTCGCGGACAGCGGACTCGACATCGCGGCGCGGGATCCGGAGCGGGTCGCGGTCAGCCTCGGCAGTGCCGTCGGCTGCACGACCGGTCTCGAGGAGGAGTACCGGGTCATCTCCGACAGCGGTC
>DASYBO010000630.1:0-11182 GCA_036500685.1 Pseudonocardiaceae bacterium | reverse complement strand
CTGCCCGGCGTGCGCACGACCACCATGCTGGTCGCGGTGCTGGTGATGATCTCCGCGATGCGCGTCTTCACCGAGCTCTACATCCTCGGCGGCCGAACCGGAGGCATCGGCGGCGACGACTCCTCGATCGTGCTGCTGATCCAGAACGCCGCCTCCGGCATCAACGCCCGGCTCGGCTACGCGTCCACGCTCAGCGTGTTCCTGTTCGCCATCACCATCATCCCGATGCTGGTGCTGTCCCGGCTGAACCGGAGGGCCGAGGCATGACCGCGCAGCTGCTCGCCCGCCAACCGACCGAACGCCCGCAACAGCACCGCTCCCGCAGCTTCAACTCGCCGACCAGATGGGGCCTGACCGCGCGCTACGTCCTGCTGGTGATCGTCCTGCTGATCACGGTCGGCCCGATGCTCTGGGAGCTGTCAACCTCGCTGAAAAGCGTCAGCGAGGACGTCTACACGACAACCCCGAGTTTCCTGCCGCAGCACCCGACCTTCTACAACTACGGCAAGGTCGCCGAGCTGATCCCGGTGGTCAAGTTCGCCGGCAACTCGCTGATCGTCGCCATCCTGGACGTCGGCGGCAACGTGGTCGGCGCGTCGATCGCCGGTTTCGCGCTGGCCCGGTTGAACTTCCGGGGCCGCAAACTCGTACTCGGCGTCTTTCTGTCCACTTTGGTCCTGCCGGCCGAGGTCACCATCGTCTCGCAGTTCCAGACCGTGACCGATCTCGGTCTCGGCAACACCCTGCTCGGCGTCGCGCTGCCCGGCATGATCGGCGCGATCAACGTCCTGCTGATGCGCAACGCGTTCCGGGCCATCCCCGACGAGATCGACTCGGCCGCGATCCTCGACGGCGCCAACGTGTGGCAGCGGCTGCGCTACATCGGTCTACCGGCGGTCAAGGGCATCCTCAGCGTGGTGGCGATCCTGTCGTTCATCGGCGCTTGGGACGACTTCCTCTGGCCGCTACTGGTGTTGCAGGACCCGAGCAAGCTCACCCTGACCGTGGGCCTTTCCTACCTACAGTCCACCTTCTCGATCGACCCGAGGACGTTGGCGGCCGGCGCGATGATCGCGCTGGTGCCGATTCTCGTTCTCTTCCTGGCATTGCAACGGTTCTTCTTCCGAGGCGTCGGTGAGGGCGCGGTGAAGGGTTGAGCATGATCAGCATTGGCGCCATCGAGTCGACCGAGTGCTTCGTCGGCAGCGCGGACGCGCCCCGCCAGGTGCTGCGGGTGACCGTCGAGCGCGACCTGACCGAGCCGCTCCCGATCACGGTCACCGGGCGGGGTGTGACCGGATCGGCCGAGGTCCCCGCAGGCAGTGGTTCGACGGTTGTCGAGATCGGGGTTTCCTGCGCTGTAAACCTCGGAAACACAGTGCCGGTCGAGGTGTCAACCGGCGGTATACAGAGCACGGGAACCTTGGTGGTGGCCGAGCCCGGCTGGACCATGTACCTGGTCTCGCACTTCCACTACGACCCGGTCTGGTGGAACACCCAAGCCGGCTACACCGCGACCTGGGAACTGCAGGGCAACGACGGCAGCACCCGACCGGTGTGGGAACACAACGGCTTCAACCTGGTCCGCGCGCACATCGAGATGGCGATGGCCGACGAGAACTACACCTTCGTCCTGGCCGAGGTCGACTACCTCAAGCCGTTCTGGGACCTGCACCCGGAATACCGCGACGTCCTGACCAGCCTGGTCGGGGCAGGCCGCGTCGAGATCATGGGCGGCACCTACAACGAGCCCAACACCAACCTGACCGGCTCGGAAACCACGATCCGGAACCTGGTCTACGGCGTCGGCTACCAGCGCGACGTGCTCGGCGCCGACCCGCAAACCGCCTGGCAGCTCGACGTGTTCGGGCACGACCCGCAGTTCCCCGGCCTGGTCGCGGAGGCCGGGCTGTCCAGCACATCGTGGGCACGCGGACCGTTCCACCAGTGGGGCCCGATCCTGTCCAAGTTCAACGAGGTCGGCGGCGACGCGCGGAACATGCAGTTCCCGGCCGAGTTCGAATGGCTCTCCCCGTCCGGCAACGGGGTGCTCACCCACTACATGCCCAACCACTACTCGGCAGGCTGGTGGATGGACTCCTCAGCCACCCTCGCCGACGCCGAGAAGGCCGTCTACGACCTGTTCCGCGCACTGAAACCGGCAGCCGCGACGAGAAACACCCTCCTGCCCGTCGGCACCGACTACACGCCGCCTAACAAGTGGGTCACCGAGATCCACCGCGACTGGAACGCCCGCTACGTCTGGCCGCGCTTCATCTGCGGCAACCCGCGCGACTTCTTCGCCGCCGTGCGCGCGGAACTCGACGAGCGCGGGGTGGCACCGAGCCCGCAGACCCGGGACATGAACCCGATCTACACCGGCAAGGACGTCTCCTACATCGACACCAAGCAGGCCCAGCGCGCGGCCGAAACGGCGGCGACCGACGCGGAGAAACTCGCCGCCTTCGCCGCCCTGCTCGGCCTCGGCCGCTATCCGCACGCGGCCCTTGACAAGGTGTGGCGCCAACTCGCCTTCGGCGCACACCACGACGCGATCACCGGCTCCGAGTCGGATCAGGTCTACATCGACCTGCTGAGCGGCTGGCGCGAAGCGCACGACCTCGCCGACCAGGTCCGCGAAAACGCACTCACCGCCCTGCTCGGCCAGGTCGACACGACCGGCGAAGGGCACGCGATCATCGTCACCAACACGTTGGCCTTCCCCCGCACCGACCTGGTTCGCATCACCGTCGAAGCAGGCGGCCGACTGATCGACTCGACCGGCGCCGAAGTCCCCACGGTCGAGGAAAGCCGACTCGGCGACACCGTCACCCTGGCCTTCGTCGCCCACGACATCCCCTCCCTCGGCTGGCGCACCTACCGCCTGATCCCCGGCTCAACGTCCCCGTGGACGGCGACCAACGGAACCACCATCGCCAACGAGCACTTCGCGCTCACCATCGACGCGGCCCGCGGCGGTGCCCTGACCAGCATCCGCGAATTGGCGACCGACCGGGAACTGTTGCGCGAGGGCCAACTCGGCAATGAACTCCGCCTCTACGAGGAGTACCCGGCCCACCCCGAATTCGGTGAAGGCCCGTGGCACCTCGTTCCGGCGGGCCCGGTGATCTCGGCCGGCTCGACCGCCGCCGAATCCGTGTCCGTCGAACGGAGCCCGGCCGGAGCCCGGATCATCGTCACCGGCACCATCGGCGAACTGCGCTACGAACAGCGGATCACCCTGTGGCACGGGCTCGACCGGGTCGACTTCCGCACCCGCGTACTGGACTTCACCGGCTCGGACCGTTTGCTGCGGGTGAAGTTCGCTGCGGACGTGCCCGGCGCGCGGCCGGTGTCGGAGGTCGCCGGCGCGGTGATCGCGCGCGGTTTCGGCATCGTCGACGTGGACAGCGCGCACGCCCCGTGGACTCTCGACAACCCGGCGAACACATTCTTCGCGCTGAGCAACACCGCGCGGCTACAGCTGCGCGACGCCGACGGCACGCCGGTCGGCAATGCCGCGATCGCGGTCGCCGAGATCGTGGTGGACAGCCTCGAACACGCGGCCGAGCACGCTCGCGACCTGGTGATCGCGCTCGGCCGGATCGGCGTCACGGCAACCACGTCCACCGCGCAAGGCGCCCGTTACGGCTGGCTGCACGTCGACTCGAACCTGCCGGACATCCGCATCGTCCTCGGCGGCCCCGACGTGAACCCGGTAGCCGAAGCGGTACTGGCGAGCGGCGGAGCCGAGGAACTGAACCGACAACTCGCCGAGCGCGGCGCGGCCCGCATCCTGGTCCCGCCCAAGACCACGGTCGAAGACGCCTGGGTGGCCAACGCCGACCTACGCGGCCCGGACGCCCTCCCGACCCTGATCATCGCCGGCACTGACAACGCAAGGTTGACAGCCGAGATCGCCGCTGTAGCCGCCGAGTTCACAGCAAGCGCATCAGCGGAAGCAGTCGTCACCAACACGAACACGTTGACCACGCTGGACGAACACACGGTCGGCCTGCTCACCTATGGCCTCCCCGGCTTCGCGGTCGACCCGGCCGGCGCCCTGCACATCTCCTTGATGCGCTCGTGCACCGGTTGGCCCTCCGGTGTCTGGCTCGACCCACCCGCGCGACACGCACCGGACGGATCGGCTTTCCAACTCCAGCACTGGACCCACGATTTCGACTACGCGCTGGTCTCCGGCGCGGGTGACTGGCGCGCAACGGATCTGGTCGCCCGAGGCAGCGAGTTCACCACCCCCCTTCTGGCCAGAGCCAACGACGCCCATCCGGGCCCGCTACCGCCTCAGCACTCCCTGCTCACCGTCGAACCGGCGCGACAGGTCCAGGTGCCCACCATCAAGGCCACCGGCAACCCACACGCAACAGGCACCACTCCCACTGACAACCACGAGTTGACGGTGCGACTGGTCGAGACAACCGGAAAAGCCACCACCGCAACGGTGTCCACCCCGTTCGGCTGGGCCGACGCGCACGAGACCGACCTGCTCGAACAACGCGTCCGGGCCAAAGCCCTTACCGGGCAGGACATCACGATCGAGCTGACCGGCTCGCGGATCGCGACCGTGGTCGGCACGCCGGCCCAAGCCGCCGATCCGAGCGGCGAACTGCTCGGATCGGCCGGGGAGATCGCGCAACCGATCTACACCCGGTACTGGCTGCACAACCGAGGCCCTGCGCCGGCCGGATTCCTGCCGGTGAGCGTCGCGGTCGACCCGACCGCGCACCGGATCGCCCCCGGCGACACTGTCACCGGGACCGTGGTGCTGGCCAGTCATCTGCGCGATGCCGCCGTCGAGTCAACGGTTGACGTGCGCGTACCGGCCGGCTGGACGGCCGATCCGGGTACTCGCCCGGTACGACTGGCCGAGGGCGGACACACCAGGTTCCCGTTGACCGTGACCGCACCCGCCGACGCCGAACCCGGACTGTATTTCGCCCGCGTGCGGCTGGCGGTGGGCACGGACCTGCTGGAGGACGTGATCACCATGGTGGTGCGGGGCGGAGCGGCCGACGACATCATTCCTCCGCCGGCCGGCCCGGAGCTCAACCACGCCGAGCAGTTGAAGGGCACGACCGCGGATTCTGCCCGGCCGCTCGGCCTGGAGCTGTCGGTGGTCACCGAGGCGGTCGACCTGGCGTGCGGCGAGAAGGCCGTGTTGACCGTGCGCGCGAGCAACACCGCGGCCGACGACATCGACGGCGAGGCCATGGTGGTCAGCCCCTGGGGCACCTGGCACCTGATCGGTCCGTACACCAACGGTTTCCACGTGCCGGCCGGTCAGGACACCGAAATTTCGTTCGAGGTTTCCGCGCCCGCGCACGCGCAGCCGGGCACCTGGTGGGCGATGGTGAAGCTGATGTGGTTCGGCCGGGTGCAGTACAGCCCGGCGATCCCGGTCCGGGTGCACCTGCCATGAGCATCGCCGCGCAACGAAGCGCGACGATCATCGGCTGGGTGGACGACCAGCCGCTCCCCCGAGCGCTGCTCGACAACCGGCTGGCCACACTGCGCGCGGGCCGTGGCGCGGCGGCGCTACCCGCGCCGGACAGCCGGGAGGGCCGGCAGTTGGTGCGCTGGACCGCACACGTGCTGTTCACCGAACACCTGTGCGCGGCATGGGCCCGGCAACACGGCATCGCGTTCGGCGCGCCATTGGAGCTCGACGCGTTGGGCGCGGTGCAACTGGGCTCGATCACCTCGGCCGCGTGGCGCACGCATCCTGCGGTGAGCGCCGTCTACCGCGCGGTGATGGGCGATGACCCCGAACCGGCGCGGTCTCCAACGGCGCGGCAGTGGCTGCTGCGGATCGGCAGCGGTGCGACACCGTCGGACGCGGTCGCGGCCGAACCGGTGTCGATCGGCTGGACCACGCTGGCCGACGTGCCACTGGCCATCGCGGACGCGGCGCGCGACGCACGCCCGGAGCCGGTTGCGTCGGGCGGGGCATGGCATGTGGTCGTTGTCGACAAGGTCGACGTCCTGCCGGTGCTCGGGCCACCTCCGGTCCGACATACCGGCACGGCGTTGCGGGCGTTCGCACGCTGGCTCGACGAACAGCGCGCGAGGTCCGTTCGGGTGGCGGACGGGTTCGAACACCCCGGTGATCCCGGGCAGCCGGACAACACCCACCAGCACTGAACTAGTCCACATTGGAGGTTGGTTCATGTCCCGATTGACCTCGCGGGTGGCCGCGGCCGCCACGATCGCGCTACTCGCGGTCGCAACGGCCACCGGCACCGCGAACGCAAGCCCACACCTCAGCGGCAACCAACACGTGGTCGCCTACTACCAAACTCAATACAGCAACGGCACCTACGTATCGCCGTTACCGCTTCAGGGCATCGCCACCGACGTCGAGGTGGCCGCGATCCACCTCGACGACGACGGCTCGCTGCACATCAACGACAACCCGCCGACCGATTCGATGTTCAACCAGATGTGGACCGACCTGTCGTCGCTGCAGAACTCCGGGGTCCGGGTCGAGGCCATGCTGGGCGGGGCGGGCGGGGACTCGTTCGCGAACCTGGCCAACAACTTCACCCAGTACTACGCGACGCTGAAGAATTTCCTGAGCACCTACCATTTCAACGGGATCGACCTGGACATCGAGGAGTCGTACTCGCTGGCCGACACCGAGCAGCTGATCACCCAGCTGCGCTCGGACTTCGGCTCGAACTTCGAGATCCTGATGGCGCCGGTGGCCAGTGATCTCAGCGGCGGTTCGCAGTTCTCCGGCGGGTTCTCCTACTCGCAACTGGAGAGCGACGTCGGCTCGGACATCAACTGGTACAACGCGCAGTTCTACTGCGGTTGGGGTGATCTCTCCAGCACGTCGAGCTATGACGCGGTGATCGCCAACGGGTTCCCGGCCAGCCAGGTCGTGGCCGGGACCGTGACCAACCCGGCGAACTGCTCCGGTTATGTCGACCCTGGCACGTTGGCGAGCACGTTGTCGTCGTTGGCGGGCGAGTACTCCGACTTCGCCGGTGTTGCCGGTTGGGAGTACTTCAACGCGGAGCCGGTGAACAACGGCGGCCCGCAGAGCTGGTACGCCGCAGCCGGCAACGCGCTGTAAACCCAAGGGTGTCAAGGCCAAGGGCGCTGTAAACCTGAGGTTCCCTGCCCGCGCAGCGATCCGGCGCGGGCAGGGCGCCGGTGAAGCACGCTGCCGATCCCGCAACGCCCAGCAACCGAACTGGCCCGAGCACGCCTTCCTCAGCGGGTTGTTCAGCCGTGTCCCGGAATGAACTCGCGCACGGCCGAGTGGCGCAGCGGTTCCTGGGTCGGGTCGCCGGGACCTGCCGCGATCGGGTCGAGCACGAGTCCGGTGTGGTCGCCGAGATCGTGCCGGTCGGCGATGCGGCCGACGAACCAGTTGGCGCAACCGGTCAGGATCGGCAGTCCGGCCGGGCCCGCGGTCCAGCCGCAGTGCGCGAACTTGTCGATGCAGTCGCCGGTCGTGGTGGCGAACAGCGCGGCGAGACCGTGCTGTTCCTGGCCGAGCGCGTGCACGGCGAGCAGGTCTGCGCGTGCCGCGACGCGCGCGGTGTGGTTGACGTTGGCCAGACACACCAGGTAGCGGACCGGGTTGGCCGCGCACTGGGTCAGGAAACCGACGAGGCAGCCCGCGCGGACGCCGTCGACCGAGGTGGTCACCGCGAACATCGGCGGATCGACGCCGGCCATGGCACGGTGCACCGCCCGCGCCAGTCCTGATCGCGCGCCACGCGGCTTGACCTGCACCGGAATCACCATGAACCCAGCATTGTCACAAGTCACGCCAATTGAAACGGACACTTTCGAGCGAATCAGTCGCGATGCCAGCGCATTCGTACCGTGGTGCCCAGGTCGGTCGCGGTGACCGTCACATCGGCGGCAAGGGCTCTGATCAGCAGCAACCCACGTCCACGGAACCGCGCGCCGGCGTCTGGCTCCTGCCATTTCCCTTGGTCCGCGATCAGCACGTCGACCAGTCCGGATGATGCGCTGACCAGCACGGACAGCATTCCCGGCTGGCGCCCGACATAGGCGTGCTCGGCCACGTTGGCCATGGCCTCGTAGCTGGCAAGGGCGAGTTCGTCGATCAGATCGCCGGGCAGCCCGGCATGCTCGGCCCAGCTCTGAATGGCCCGGCGCACCTCGGTGAGCCGGTCGGCGATGGCCCGTCCCTCCCAGCGGAACGGTTGACCGTCCGTGTTCACTGCGGCTGCGGGCGGTCCGGCGTGGTCACGGTGCACATCATCCCGCCTGGCCGTGATCACGCAAACAATGGCGCGCCGCACCGATGTGGTCACGACTCGTGACCGAACATGACGAAAGTCACCCAAAAGTGCGTGTTTCCCGTCAAAAATACCCGAAAATCGCGGATATCAGGACACCTGCGGTGGTACACAAGAGGGTCATGCTGTTGGGAGTGCTGGACATCGGTTCAACGGCGGCGCAGTTGTTGGTGGTCGACACCGATCGCGACACCCCGCCGTTGCCGACGCACACCATCAAACGGCAGACCCTGCTCGGCGACGCGTTCACCCGCGACGGGTCGATCGACGCCGCCGGCGTGGACCGACTGGTCGACGCGGTCACCGACACCGTGAACGCGGCTCGCGAACACGGTGTGCGACGACTGTGCGTGGTGGTGACGGCGGCGGTCCGGGACGCGACCAATCGGGAAAAGATCCTGGCCCGATTGGAACGTGAAACCGGTGTGCGGCCGCGTTATCTGGCCGGCGAGGACGAAGCGAAACTCGGCTATCTGGCCGCCCGGCACTGGCACGGCGGCTCGCCCGGCCGGATGCTGCTGCTCGACATCGGTGGCGGCTCCATGGAAATCGCGGTCGGCGACGCCGTCGAACCCGAGTTCGTGGTCTCGCTTCCGCTCGGCGCGCGTCAATTGACCTGCGAGTTTCTGCGCGCCGACCCACCAGAGCCCGACCAGCTAAGCGAACTGCGCGACCACGTGCAGAACATCCTGGCCGATGTCGCGCAAACCATGCCGCAGGACCAGAAGACGGACACGGTGATCGCGACCTCGCGGATCTTCACCCAACTCGCGCGGCTGACCGGCGCCCCGTCCCAGAGCTGTGGCCCGTTCGCGCGCCGCACGCTGGCCAGGGCCGATCTGCGGGAGTGGATCCCACGCCTGGCCCGGCGCAGCAGCTCCGAACGCGCGCGACTGCGCGGGGTGTCGCAGAACCGCGCCAAGCACATCCTCGCCGGCGCGATCGTGGCCGACGCGGTCATGACCAGGCTCGACATCGACACCGTTGCGGTGTGCCCGTGGGCGTTGCGCGAGGGGCTGATCCTGCGCCACATCGACAAGTCGGAACAGATCGAGATCCCGCTCTCGAGCGAGTCGGCCGCGGATCTCGTCCGCTTCCGCCCGGCCTGAACCGCGGTGTGTGACACTCCGCCATCATCTCCGCAATGGGTAGATTGAGTAGATCGCCCGGGCCGGCCTAGGCCCACGCGGAGGGGGCCACCCATGACGTTGCTCGTCGATTCGCCGTCCCTTGCACCGTCTCGGACTCGGCTCGATCGATGGCCATCGTTGATCGCGCCGCTGGCCACGCTGGTCGTCTGTCTCATCGGGATCGACTCGGCGTCGTTCTGGCGCGACGAGGCCGCGACCTTGGATGCCGTGTCCCGGCCGATTCCCGCGCTGCTGCGGACGTTGACGCAGGTCGACGCGGTGCACGGCGCCTACTACCTGCTGCTCTGGCCGATCGTGCACACCTTCGGCAGCGGCGAGTTCGCGGTGCGGTTCCCGTCCGCGCTGGCCATGGCCGCCGCCGCGTACGGCATCGGAAAGCTCGGAGCCCGGCTGCACTCGCGGCGCGCTGGCGTGTTGGCCGGGTTGGTGTTCGCGGTGTTGCCACAGGTCAGCCGGTACGGGCAGGAAGCCCGATCGTATGCGCTGGTGGTCGCGGTCGCGGTGCTGGCCAGTCATCTTCTGGTTGGCGCACTTGCGCAACCGTCACGGCGCCGGTGGGTCGGGTACGGCTGCGCGATCGGCGCGTTAGGACTGTTGAACCTGTTCGCGTTGCTGCTGCTGGTCGCCCATGCGGTGTTCGTGCTGTGTCAGGATCGGCCGTCCGTGCGTGAGTGGCTGCTGGCCGCGGGACTCGGCTGTCTACCCTCGGTTCCCATCCTCGTGCTCGCCGTACGCCAGCAGGACCAGTTGAGCTGGGTTGGGCCGCCCGACGCGAACTCGGGCGGCGATCTCGCGGCGTGGCTGGCCGGGTCGGTGTTGTCGGCGGTTATCGCGAGTGTCCTGATCGGACTGTTCCTTGGCCGGCGGCCGGTCCGGCTCCCGCTGGCCAGCCTGACGTTGCCGTGGTTGGTGCTGCCGCCGATCGTGCTGATCCTCGGTTCGGCGCTGAAACCCGTCTACGTGCAGCGGTATCTGTTGTTCTGCCTGCCCGCGCTCGCGCTGGTGGTCGGGGCCGGGTTGGCCACGGTCGCGGTCGCGCCGCGCGTGGTCGGGCTGGTGCTGCTGGCCGTGCTCGGGTTGCCGACGCAGAGCGCGGTCCGCCAGGTCGGCGGGCACGGCGACGACATCGGCGATGCCGCGACCATCCTGGCGCAGGAGGCACGGCCGGGGGACGGTGTGCTGTTCAACTGCCCGTCCTGCCATTACCCGGACATGCCGCGCGAGTTCGAGTTCGCCTATCCGCAGGCGTTCGCGCCGCTGGTCGACGTGACCATCGCCGCGTCGCCGAGCACCTCGAACACCTTGCGCGGCACGGAATCGGCCCACGCGCGTTTGGCCCACGTCGCCCGAGTGTGGGTGGTCGACGTGGACGGCGGCGCCGAACCGGTTGCGCTGCACGACAGCGGATTTCGGCTGGTCAGCGTGCAGCAGGCCGGCAACATCCAGATCGAGGACTATGAGCGCTCATGAGCGACGCTGACGGCGCAACGCCGTCAGCGCAACCAGGCAGATGGTGCTGACCAGCCCCGCGCCCAACAGGTACAGCGCGATCGGCCAGGACCGGCCGTGGTCGACGCCGAGCAGCGCGGTCGCGATCAGCGGCGAGAACCCGCCGCCCAGTACGGCGCCCAACTGGTAGCTGAGCGCGCCGCCGCTGTAGCGGATCCGGGTGTCGAACAGGTCCGCGTAGTAGGCGGCCATCGGGCCGAAGATCGCGGCCGAACCGGC
>DASYBO010000629.1:0-12672 GCA_036500685.1 Pseudonocardiaceae bacterium | reverse complement strand
GTCGCGTTCGGGGATGACGAACCCTGGCACCTCGGCGTTGGTGGAGTCGACGCAGAACAGGTCGACGCCCTCGTCGCCGAGCCGGGAGAAGCCGGCGAGGTCGGTGAGCCGACCGTCGAGCGGCAACTGGTCGAGCTTGATGTCGCCGGTGTGCAGCACGAGACCCGCCGGGGTGCGGATGGCGACCGCGAGCGCGTCCGGAATGGAGTGGTTGACCGCGAAGAACTCAAGGTCGAACGCGCCGTACGAGCGGTGCTGACCCTCGGCGACCTCGGTGAGCCTCGGGGTCAGCCGGTGTTCCTTGCACTTGGCGGCGAGCAGGGCGAGGGTGAACCGGGAGCCGATCACCGGCAGTTCCGGCCGCATCCGCAGCAGGAACGGAACCGCGCCGATGTGGTCCTCGTGGCCGTGCGTGAGCACCACCGCGTCCACCTCGTCGAGGCGGTCCTCGATGGCGCGGAAGTCGGGCAGGATCAGGTCGACGCCGGGCTGACTGTCCTCGGGGAACAGCACACCGCAGTCGACGATGAGCAGCCTGCCCTCGTACTCGAACACGGTCATGTTCCGGCCGACCTCGCCGATCCCGCCGAGCGCGACCACGCGCAGCCCGCCGTCGGGCAGGGGCGGTGGGGGCGTGTTGGGTCCGGGCGACGGGCGGGGTGCCGAGGTCGCCGGGGTCGGTTGGGTCACTGAGTTACCGTCCCTGTGCTTGTGTGTGTAGTGGTTCGGATGTAGGCAGCCGCGGCATCGGTGGCGGCCACCCTGGCGCTGCCGAGGTCGCCCTGGGCCGCGGTGGCCAGCGGCACGCCGGCCTCGGTGAGATCGCCCGCGATGGCCGCGACCTGGTCTTCGTTGGCGGCGGGCAGCGGAAGGCGCGGGTCGCCCGCGTCGTGGCCGCGCAGCCGCAGCGCGGCCTTGGCGAACATCACCCCGCCGACTCGGCTCATCGCTCGGTACACCGGGAGCTGGCCGCGGTGGATGGTGCGCGCGGTGGAGATGTCGCCCTGTTCGTAGGCGTCGACCATGGCCCGGATGCGCCCGGCGACCACATGTCCGACGACGCTGACGCAGCCGACGGCGCCGACCGAGAGCCAGGGCAGGTTCAGCGCGTCGTCGCCGGAGTAGTAGGCGAGGTCGGTGTTGGCGATCACCTGGGAGCCGGCAAGCAGGTCGCCCTTGGCGTCCTTCACGGCCAGGATGCGCGGGTGCTCGGCCAGCCGGAACAGCGTGTCGACTTCGATCGGCACGATCGCGCGCGGCGGGATGTCGTAGAGCATCACCGGCAGGTCGGTCGCGTCCGCGACGGTCGTGAAGTGCGCGAGCAGGCCCGCCTGCGGCGGCCGCGAATAGTACGGGGTGACCACGAGCAGGCCGTGCGCGCCGACCTGGGCCATGGACTTCGCCAGGTGCACGCTGTGCGCGGTGTCATAGGTGCCGGCGGCGGCGATCACGGCGGCGCGGTCCCCGACCGCGGCGAGCACCGTGCGGACCAGTTCGGCCTTTTCCTCGTCGGAGGTGGTCGGGCCTTCACCTGTGGTGCCGTTCACGACAAGGCCGTCGTTGCCGAGCTCGACGAGGTGATTGGCCAGTTCACTGGCCGCGTCGAGATCCAGCGCACCGTCGGCGTCGAACGGGGTGACCATGGCGGTGAGCACCCGGCCGAACGGCCGGCCCGGCGCTGCGGTTGGGCATCCGTTCATGACCGAAACGCTACCCGGTGGCACCGGGTTGCCTTTAGAAGGATCGCTCCAGGCCGCGCACGGTCTCGATGGCCTTCTCGTCGCCCTCGAACTCGACCCGCGAGGCCTCGCGCCCGAACACGTGCAGCAGCAACTCCCCCGGCTCGCCCGAAATGACCACAGTGGACGGTCCACGATGCAGAGGTGCGGTGGTGCCGTCGGGTCGGCGCAGCGTGACGCCGACCGGGCTGCGCCGGTAGTTCAGCCGACCGGACATGCCGGCGGTGCGCCACAGCGCTTCGTCGCGGGCGGCGTCGGGCGGGCGCGGTTCCCAGCCGTCCTGGCCGCGCCGGACGTCCTCGTGGTGGATGAAGTACTCGGCGCCGTTGACCAGTTCGGCCAGTCCGGGCAGGCGGAACGGCGACCAGGCAGGCGGGCCGGTGCGGACCAGCTCGACGAGCTCCGCCCACGGCTTGGCCGCGTAGGAGTCCTGGATGCGCTGGGTGCGCGGGGCGAAGGCCGGGATCATGATGCCGGGCGCCG
The DNA here is from genome assembly GCA_036500685.1 of Pseudonocardiaceae bacterium. GTDB lineage: Bacteria > Actinomycetota > Actinomycetes > Mycobacteriales > Pseudonocardiaceae > CAJCJE01. Next base: position 10,450 of record DASYBO010000629.1, on the reverse strand, counting down.
CGTCCGGCCTGCGGTCGCGGACCACGAGGTGCGCGGCCAGGTCGCGGCTCTGCCACCCGTCGCACAGCGTTGGCACGTCCGGCCCGACCTGGTCGAACAGCTCACACAGTGCACGGCGTTCATCGCTGGCCAGTCCCATGCCGATGAGATTACTCGCCGGTAGCGCGGTTGACCTCATGGCCGGCTTCCCGGAACGCGGTGACCGCACGGTCGAGGTCGCCTGCCTTCACCAGTACGTGGTCGGTGTCGAAACTGGACATCGCGAACAGCGCGACCCCGGCCGCGGCCAACGTGCCGGCGAGCATGGCCATGATCCCGGTGAGGCTGAACTCCAGCGGCCCCCGCACGGTCAGCAGCCGCCAACCTGGTTCCCTGCGCTGCGCGTCGAAGCCGCCTGCCCGCGCGGAGGGCAGCACCACCGCCAGTTCATCCTCGGTGCGGATCACCGAGACGAGGCCGGTCGAGGTGAACAGGTCGGGCGACAGCGGCGTGGCCGGGTCAAGCCGAAGGACGGTGTACTCGTCCGGGCGAACGTCGATCGCCAGCCTGCGCATCAGCCTTCCGTCACGAACGGGCTCGCCGCGACCTCGGTGCCGTCCGGCAGCTGCGAGATCTCGAAGTCGGAGAACACGTTCGACGCGACCTTCTGCAACTGGCGCAGGCATTCCACGGCCAGCGCGCGGATTTCGACATCCGCGTGCTCGCTGGCCCGCATGGCGATGAAGTGCCGCCAGGCGCGATAGTTGCCGGTGACCACGATGCGGGTCTCGGTCGCGTTGGGCAGCACGGCGCGGGCGGCCTGGCGGGCCTGCTTGCGGCGCAGGGTCGCGTTGGGCTCGTCGGCGAAACGCTTCTCCAGCCCGGCCAGCAGGTCGGTGTAGGCGTCGACGCTGGCCTGCGCGATCTCCTGGAACTTGGCGTGCAGCTCGGGATCCGAGGCGATGACCTCGGGCTCGACCATGGCCGCGTTCTTCTCGGGGAAGTAGCGCTGGGACAGCTGCGAGTACGAGAAGTGCCGGTGCCGGATCAGCTCGTGGGTCAGCGAGCGGGACAGGCCGGTCATGTAGAAGCTGACCGAGCCGTGTTCGAGCACGGACAGGTGGCCGACCTCGAGGATGTGCCGCAGGTAGCCGGCATTGGTCGCGGTGGCCGGGTTCGGCTTCTTCCAGGACTGGTAGCAGGCCCGGCCGGCGAACTCGGCGAGCGCCTCACCGCCGTTGGTATCGGTCGTCCAGGGCACGTCTTCCGGCGGGAAGAACTCGGTCTTGCCAATCAGCAGGACGTTCGGCGACACCGTCTCGGTCATGCCGGCCAGCCTAACCGGGAGCGCCGACAGATCGGCTTGACGCCACGGTGGTGGCAGGAGTCCAGTTTCTTGACGTCATCGTGATGTCACCTGTTTTCGCAGGTCAATCAGCATGACATCATCGAGACGACGACGTGACGTCAAAGTTCTCCTTGACTGACGTCATTTGTGACGGCACGCTGATGTCATGGAACTCAACCAGTACATCTCGACCCTGCGGGACACCCTCACCGCGGCCGCGTCCGCCGGTGACGAGCAGACGAGGCGGACCGCAGGCCTGCTCTCGGCCGCGATCGAGCCCGCCGCCCGGCTGGCCATCATGAACGCGCTGGCTGACCTCGCGGCGGAGATCACCGCGAGCCTCGACGACCGCATGGTCGACGTGCGACTGGACGGCCAGGACGTACGCGTCGTGGTCACCAACACCGCGGACGACGAACCGGACGAACCACCGACAGAGCCACCGCCGCCGCTGTTCGACGCGGACGGCGACATCAGCCGGATCACCGTGCGACTGCTCGAACAGCTCAAGGGCAAGGCCGAGGAGGCCGCCGCTTCGCAGGGCATGTCGCTGAACTCCTTTGTCTCCCAGGCGGTTCAGGGCGCGCTGTACAACAAGGCGGGTGGCGCGCCGTGGGGTCAGGGGAACCCGTGGGGGCCCGGTGCGCCGTGGGGAGCGGGTGGCCCGTGGGGTGCTCGCGGCGGTCAGCAGCAGAGCCGCCCCCGCGGCAACGACGACGAGCCGAAGGGCAAGTCGTCCCGGGTGCGCGGTTGGGTCGAGGGCTGAGTCGTGTCCGAGGAGACGCCCGAACCAACCGAATCCGCCAGCGAGGAGCCAGAAGTGATCATCGAAGCCGAAGCACCCACCGAAGGCCCCTCCTTCGAGGAGGCGGCGGAGTCGGAAATGCGTGACGTGCGGCCCAGCCGCAGGGAGAACTTCGCGGCAACCGGACCGCTGGACATCGACGTGGCCATCACCTCCGGCCGGGTCACCGTGCACCTTGTCGACGAGCAGCTGGCCGGGGTCGAGGTCGTGCACGACCCTGGCACCGAGAACCCGTTCATGCAGGGCATCAGCAGCATCATGGACTGGGTCAACACCCAGTTCGGTGACCAGCGGGGCCAGAACGAGGAGATCGTCAAGGCCGCGGTCGAGGAGACCCGGATCGACCTGGTCGGCCAGCGGCTGGTCGTGGCAGGCCCCAAGCAGCGGCTGCGGATGGTGCCGCTCGCGGTCACCGTGCGCGCCCCGTCCGGTTCGCACGTCACGGTGCGCAGCGGTTCCGCCGATGTGACCGTGACCGGCGCGGCAGGCCGATGCACCGTCGAGACCGGCTCCGGCGAGATCGCCATCGACCGCGCGGACGGCTACGCCTCGGTGGCGGCCGGATCGGGCGCGCTGCGCCTCGGCCCGATGCTCGGGGGGCTGAAGGCCCGCAGCGGCAGCGGTGAGATCGAGGTGTCCTCGGTCGGCGGCCCGGCCACGGTGTCCACCGGCAGCGGCGACGTGTGGTTCGGCGCGGTGCAGGACAACGTGACCGCGAAGACCGGCACCGGCGACCTGACCATCGCCGACGCCGCCAGTGGCGACATCGACCTGACCACCGGCTCCGGCGAGATCCGGGTCGGCGTCCGGTCCGGCACCAGCGCCATGATCGACCTGGTGTCCCGCTCCGGTCAGGCCCGCAGCGAACTGGATGTGCGGGAGCAGCCGCGCCCGGACGCGCCGAGGATTCGCTTGCGCGCCAGGACTTCCTCCGGCAACGCGGTGGTCACCTCGGCCGTCGGCTGATCGATCGACACCGCCGGCGGCGTCAGGGGGAGACTGCTGCCGCCGGCTCGCCCGAGGGGGCGGGGTATGCGGCGACGGAGGTGAGCTCTCCGGTCGCGCGATCCCGCCCCCTCTTTGCTGGACTGTCCTCAGTGGACGGCTTTGCGCAGCGTGTTGGCTAGATTTCCCTTGCTGGCCACGGTGACGCCGTCAAGGCCGAGCCAGCCGGCCATGGAACGCAGTTCGGCCGCGAGTTCGGCGGCGACCCGGCCGTGCTCGGTGTCCGGCTCGGCGAACGCGCCCTGTACCCGTAGCACGCCCTCGGCGCGGTCGGCCTTGAGGTCGACTCGGGCGGCCAGTTCGTCGTCCAACAGGAACGGATAGACGTAGTAGCCGAACATCCGCGCGGGCTCGGGCACGTAGATCTCGATGCGGTAGTGGAAGTCGAAGATGCGCTCGGTGCGTTCCCGGCGCCAGATCAGCGGATCGAACGGACACAGCAGCGCCCGCGCGGTCACCGAGCGCGGCGTCTTCGCCTTGGCGTGCCGATAGGCCGGTGCGCGCCAACCCTCCACCGCGACCGGTTCGAGGACACCCTCCTCGACGAGTTCGGCGACGGCCTGCTGGCTGTCCTTGGGCGCGAGCCGGTAGTAGTCACGCAGATCGGGTTCGGTGGCGACGCCGAGCGCGACCGCCGCGTGCTCGGTGAGCCTGCGATGCGCCTCGTCGGGTTCGACCCTGCGGGAGAAGACCTCGGGCGGCAGCACGCGTTCGGGTAGGTCGTAGAGGCGTTCGAAACCGCGCCGGGTGCCGGTGGTCAGCTGGCCGGTGGCAAAGAGGTACTCGGCGGTGCGCTTCACCTCGCTGCGGTTCCACCAGCCGCCCTTGACCCGCTCGGCGCGCTCCCCGCCGACCCCGAGTTCGTCCTCGATCGGCCCTGCACCGATCGGGCCGAACTGTTTGACGACCGCGAGCACGTCCTCGATCAGCGCCTTGTTGTGCCGGACGGACTCGTAGTAGCGCTGCGCGCCGTCCTCGTAGCGCTGCATGCGTTCCCGGAACAGCGGCCAGTCCTCGACCGGGATCAGGCTGGCCACGTGCGCCCAGTACTCGACAAGCAGGCGCGGCTTGCGCGCCGACTGTGACCAGGCGGCCTCGTCCAGCAGCGTCGCAGGGAACGGGCCGAGCCTGCTGAACAGCGGCATGTAGTGGGCGCGGACCGCGACGTTGACCGAGTCGAGTTGGAGCAGCTGCGTTCGGCCGAGCACCTTGCTCAGGTGTCGGCGACCGGGCTGGGCGGTCGGGCGCGGTTCGGCGAGGCCCTGGGCGGCGATGGCGACACGCCGGGCCGCTGCCGCGCTCATGGTGCTGGTCACTGGGTCGTTCACACGCTGCACCAGCACACCATGGCATGACCCACCGACATGTTCGGTAGGTTGCGGCCATGGCCGTCGCCGCCGTGCATCCGGCGCTCGAAGAAGACATCCCCGAAATCGCCCGTATTCAACGGGAAACGTGGCTGACCGCATATTCCGAACTGCTCCCCCCGACCGTGCTGGCCGGTCTGGACGCGGCCGACGCGGAGCAGGCGTGGCAATCGGCGTTGCACGGGGGTGCGGCGCGGTTGTTCGTGGCCACCGAGGGTTCGTGGACGGTCGGGTTCTGTTCGGCCGGACCGGCCCCGGACGGCGAGGTCGCCGACCCGGACGGCAACCTGCCGCGGGACGCGGCCACCACCGCGCTGATCGGCACCCTGTTGGTCGAACCGCGCTGGGGCCGGCGCGGCCACGGTGGACGGTTGCTCGGCACCGCCGCCGCGGCGTTGCGCGCCGACGGCGCTACCCGCGGCATCGTCTGGGTGCCGGAACGTGACGCGGCGTCACGAGCCTTCTACGGCCGGGTCGGCTGGTCACCCGATGGCACAGCGCGAACGCTGGACGCCGGCGGTAAACCCCTGCGCGAGCTGCGATTCTCAGGCACCCTGGAGTTGGTGCTCAACGGTGAGGACGAGAACTGATCCGCGATCGGCGAACTGCTGGGGGAATCCTTGTTCGTGTTGCTGCTGGTGACGCTGGGCGTCTCCATCGCGGCAGCCCTGGTCCCAGCACTGTCCGTCGAGTTGTTCGCCATCGGTCTGGTACTCAAACACCCGGAAGTCCCCTGGTGGCTGCTGGCTCTGGTGATCGCCATCGGCCAGTTCGTCGGCAAGCTCGTCTACTTCTACGCGGGACGCGGCCAGATCCGGCTGCCGCGGTTCCTGCACCGCAAAACCACGGCGGCGACCGACGCCGGCCCGCCGCCCCCGCCGCCGACCGGCGTGCGGCGCTACTGGCACCGAATGTTCCTGTGGATCCGCGCGGGCTGGATCTGGCTGCGCGACAAATGTCACAAGCACCCGTACGTGCTGTGGGGCGCGACTGCGGCCAGTTCGGTGATCGGCCTGCCGCCCTTCTCGGCGACCACCGTGCTCGCCGGCCTTGCCGGGCTCTCGCTGCGCGATTTCGCGCTGGCCTGCATTCCTGGCCGGTTCATCCGGTTCAGCCTGCTGGCCGCGTCACCGCTGCTGTTCAAACACTTGCACTTGCACTGGCACTGGTTGCACGTGCTGCACCTGCACATGCACTGGTTATGACTGGGACAGTCTGATGGCGTGCCGCATGGTTTCGCGGGCGCGACGCCGGTCACCGGCGATGTCGTAGCCGTAGGCCAACCGGTACCAGGCGCGCCAGTCCTGCGGCGTCGACTCGACCTCGGCCTTGCGCTCGTCGAACCACGCGTCGGCCGCGTCCCGGTCGATCCGGCCGGACGGACGACGCGGCAGCTCGGAGACGTCCGGCAACATTCCGTCGTCGGCCAGGTTGCGGGCCAACTTCTCGACGCGCCACCCGAAACGCAGGTTCACCACGGCGATCCAGGCGCCGATCACCGGCAGGATCAGCACGCCGACGCCGAGCCCGATGCCGACCGCGGTCCCGGTCTGGATCAGCAGTACCGCGCGCTGGGCGAGCAACACGAAGTAGACGACCAGGATGACCGTCAGCAGCAGCGCGGTGTATCTGGCCTTCACGGGATCTACAGATCCATGAACTTGTCAAGGCCGACGGTGAGGCCTGGACGGTCCACAACGGACCGGACACCGAGCAGCACACCGGGCATGAACGAGGTGCGATCGAGCGAATCGTGCCGGATGGTCAGGGTTTCACCGTCGGTGCCGAACAGCACCTCCTGGTGCGCGACGAGACCGGCCAGCCGCACCGAGTGCACCCGCACGTCGTCGACGGTGGCGCCGCGCGCACCGGGCAGTTCCTGGGTGGTGGCGTCCGGGGCGGGGCCGAGTTTGGCGTCGGTGCGGGCCTGCGCGATGAGGTGTGCGGTGTGCGCGGCCGTGCCGGAAGGCGCGTCGGCCTTGCGCGGGTGGTGCAGTTCGATGATCTCGGCCGACTCGTAGTAGCGCGCGGCGATCTCGGCGAACTTCATGGACAGCACCGCGCCGATGGCGAAGTTCGGCGCGATCAGCACACCGACCTGCGGCTTGCCGGCCACCAGTTCCCGCACGGTGGCCAGCTTGGCCTCGTCGAAGCCGCTGGTGCCGATGACCGCGTTGATGCCGTGCTCGACGAGGAAGCGCAGATTGCCGAGGACCGCGTCCGGGTGGGTGAAGTCGACCACGACCTGCGGGCTCGCCGCGGTGAACTCTGCGGTCCAGTCGCCCTCGTCGCCTGTCACCACGAGCTCGAGGTCCGCCGCGCCTTCCACGGCGCGACAGACCTCGGTGCCCATGCGGCCGCGCGCACCGAGCACACCAACCTTGATCACTGGATTACCTCGCGCAGTTCGGCGGGAAGATCGTCGAGGTGAGCGTACGGGCCGACAACGGCGGCCGCGAAGGGCCGCCGCAACAGCTCACGCGCGAGAATCGCCACATCCTCGGCGGTGACCGCCTCGATCCGCCGCAACGTCTCCTCGACGCTGAGGTAGTCCGAGTAGTTCAGCTCGCCCTTGCCGATCCGCGACATCCGCGAACCCGAATCCTCCAGCCCGAGCACGAGCCCGCCGCGCAGCTGGCCGATGCCGCGCGCCACCTCGGCCTCGGTGAGGCCGTTCTCGGCGACATCCGCGAGCACCGTGCGCAGCACGCCGGCCACCGCGCCAAGGCGGTCCGGATGCGCGCCCGCGTACACGGAGAGCATGCCGGTGTCGGCGTAGGACGCGATCGACGAGTACACCTGGTAGGCAAGGCCTCGGCGTTCGCGGATCTCCTGGAACAACCGCGAACTCATGCCGCCACCGAGCGCCGCGTTGAGCACGCCGAGGGTGAACCGGCGCTCGTCGTGCCGGTCCAGTGCGCGCACGCCGACCATCAGGTGCGCCTGTTCGGTGTCGTCGGTGCGCAGTTCTATACCGGGTTTGGCCAAGCCGCGCAGGGTGCCGACCCTCGGCGTCGCCGGGATGTCGATGCCGCCGAGCTTGTCGCCCAATGCCTTGCGCGCCAACCGGAGCACCTGGCCGTGCTCGATGTTGCCGGCCACCGCGAGGACCATTTTGGACGGTGTGTAGCGCCGCTTGTAGAAGCCGCGCACCGCACTCGGGGTCATCGCGGTGATCGACTCCTCGGAGCCCAGCACCGACCGGCCGAGGATGTGCTCACCGAGCAGCGCCGTGCAGAACGCCTCGTGCAGCAGGTCTTCCGGGTCGTCGTCGCGCATGGCGATCTCTTCGAGGACGACACTGCGTTCCAGCTCGATGTCCTTGTTCGCCAGCGTCGCCGAGAACACGACGTCGGTGAGCAGATCTATCGCCAGCGGCAGGTCGTCGTCGAGGGCATGCACGTAGTAGCAGGTGTGCTCCTTCGCGGTGAACGCGTTGAGTTCACCGCCGACCGCGTCGATCTCCTCGGCGATCTGCGCGGCCGTGCGCCGCTGGGTGCCCTTGAACAGCAGGTGTTCCAGGTAGTGCGCGGCCCCGGCGACCGAGGGCGTCTCGTCCCGCGAGCCGACCCCGACCCAGATGCCGACGGCGGCCGAGCGCACGCCGGGCACCTGCTCGGTGATCACCCGCAGGCCGCTGGGCAGCACGCTGCGCCGGACCAGATGCCCGTCCGGGCCACGGTCGAGGATCCTGCTGCCGGCCGACCGCTGAACTGCTGGCGCGCGTAGTGCCTTTTGTCCCAAGGTGTCTTGTTGACGAGCACGGCCGCGAACGCTCGAAGCGTTCGCGGCCGTACCGTTGTTCTTAGGGCTCACTAGACCGCCGGCTCCGGAGTGGCTTCATTCTCGACGACCGGGGTTTCGGCCGGCTTCTCGGCATTGGCATCGTCGTTGACGACGACCAGGCTGATCTTGCCGCGCTGGTCGATGTCGGCGATCTCGACGCGGAGCTTGTCGCCCACGTTGACAACGTCCTCGACCTTGCCGATGCTCTTGCCGTTGCCCAGCTTCGAAATGTGCACCAGGCCGTCCTTGCCCGGGAGCAGGGACACGAACGCGCCGTAGGCGGCGGTCTTGACGACCGTGCCGAGGAAGCGCTCGCCGACCTTGGGCAGCTGCGGGTTGGCGATCGCGTTGATCATGCCGATCGCCGCCTCGGCGGCCGGGCCGTCGTTGGCACCGACGTAGATCGTGCCGTCGTCCTCGATCGAGACGTCGGCGCCGGTCTCCTCGGTGATCGACTTGATCATCTTGCCCTTCGGCCCGATCACCTCGCCGATCTTGTCGACCGGGATGTGGATCGAGGTGACGCGCGGGGCGTACGGGCTCATCTCGTCCGGGCGGTCGATGGCCTCGGCCATGACCTCCAGGATGGTCAGGCGCGCGTCGCGAGCCTGCTTGAGCGCCATGCCGAGCACCTCGGACGGGATGCCCTTGAGCTTGGTGTCCAACTGGAGCGCGGTCACGAACTCCTTGGTGCCGGCGACCTTGAAGTCCATGTCGCCGAACGCGTCCTCGGCACCGAGGATGTCGGTGATGGCGACGTACTCGGTCTTGCCGTCGACCGTGTCGGAGACAAGGCCCATGGCGATACCGGAGACCGGCGCCTTGAGCGGCACACCGGCGTTCAGCAGCGACATGGTGGAGGCGCAGACCGAGCCCATCGAGGTCGAACCGTTGGAGCTCAGCGCCTCGGACACCTGGCGGATCGCGTAGGGGAACTCGTCGCGCTTGGGCAGCACCGGCACCAGCGCGCGCTCGGCCAGCATGCCGTGGCCGATCTCGCGCCGCTTGGGCGAACCGACCCGGCCGGTCTCACCGGTCGAGTAGGGCGGGAAGTTGTAGTGGTGCAGGTAGCGCTTGGTCGTCTCCGGGGAGAGCGTGTCCAGCGTCTGCTCCATGCGCAGCATGTTCAGCGTGGTGACACCCATGATCTGGGTCTCGCCGCGCTCGAACAGCGCCGAACCGTGCGCCCTGGGAACCACGGCGACCTCGGCCGAGAGCGACCGGATGTCGGTGATGCCGCGACCGTCGATGCGGATCTTGTCGCGCAGGATGCGCTGGCGGACCAGCTTCTTGGTCAGCGCGCGGAACGCCCCGCCGATCTCCTTCTCGCGACCGTCGAACGCGCCATCCGCGGTGACCCGCTCGATGCACAGCGCCTTGACCTCGTCGATGCGCGATTCGCGCTCCTGCTTGCCGGCGATGGTCAGTGCCTTGGCCAGCTCGTCGGTGACGGCCGAGGTGACCGCCTCCAGCGCGTCGGCCTCGTAGGCCGGGTAGGTCGGGAACTCGCCGGTTTCCTTGGCGGCGGCGTTGGCCAGCTCGACCTGCGCCTCGCACAGCACCTTGATGAACGGCTTCGCGGCTTCCAGGCCCTGGGCCACGACCTCTTCGGTCGGCGCCTGCGCGCCGTCGGCGATGAGGCTGGTCATGTTCTCGGTACCCTCGGCCTCGACCATCATGATCGCCACGTCGCCACCGTCGACGACGCGACCGGCGACGGCGATGTCGAAGACGGCCTTGGTCAGCTGCTCGCGGGTCGGGAACGCGACCCACTGGCTGTCCTGACCCTCTTGGCTGATGAGAGCGATCCGCACGCCACCGATCGGGCCGGAGAACGGCAGACCGGCCAGCTGGGTGGACATCGAGGCGGCGTTGATGGCCACCGCGTCGTAGACGTCCTGCGGGTTGAGCGACAGGACGGTGACGACGATCTGGATCTCGTTACGCAGGCCATCCACAAAGGACGGCCGAAGTGGCCGGTCGATGAGCCGGCAGGTCAGGATCGCCTCGGTGCCGGGACGACCCTCGCGACGGAAGTACGAGCCGGGGATCCGGCCCGCCGCGTACATGCGCTCCTCGACGTCGACGGTCAGCGGGAAGAAGTCGAACTGCTCCTTCGGGTGCTTGGACGCGGTCGTCGCCGAGAGCAGCATGGTCTCG
>DASYBO010000628.1:0-3440 GCA_036500685.1 Pseudonocardiaceae bacterium | reverse complement strand
GCCTCCGTGAACCGACCGCACACCGCCACATTTTTGTCAAACCGCCCACCCCCACAACGGCCGAGTTATCCACATCAGACCCCGCTATCCACAGTTTCGCGCCGACGTCGAATCTCGACTTGTCCGATCGAGCACGCTGTGCGCATGACCGAGATCCCAGGCGGCCTGCACGGCGCCTACCCCTACGACAACGTCCGCTCCGCGCTTGGCGAGTACCGCTTGCGCGCCGCCATGGACAAGGCCGAATTCGTCTGCTTCGGGCGCGGTGTCCTGCTCGACGGCGACCGCACGCTCGATCTGCGCACCCGTGCGGCCGGCGCGCTGTTACTGGCCGGCCCCGAGGCCGTGCTCGTCGGTTCGACCGCCGCCGTGCTGCACGGCTGCACCGCCATCGGCGGCCATCCGGTGCACGTGCGCGTGCCCTACCTTCGTCGGATCCGGTCCCGCGAAGGTCTGGTCGTGCACCAAGGCCCGGTGTCCGAATCGGACATCGAGGAGCTGGACGGGCTGCGGGTGCTGCGGCCGGAACCGCTGCTGGCCGAGCTGTTCCGCACCGAATCCCGACGCGGCGTCCTCGCCTGTGCCGACGAGCTACTGCGCGGTCTGCCCGGCCCGGACCGACCCGGGTTCCGCGCGACGGTGGCCCGCATCGTCGCAGGGCAGCCGAATCAGCGCGCCGTGCAACGGGCGTTGGACTTGCTCGACCTGGCCACCGGTCTGCCCGAGACCCCGATGCAGAGCGCGATCCTGCTGATCATGGCCGACGCCCGACTTCCGGTGCCGGAATGCCAGCACGCGGTGAGCGACGCGTGCGGCCGGGTGCACCGACTCGACTTCGCCTGGCCACAGGGGCGAATCGCGGTCGAGTGCGAGGCGGACGAGGGCTGGCCCGTTCGCGATCCAGCCCGCGAGGCACACCTGCGCCGCCATGGCTGGCTCCTGCTGCACGCGCACGCCCTTGACCTCTACGAACCGGCCGCCCTGCTCGATCGACTGAAAGAGGCGTTCAACCGAAGACAGCTCGCCGCCTGAACCACCCACGAGAAAGGAGAGCAGACGATGAACTAGACGCCGATGCCGCCGCACGGTCGGGACCGCAGGTCCGTCACGTAGTCGGCAGGCGCGCCAGCGGCTTCCGCCGCGTCGGCCATCACGCCAAGGTACCGGGCGGAGGGCAAGCCACCCTCGTACGCGTCCAGCACGTACAACCAGGCCAGCACGCCGCCGTCCAAGGTCTGGATGCGCAATCGGAGCTTCTTGTGCAGGCCGAGTTCGGACCCTTCCCAGCTGTCCAGCCGATCCTCGTCCTCGGGCAGGACGTCGTAGAGCACGGCGAAGACCTGTGAATCCGGCTCCTCGACCACGGTCGCCAAGGCGCCTTCCCAGGTCAGATCCTCGGCTCCGAAGGTCAGGCGCCAACCGACGAGCCAGCCGGTGCCCGCCATCGGCGAGTGCGGGGCGCGCTGCATCATCTGGGCCGGGTCCATGTTGGACCCGTACGCGGCGTAGAGCGGCACGCCGACAGCCTAGCGACTGACCGGATCACTCGGTGCAACGCGCGGTCCAACCAGCCTGTCCGGTGAACATCGGCGGCAGGCGCCGCGTACGGTGGCAGCGCGATCGGCGTCCGGATCGGCACATCAGGGCCGGAATCGGGCGTGCGATCCGTACCCGGCAGCGACGACGGCAACGATGACGGCGACGCGTAGGCAGGCAGTGGTTTCAGCAGTTCAGCAGGAGGAGGCTTCGTGACGCGCATCGTCATCATGGGGGGTGGCCCCGCCGGGTACGAGGCGGCCCTGGTCGCCGCTCAGCACGGCGCCGAGGTGACGGTCGCAGAGCCGGCCGGTCTCGGTGGCGCGTGCGTGCTCTACGACTGTGTCCCGTCCAAGACGTTCATCGCATCGGCCGGTGCCCGTTCGGCGTTCCGGTCCGCGGACGAGCTGGGCGTCCGCACCGGCAGCACCACGGCCGAGGTGGACGTGCCGACCGTGCACGGCCGGGTGAAGGGCCTCGCTCTCGCCCAGTCGGCCGACGTGCGCGAACGCGTTCAGCGGGAAGGCGTCAAGCTGGTCACCGGCACCGCGCGGCTCGCCGACGACGCACCCGGCCTTGCCCGGCACCGCGTCATCGTCACCACCGATGAGGGCGCTGAGCAGGTCCACGAGGCGGACGCGGTGCTGATCGCCACCGGCGCCACGCCGCGCGTGCTGCCCGGTTCCGAACCGGACGGCGAGCGCATCCTGACCTGGCGGCAGATCTACGACCTGCCGGAACTGCCCGAACACCTGGTCGTGATCGGCTCAGGGGTCACCGGTGCCGAGTTCGCCTCGGCCTACACCGAGATGGGCGTCGAGGTGACCCTGGTGTCCAGCCGGGACAGGGTGCTCCCGCACGAGGACGCGGACGCGGCCGCCGTGCTGGAGGACGTGTTCGACGAACGCGGCCTGACCTTGGTCAAGCACGCGCGCGCCGAACGCGTCGAGCGGGTCGACAACGGCGTCATCGTGCACCTGCGGGACGGCCGCCAGATCGAGGCCAGCCACGCGCTGATGACGGTCGGCTCGGTACCCAACACCCAGGACATCGGCCTGGAAAGCGTGGGCATCGAACCGGGACCCGGCGGGTTCATCTCGGTCGACCGGGTGTCGCGGACCAGCGTGTCCGGCATCTACGCGGCCGGTGACTGCACCGGCGTGCTGATGCTGGCCTCGGTCGCGCAGATGCAGGGCCGGATCGCCATGTGGCACGCGCTCGGCGAAGGCGTCACCCCGATCAAGCTCAAGACCGTCGCGGCGAACGTGTTCACCCACCCGGAGATCGCCAACGTCGGCATCAGCCAGCGCGCGATCGACACCGGCGAGGTGCCGGCGCGGACGGTCATGCTGCCCCTGGCGACCAACGCGCGGGCCAAAATGGAGGGCCTACACCGCGGTTTCGTCAAGCTGTTCTGCCGACCAGCAACGGGCGTGGTGATCGGCGGCGTCGTCGTCGCGCCGAGCGCGAGCGAGCTGATCCTGCCGATCGCGCTGGCCGTGCAGAACCAGTTGACCGTCGAGCACCTTGCCCTGACCTTCTCGGTGTATCCATCGCTGTCCGGGTCGATCACCGAGGCCGGGCGGCAGTTGATGCGCCACGACGACCTCGACTGACGACGAGGACGTTGCCGTCCGAAATGGACCGTTTTGGGGCGGGCCCTCGGACGGGGGAGCGTCCGAGGGCCCGGCCTCGTGTCAGTCCTCGGAGTCGACCCAGTCGAAGGTCTTCGTCACGGCCTTGCGCCAGTTGCGGTACTCGCGGTCGCGGGTGTCGGCGTCCATGGCCGGGTCCCACTGCTTGTCCTTGGCCCAGTTGGCCCTGATGTCGTCCTCGCCTGCCCAGAAACCCGTGGCGAGGCCGGCCGCGTAGGCGGCGCCGAGCGCGGTGGTCTCGGCGACGAC
>DASYBO010000627.1:0-6896 GCA_036500685.1 Pseudonocardiaceae bacterium | reverse complement strand
GGCAGTGAAGATCGGCACCCGGGATGGACGCGAGCCCGCCGCAGCTAGGAGAATCACCCCACCTGGGACAGTGGCGAGACGGCGCGCCCTGAACAGCGGCAACAAGGAGCGGTGATGGCGACGTATCTGGTGACCGGCGCGACCGGGCTGATCGGCCGGCACGTCGTCGACGAGTTGCTGCAACGGGACGAAACCGACCGCGTACTGGTTCTCACTCGTTCGAGTTCACTCAATCGGTTGGACGCCCTGCGGCACCGGTGGCCCCACGGTGACCGGGTCGAACCGATCATCGGCGACCTCGCCCAGCCATTGCTCGGCATCGACGAGGCGACTCTGCAGGGCCTGATCGACCAGGTCGACCACGTCATCCACCTGGCCGCGCTCTACGACATCACCGCCGACGACGAGGCCAGCATGCTGGCCAACGTGGAGGGCACCCGCAACGTGGTCGCGGTGGCCTCGGCCGTGCACGCGGGGTGTCTGCACCACGTGTCCTCGGTCGCGGTGGCCGGTGACTATCACGGCACGTTCACCGAGGACATGTTCGACGAGGGGCAGCGGCTGCTCACCCCGTATCACCGCACCAAGTTCGCGGGCGAGGAACTCGTTCGCGAACAGCACGACGTGCCATGGCGGATCTACCGGCCCGCGGTCGTCGTCGGCAACTCGCAGACCGGCGAGATGGACAAGATCGACGGCCCGTACTACGTCTTCCCGGCCATCTCGCGCCTGGCCGGCCTGCCCAAGCTGCCGGTCGTGCTGCCCAACCTCGGCGAGACCAACATCGTTCCGGTGGACTACGTGGCAGCGGCCATGGTGCACCTTGTCACAGCGCCCGGCCTCGACCATCGGACCTTCCACCTGGTCAACCCGAAGATGCAGCCGATCACCAAGGTCTACGACGCGTTCGCGCGCGTCGCCGGTGCGCCGACGGTGACCGCGCAGCTGCCCACGGGCCTTTCCGACCCGCTGCTGAAGCTGGCCGAACTCGTCGACTGGGTGCCCGGCGCGGCCATCGCGCGCGACGCCGTGCTTGACCGGCTCGGCATCCCGCCGGTGGTGCTGTCGGTGTCGGAGTTCCACGCGACGTTCGACTCGGCCGCGACCGAGCGCGCGCTGGCCGGCAGCGGCATCGAGGTGCCGCCGCTGACCGACTACGCGGGCGTGCTGTGGCGCTACTGGCGCGAGCACCTCGACCCGTTCCGCGCCCGCCGGCACGGCCAGGGCGGCGAACTGGACGGCCGGCGCGTGGTGATCACCGGCGCGTCCTCGGGCATCGGCCGCTCGACCGCGCTGCGCGTCGCCGAGCTGGGCGGGATCCCGCTGCTGATCGCCCGTCGTGCCGCCGAGCTGGAGGAGTTGCGCGACGAGATCCGCGCGCACGGCGGCGACGCGTACGCCTACCCGTGCGACCTGACCGACGAGGAGTCGGTCAACAAAGCCGTCGCCGCGATGCTGTCCGAACACGACGGCGTCGACATGCTGGTGAACAACGCGGGCCGGTCCATCCGCCGCTCCGTCGCGAAGTCCTACGACCGCTTCCACGACTTCGAGCGGGCCATGGCGATCAACTACTTCGGCGCGGTGCGGCTGATCCTGGCCCTGCTGCCGCAGATGACCGAGCGCCGGTTCGGGCACATCGTGAACGTGTCCTCCATCGGCGTGCAGGGCATCGCGCCGCGCTTCTCGGCGTATGTCGCGTCCAAGGCGGCGCTGGACTACTTCAGCAAGATCGTGGCCACCGAGACGCACGGCGCCGGCATCACGTTCACCACCGTGCACATGCCGCTGGTGCGCACGCCGATGATCCGGCCGACCAAGATCTACGAGGCGTTCCCGGCGAAGTCGCCGTCGCAGGCCGCGGACATGGTGATCAAGGCGCTGATCGACAAGCCCAAACACATCGGCACGCCGACCGGCGCGGCCATGCAGTTCACCTACACGGTGGCTCCCGGCCTCGTCGACGCGATCGCCTACCAGGCCTACCGGATCTTCCCCGACTCGACGGCGGCAGGCGGCGCGGGCGGGACGATCAAGCTGGGCAAGGGCGAGCAGCAGCTGACCAGGCTGGCGACGACCATCGCCAAGCTCACCAGGGGCTTCCACTGGTAGCGAGCGGGACCGTGATCGCGGTCAGCACGTAGCCGTCGCGGACCAGGTAGCGGCCGGTCAACCCGGTCAGCGGCGGTCCGTCCGTGGTGGCGCCGTCGATCAGGATGCGGGCCGAGAACGTGCCGTCGTCCGGGTCGAAGGTCAGGTGCGCGTCCTCGAAACCGAGCCAGCGGCCGGTCAGCGGGAACCACGCCTTGTAGACGGACTCCTTGGCGCTGAACAGCAGCCGGTCCCAGTGCAGATCGGTGCCCAGCCGCTGGAGCATGGCCCGTTCCGCCGGCAGCGACACGGCGTCCAGCACGCCGCCGGGCAACTGGTCGTGTTCCTCGGCGTCGATGCCGATCGAGCGGATCTTGCCGGCGTCCGCGACCGCTGCCGCGCAGTAGCCCGCGGTGTGCGTCATGCTGCCGACCACCCCGGCAGGCCACAGCGGCTGGCCCTTGTTCCCGCGCAGGATCGGCACGGCCGGCACACCGATGCGGGCCAGGGCACGGCGCGCGGCAGTGCGCACGTTGGTCACTTCCAGCCGTCGCTTCTCAACGGCCCGCGCGACCAGCTCCAGTTCCTCGGGGAGCAGTGCGGCGGTCGGGTCGGACCCGACGATCTCCTCGGCCGCGATCTCGGCCGGCAGCAGGTCGGCGATCACCGGGCGGTCCGGTTGTAGGGCACTCGGCTCGGGTCGCCCGGGATGATCCGGCGCATCGGCTGGGGCGGATGCGGACGCCGCTGCCATTCGCGCGGATAGCCCAGCGACACCTCCTCGAACCGGACGCCGTCGTACTCCAGCGTGACCGGGATGTGCAGGTGCCCGTAGACGGCGACCGCGGCGCGAAAGCGCAGGTGCCAGTCGGCGGTGCGCTCGGTGCCGCACCACATCGCCAGGTGCTGGTGGCGCATCATCCTGGTCGGGCCGCGATGCAGCGGGAAGTGCGTGATCAGCACGGTGCGCAGGTCTTCGGGCAGCGCGGCCAGCCTGCGTTCGGTCGACTCGACCCGTGCGGCGCACCAGTCCTGCCGGGTCGGGTACGGGTCCGGGTGCAGGAGGATCTCGTCGGTGAACACCAGGCCCGTTTCCTGCGCGTAGGCAAGGCCCTGCTCGACGGTGGTGTGCTCGGGCAGCCGGAAGCTGTAGTCGTAGAGCAGGAAAAGCGGGGCGACCACAAAGGATTCCTGCGCGGTCCGCCAGATCGGGTACTCGTCCTCCGGCGTGACGACGCCGAGCGCGCGGCAGCGGTCGACGAGATATTCGTAGCGGGCCACGCCGCGCGCCTTGACCGGCTCGTCCGGCACCGTCCACAGCTCGTGGTTGCCGGGGGTCCAGATCACCTTCTCGAACCGGTCGGCCAACCGCTTCAGCGTTTCCTCGATGGCCGAACTGGTCTCGGCGACGTCGCCTGCGACGATCAGCCAGTCGCCGTCCGCGTAGGGACGGATCTGGTCCAGCATCTCGGCATTGCCTTTGTGAGTGACATGCAGATCACTGGTGGCGAGTAGCGATGGGTCCGGCACACCGCCAAGGCTACCTATTCCACGGCCACCGGATGGGGTCCTCGCGCGAGAAGGGGATACGCCGGTCGGGCCAATAACGGCGAGCCACTTACCGGGGGCATACGGCGATCGCGTAACGTCGAAGCATGGCGCGTCCGGAAGACCGTGAACTCGTTCCCCTCAAGCCCGGCTTCGACGTGGTGTGGCACGGATTCGACCGTGCCCAAGTGAAACAATACCTCGATGATCTCGACGCCGAGACCAAGCTGCTCGCCGCTGATCGGGATGCCGCGCTGTCCCAGGTCGCCGACCTCACCGAGCAGCTGACCGCGTCGCACGCGCGCGCCCAGCAACTCAACAAACAGGTCCATGGCCTGGTCGAACTGCCCAAGAACACGGACGATCTCGATGATCGCTGCCAGCGCATGGTTCAGTTGGCGCAGCACCAGGCGGCCGAGATCACCGCGCGAGCTCAGGCCGCGGCCAGCCACACCTGGGCCAGCGCCGAGGATTCCGCCGCGAAACTGCGCGGCAGCTACGAAAAGCTGCTCGGCGATCTGGACAAGCAGCGCCTTGAGATGCGCGATCAGCATGCCGCGCTGGTGAAGCAGGCGCGGATCTCGGTCGCGGACATGACCACGGCGGCGACCAAGCAGCGCCAGGAGCAGGACGGCCAGGCCGAGGCTCGCCGGGTGAAGATCGAGCAGGACTTCGAGCGCAACATGACCAGCAAGCGGCAGGCGCTTGCGAAGGAGATCGAGCAGCAGCGCGGCGCGAGCCGGGCCGAGGCCGAACGGCGCGTGCGCGAGGCGACCGAGGAAGCGGAGCGCCGAGTCCGGGAGGCCACCGAGCGGGCCGAACGCAAGCTGCGCGAGACCACCGACGAGTGCCACCGCAGGATCAGCGAGGCCAACCGCCGGGTGCAGGACCTGCGCACGCTGCGCGGCCGGATCACCCAGCAGCTGCAGACCGCGCACAAGCTGATGAAGGACGCGACTCCGATGCTCGACCCGATCGAGGAGGAGAAGAAGCACGCCGATGAGGCCGCGGCCGAGCCGGCCAAGGCCGACCAGGCCGTGCCGCAGCAGCGCCCGGAGACCAAGGCCACCGCGAACACGGCGGCGGCCCGCAAATCCTGAGGCTGCCCGTTGGCGCTGGTCAGCCGGCCAGCGCGCGTGGCAGCGGCGAGCGCGGGGTCAACCGAGCAGGCGTCGTCACCTCACGGATGAACGTGCCGATCTCGTGAATGGCCTCCCGGCTCTCCGGCAGGAGGTCGCCGAGCACCGGGAACGCATGGATCTGACCGGCCCAGATCTGCAACCGGCACGGCACGCCCGCTGCGGCGAGCCGCTCGGCCATGAGTTCCGCGTCGCAGCGCAGCATCTCGTCCTCGGCAGCGAGTAGCAGCACCGGGGGTAGACCGGTGAGGTCGCGATTGACCGGTGAGGCCAGCGGGTCGAGTTCACCCCGGCCAAGGCACAGCGTTGCCAGGAACGGCAACCGGCTGACCGGCGCATATGCGTCGCGCGCGGCATTCGGATGCGCGATCTTCGCCGTCGCGTCGAAGTCCAGCCACGGCGAGAGCGCGACGATCCCGGCCGGCTGCGGCAGGTCCTCGGCCATGGCCGCGAGCGCGGTGGCGAAGGCGAGGTGCCCGCCGGCCGAATCGCCGGCGAGCACGATCCGGCTCGGGTCGAGCCCGGAGTCGAGCAGGTGCCGATACGCGGCAAGGCAGTCCAGCAGCGAGCCGGCCAGCGGGACCTGGGGCAGCTGGCGGTAGGCGACGGAGAGCACGGGCAGGCCGGCGGTCGCGGAGATCTTGGCGACCTCGTGCCGGTGGGTGGCCAGGCCGCAGGCGATGAACGCGCCGCCATGGAAGTAGAGCACCGCGCCGTCTTCCTCGACGCCCTCGGCCCTGGCCCACTGGCCACGGAAGCCGGGTAGTTCGACCCGTTCGAACTCGGTGTCGTGCGGGTTCGGCAGCAGCTCGGCGGCATAGTCGACCAGGGGCAACGGCAGCAGGCCGAGCGGGTTGAGCGGCCAGTGGGTCAGCAACGGGCGCAACATCAGGCGGGCGGCGGCGTACACCACTCTGGCGCGGATGCTGACCCCGACATGGTGATCGACCACCGGCTCTACCACGCTCATGGCTACCACCTACCCGGTCCCCGATGACCTTTGAACCGATGATGACATCCGGGAATCCCTCGTTGATAGGGCAATCGGCGAATTATTCACGTATCGATATCAACTTCGTGCCGTTCACCAGCGGGTTTCGAGGGGAGAGCGCTTCCCGACGCGGGTGCGCAAGGGTCAGAAGGAGGGTTCAGTATCCTCGGCGCCGGAGGGTTTGCCCGTTCCCGGGCGACCGGGGGCGTATACGAGAGGCAGTCATGAGCAAGGTCAACCTCGACTTCATCGTCGAGCTGTACCGCAAGTACGCGTCGTCCCTGGCCGAGGTGCGCGACCAGCAGCGCGCCTTCCACCAGAACAACGCGGACCACATGACGCCGCAGCTAGACGACCACGAAGCCGAGATCACCTACCTGCTGCTGCGCGAGTTCCGCCCCGAGCACGTGGTCGAGATCGGCACCTTCCACGGCTAGTCCACGACCTGGATCCTGAGCGCGCTACGGGACAACGAGACGGGCCACCTGCACTCGTACGACATCGTGGACAACGTGGTCAAGAACGTGCCGGCCGAACTCTCCGAGGGCCGCTGGACCTTCACCAAGGGCGACGTCAAGGCGAACCTGGACAAACTGCCCGAAAAGACCGACTACCTGTTCATCGACGCCGCGCACGGTGCCGCGTTCGGCCGCTGGTACGTGCGGAACCTGTTCCCGCTGATGCCCGGCGGCATCCCGGTCAGCGTGCACGACGTGTTCCACTTCCGCTTCACGCTGCCCTTCCACGAGGGCCGGGTCGTCGTGCGCTGGCTCAACGACAACAACGTCGACTACTTCACCGCGTCAGAGCCCAAGGCGCCGCAGACGTACAAGGCGCTCAACGAACTCAAGCAGGAGATCGGGCTTGGCACGCCGGTGCGGACCGGCAAGGACAACCCGATGATCTTCTTCAACCTGCCGGACTGACCGCCAGCAGCCCGTTTCGCCTGCGCCAGGCCCAGCGGAGCAGACCGAAGCCGACGGCAAGGGTGAGCAGGTTGATCAGCAGCTCGATCACCCCGCCCGCGCCCGAACGCCACCAGATGCCGTGTTCGAGGTCGTAGAGCGCGTCCATGCCGAACAGGTAGAGCGCGGCCCCGCCGCCGGCGAGGAACCAGAACAACGCGC
>DASYBO010000626.1:0-11466 GCA_036500685.1 Pseudonocardiaceae bacterium | reverse complement strand
TATGGCGTCCAAGCCGACTGCAACCCAGCTGCCGAGGACCGCGTGCTGCTCGGCATCGGCAACGGGTGGAACCAACTCACGAATCCGGGCATCACCGTGCCAGGCAACCAAACCGTCACACTGCACCTCTCAGAGATCCTTCCGGTCGATGAGGCGGGCGATATCACCGGCAAGTACGCGGCTGACTGCGTGTTCCAGCCATTCGTCGGTTACCAGCTCAGCGGCCCGGAGGCGACGGCGGTGGCCACGGTCCTGCCGCCGGACATACCAACCACGAATTTCACGCTGAAGGTGATCAACGACGACGATCCGCAGGTAGCTGGATCCCCCGTGCAGCTCCTCGATCCGGCAACCCAGGATGTCGTCGCAGGCGGCTTGTTCGGCCTCGGGTCGGGCAGCACGGTAACGGTTGGCCGGGGAACCTTGGATATTGTGCCCGGTTGGAGATCTTTCGATGGCTATAGCGAAGAACTAGCCCCCGGCCAACCGAACACGCTCGACACCTCGACGATCACTCCCGGACAGACCGTGGACATCCACGTGGTATCGAATACCCAGCTGGCTCCCCCGACGCCGCCCACCCAGTGGGCTCTGCCGCATCCAGCAGCCCACCGCGTCGGCTGAACCGCGCACGGTGGGGCACATCGTCGATCTGCCCCACCGTGCCGTTCTGCTCAGTCGCCCTTGACGTTCACCAACTGCCGCAGCACATGTCGCACCTCGACCAGATCGGCCGCATCAGCCATCACTTGGTCAATAGGCTTGTACGCCTGCGGGATCTCGTCGATGAAGGCGTCGGTGTCGCGGTATTCGATGCCCTGCATGGCTTCGCGCAGCTGGTCGTGGCTGAACGTGCGCCGCGCGGCGGAGCGCGAGTAGTTGCGGCCCGCGCCGTGGGGCGATGAGTTCAGCGAAACCGGGTTGCCCTTGCCCACCACGACATAGCTCGCGGTGCCCATCGAACCGGGGATCAGGCCGGGCTGGCCTGCCTTGGCTTCGATGGCGCCCTTGCGGGACAACCACACTTCCTTGCCGAAGTGGGTTTCCAGCTGGGTGAAGTTGTGGTGGCAGTTGGTTCGTTCTTGTTCGACCACTTCGGACCCGAGCCATTCCGCGACGCATTCGACGACGCGGTCCATCATTTCCTCGCGGTTGAGCAACGCGAATTCCTGCGCCCACCGCAGTTCGCGGATGTAGTGCCAGAATTCGTCGATGCCCTCCGGGAGGTAGGCAAGGTCGCGGTCGGGCAACTGGATCCACCAGCGTTCGCACAGTTCCCGTGCGACACCGATGTGGTACTGGGCGATCCTGTTGCCGACGCCGCGCGAACCCGAGTGCAGGAACAGCCACACCCGGTCCAGTTCGTCGACGGTCACTTCGATGAAGTGGTTGCCGGAACCGAGCGAACCGAGCTGCACTTCCCACTTCCGTGCGTAGTTGCCCGGTTCGAATCCGGCTTCGGCCGCCTTCTTGGCCAACAACTCGAGGCGTGGCCGCACGGTCGCGGTGAGCTTCTGGTTGGCGGCGCCCGCGGACAGCGGGATCGCGCGTTCGATCGCCAACCGCAGCGTGGCCAAGGGAACCGAATGCGTCACGAAGTCATCACGGGTGAACTGGGTACGTACGGCGATCATGCCGCAGCCGATGTCCACGCCGACCGCGGCCGGAATGATGGCCTTCAAGGTCGGAATGACCGAGCCGACGGTGGCGCCCTTGCCGAGGTGCGCGTCCGGCATCAGCGCGACGTGCGGGTAGACGAAGGGCATGGACGCGGTGGCCAGCGCCTGCTCGCGCGTTGCCGGCTCTAGGATCGAGGCCCAGTTGATCAGGTGCTTGGACAGGTGTTCCATGACTAACCCCCTCGTGGTGTGCGCGCCGGGTCCGGACTGGACGATGTGTCGGCCGGGGGAACTATGCCTTGTCCGGCAGTCGCTGTCAGTCGAATAAACCCGGGGTCACCTGGGTATTCCCCTCCGGTGCGCCCCCGAGGCCGCAAGGGGTAATACTTTGGTCGACGGGAAACGAGCCAAAATGCTGATGTCACGCGTTCGACGATCATGCGAGTGTGCAGTCATGGGGTGGAGCAGGACCGACAACCGGAACTACTCAGTTCTGGCTGTCGACATGTTCCAGCAGGTCACGGAGGATCTCCTCGTCACCGGCCTGGAGGTTGCTGACGAACCGGCTCAGCACGGTGCGCCGGTCGGACTCGGCGGCCAGCAGCAGGTTCATCCGTTCGGCCGTGAGCTCCTCGGGGCCTTTGGTCGGCGCGTACCGGTGCGCCCTGCCGTCGTTGCCGCGCTGCACAAGGCGCTTGTCGTGCAACCGGACCAGGATCGTCTGCACGGTGTTGTAGGCGAGCCCCTCGCCGAGGGCATGCTGCACCTCACGCGGGGTGAGCGGGCTTTGCGCGGCCCAGAGCGTGGCGAGCACCTGGTTCTCCAACTCGCCGGCGCCCCGTCGGCGATTGCGCTTGGAGCCGGCGGGATTCACTGGCATCCTCCTACTTGTTCACCTGCTCAAGACCATACCTGGAGCGGGGCACGGGTGGCCGGAAATTCACCTACATCGTGTAGGGGTACGCTGGTTCGGCAGCCGAGGCAAGTCCCGTCTACCCCATCAGGGATCATGACGTTCAGCTACCGCCAGCTAGATCGATAGGGGAACAGTGGCGTGGGACGGATCGCGATCGTGTCGGCCAGCCTGGGTGCCGGCCACGATGGAGCGGCCCAGGAGATAGCTCGCCGGCTCGGCGAAGCCGGCTACGAGGTCGACCGTTACGACTTCTTGGAGATGCTGTCCTTCGGCCTCGGCCTTCGGGCCAAGGCGGCCTACCGCCGTCAGCTGGATGTCGTGCCGCAGACCTGGGAATGGCTGCTGAACTTCCTGCAGCGCCACCCGGCCATGGCCGCGGTGCTGGTCTGGGTGACCACCATGGCCTGCCGCAACCTGGGCCGCGCGGTGTACGGATCCGACGCGGTGGTGTCCACCTACCCGTTGGCCAGTCAGGTACTCGACCAGTTGCGCAGGCGCGGAAAGTTCGACGCCCCACTGGTCACCTACCTGACCGATCCCTCGGTACATCCGTTGTGGATCGCCGAAGGCACCGACCTCTACCTCGCCGCGCACCCCGGCATCGCCGACCAGGTGCGGATGCAGGGCGCCCGCTGCGTCGCGGTGGTCGCCCCCGCCGTACGACCGGAGTTCCACCCGCTGCGCGGCGCGAGCGACAAGGCCAAGGCGCGGGCCGAGTTCGGCCTGCCGATGGACGCCACCCTGGCGCTGGTCGCGTCGGGTTCGTGGGCGGTCGGCGAGATCGAACGCTCCGCGCGGGAGATTGCGGCTTCGGGTTCGGTCACGCCGGTCGTTGTGTGTGGGGACAACGAGACCCTGCGCGAGCGGCTGGCCGATCTGGACGGCATCGTGCTCGGCTGGGTCGACGACATGCCCGCTCTGTTGCGCGCCTGCGATGTCGCGGTACTCAACTCCGGCGGACTCACCTTCTTCGAGGCGCGCGCCAGCGGTCTGCCGGTGCTCACCTACCGCGCCCTCGCCGGGCACGGCCGCACCAACGCGCGCCTGCTCGCCTCGGCCGGTCTGGCCCGGTGGCTGCACAACACCACCGAACTCGACGCCGCGCTGGCCGAGGTGGCCCCGCGTACGCCGCCGGCCAACGGGTTGCAGAGCTACCACCCGAGCGAGGGTGCGGTGGGCACCGCCTGCCCGACCGTGCCGATCGCCGGGCTGATCCGGCAGTGGAACGAGCTGCCCAAGCACGTGCACCGGCCGCACAAGGTCGCGCGCAGGCTCGCGGTGTGGTCGACGGCCTCGCTGTCGCTGCTGTGGATGTGCACGTTCGGCACGAGCATGGCCGTTGCCAACGGTTTCCGCGCGGTCAACCCGAGCGCGGGCCAGGCGCACTCGGTGTTCTTCGTGGTGGACCTGCCGGCCGACCAGAAGATGAGCGCACAGAACATCTTCCAGCTCAAGCAGTTGCAGGCCGGGGTCGCGGTCAGCGTGCCAGCGGCCGTCGCCAACCAGGACGCGGTGCGCAGGGTGTCCGACGCGGGCCTGGTACTGGTCAACTCGGCCGGCGGCCAGCCCTACGAGACCGGTGTCTTCACCGGGCGCGGCACGATCGGCGCGGGCGCGCGGCTGATCACCCAGCTCACCTCGCATCGGCCGAACCTGATGCTCAGCAACGGCGACGTCGACGCGATCGACGTGGGCATGGCCGCCTTCTACCACGAGCGCATCGTGGTACCGAAGCACGTGCTCACCTGCGGGCAGCCGCTGAAACTGCCGGCAATCGGCGGGGTCGTGCTGGTGCACTCGGGCAACGGCGCGAACTGCGCGCTCGGTGTGGTGCTGCACCAGTTGGCCGTCGAGGCAGCCGCCGCGAACCTGCATCCGACCCCGTTGGAGGATCTGCGGACATGAATCGACTGGCTACCTCGGCCGTGGTGGCCGGCGTCGGTGTTCTCGCCGCGCACGCGCTGCCGGCGGTCACGTTCTGGCCCGAGTTGCGCGCGAAACTGCTGCCGGGCCTGACCGGGCTCGGGGATCCCGGTCACGTCGCGCTCACCTTCGACGACGGCCCGCACCCTCGGTCGACCCCGTTCTTCCTGCGCGAGCTGGACAATCGCGGGATTCGCGCCACGTTCTTCGTGCTGGGCAGCGAGTTGGCGCGGGCGCCGCAGCTCGGCCGGGAGATCGCCGCGGCAGGCCACGAGGTGGCGCTACACGGTTGGGCGCACCGCAGGATGCTCTGGTACGGCCCGCGCCGCACCTACGACGAGATGGCTCGCGGCAGGGACCTGATCGCCGCGGTCACCGGCACGCCGCCGCGCTGGTTCCGTCCGCCCTACGGGGCGCTGACGAGTTCGGCGCTGTTCGCCGCGCGCAAGCTGGAGCTGACCCCGGTGCTGTGGAGCTGCTGGGGTTGGGACTGGAGCGCCAAGTCGACCCCGGCCAGCGTGTACGACACGGTGGTCACCGGCCTCGACGGCGGCGGCACGATCCTGCTGCACGATTCGGACGTGGCCGCTTCGGTTGGCGCGTGGCGTTCGACGCTGGGTGCGCTGCCCCGGCTGCTCGACGAGTGCGACCGGCGCGGCCTGCGCGTCGGCCCGCTGAGCGAGCACGACGTGCAGGGGCGCCCGGCGCGGGTCAGCTCGCCTGCTGCTTCGGCGGCGCGACTGGTGGCCGCGACCGGCTGACCGTCGCTTGGCCGATCTCCGCCTGGCTGATCTCCGCGTCGGCGGATTCCGCCAGCAGCAGGATCAGCTTGCGTTCGGCGGACCGTTCGCGGAACACCACGGTGCGCAGCAGCACGAAGCTGACGAACGACGCGCACACCATCGCGGTGATCTTGGCCAGGTTGCTGTCGGCCCAGCTCGGCAGGAACACGAAGGTGCCGGCCAGCAGCGAGAGCACCACGTCGTTCACGGCGATGTTCACGGCAGCCTGTGCGACGAACCCGACCTTCTGGCGCCAGCGTGTGCTGCGCTTCGCGCGGGTCTCCCGGAACGTCCAGCGGCTGTTGAGCGCGTAGCTGTTGGCCAGCGCCGCGCACACCGCCACGGTGTTGTACACGGTCAGCACCCACGAGGAGTGCGTCGGCGCGACGAGCAGCAGGATGTTGAACACCAGCACGTCGACCAGGGCGTTGAGCACGCCGACCGTGCTGAACGCGGCCAGCTGGCGAATCCGGCTCGGTTTCGGTTGGCGGTGCCGGGTGAACGCGGTGTGGTAGTGGTCGAGCAGCTCGCTGGTCGCCGCGGGCCAGCTCCACTGCTCCGCCTCGGCGCGGGCCTTGTGCTTGGCGGCCGGGTCGTTGGCCAGCTCGGTGACCAGCGCGGGCAGCTTCTCGGACTCCTGGGGCGGGAACAGCCGCGCGGCCGGGCACTCGGCAAGCAGTTCCCGGCTGGCGGGGCTGTCCGCCGCCACGATCGGCAGGCCGCTGGCCAGCGCCTCCAGCAGCACGAGGCCCAGGGTGTCGGTGGTGGACGGGAAGACGAACACGTCGGCCTTGGCGTACTCGTCGGCGAGCGCGTCGCCGTGCAGGATGCCGAGGAAGTTCGCGGTGCGGGCGGGGAACAGCTCGGTCAGCTCGGCGCGCTGCGGACCGTCGCCGACCAGCAGCAATCGGGTGTTCTCGGCCAGGGTGAGCGGCGCGAGCCGGTCGAGGCCCTTCTCGGCGGCGATCCGGCCCACGTAGAGCGCGGTGATCGGTCCCTGCCGGTGCACGGGTTCGCGCGGCACCGGGACCGGGCCGCTGCGAGGCCGGAACAGTTCCAGGTCGACGCCCCTTCGCCACAGCGCGACCCGGGGAATGCCGTGTTCGCGCAGTTCCGCGCAGGTCGCGCCCGAGGTGGCCAGGTTGAGCTCGGCCCCGCCGTGCAGCCTGCGCAGCAACCACCAGATGACCGGCCGGAGGAACCCGAGCTTGTAGTAGGCGGCGTAGCGGGCGACGTCGGTGTGATACGACGCAACCAGCGGCAGCCGCGCCAGCCGAGCCGCGATGACCGCCACGATGCCCATCATCATCGGGTTCACCACGTGCACGATGTCCGGCTGGAACTCGCGCAGGTAGCCGCCGATCCGGGGCAGCGGGAACCCCCAGCGCTTGCCGCCGTAGACCCGGCGGAGCGCGAAGGTCGGCACGCCGCGCACGGTGGCCCCGAGGTAGACCTCCTCGCCACCCTCCGGCGCGATGATCAACACGTCATGGCCTGACCTGCGCAGTTCCCGAATCGTCGAGGTCATTCTGGTGACCACGCCGTCGGTGGACGGCAACCAGGTTTCGGTGACGAAGGCGATTCTCACCGCATGCCCTCCTGCTCTCTCCAGCCGTTCGCGCAAATACGGACAAGACACCGGCAGGGTTGAGCAGTTCCCACCTTGTGACCATACCGCCTACATGATGTAGGTGAAGGTCCGGTGGCGTTGCTCGAGACCGGTGGGCCAGTTGTGGAGCTGTCGTCGTAGTGCTGGTGTGGCGTGGTCCGCGACAATCGTGGTTCGACATTCTTGTCACGGGGTGGCGCTGCGGTAGATTCGGCGCTGTGCGCGAAAGGCCGTCTGGTGAACAGGCCAAAGGCCGGCGTGGCCACGGCGCGCTGGAGGCTGAGGTGCTGGCCGCGTTGTGGTCGGCGCCCACCCCGTTGACCGCGGGTGCGGTGCAGCGCGAACTCGGTGGCACGCTGGCCTATTCGACCGTGGTGACGATCTTGTCCCGACTGCACGTCAAGGGTGTACTCGACCGAACCCCGCACGGCAGGGCGTTCGCATACACCCCGGTCGCCGACGAACCCGGCCTCGCCGCCCGGCGAATGCGCCAGGTGCTCGACGCCGAGTCCGACCGGAGCCGGGTGCTCGCCCGGTTCGTGTCGGATCTGTCCGATGAGGATGAACGCCTGCTGCGTTCGTTGCTCGCCCAGCACGCCACGGAGCCCGATCCCGACCAGGCCGGGTGAGCCGCCCATGGACGTCGGCAGCTACCTGCCCCTGTTCGTGCCGCTGCTCGCGGTCCCGCTGATGCTGGCCTCCGCGCCGCGCCTGCGGCCCGCTCTCGCCAGCTGGCTCACGGCCATAGCCTGCGTCGTCCTCACCGCGGGCATGGCCATCTCACTTGGCCTGTTCACCGTGGCCGGACTGGCCGGACTGTCCACAGTGGCCGATTTGGGTCACCTGTCCATGCCGACCCTGGACCGGGCCGGCATCACCGACCTCCCCGTCGACGCGACCGCCGCCGCGCTTCTCATCGCAGGCTGCGCGGCCGGCGCGATCGCCGCCGCACGGCGCGGCGCTGCGCTGGCCAGGGCGTACAGCCTCGCCGCCGAGTCCGCCGCTGCCGACGTACTGCTGGTCCTGCCCGACGCGCGCCCCATCGCGCACGCGCTACCCGGCCGCCCCGGCCGGATCGTCGTCTCCACCGGCATCCTCGCCGGCCTCAACCCGGCCGAACGACGCGCCCTGCTCGCGCACGAACGCGCG
The DNA here is from genome assembly GCA_036500685.1 of Pseudonocardiaceae bacterium. GTDB lineage: Bacteria > Actinomycetota > Actinomycetes > Mycobacteriales > Pseudonocardiaceae > CAJCJE01. The sequence continues at coordinate 3,468 of DASYBO010000626.1, read as the reverse complement.
CACCTGATCCGGTCGCACCACCTGTTCGTGGCCGTCGTCGACGTGTTCGCCACGGCGAACCCGCTGCTGCTCCCGTTGCGCAAGGTCGTGCGCTACACCACAGAACGCTGGGCCGACGAGCTCGCCGCCCGCGCCGTCGGCAGCCGATCGGTGGTGGCCAGGGCCGTCGGCAAGGCCGCGCTGGCCACCGAGGACGCCGTCCATCGTGACCCCGTCAGGCTCGGCGCCACGGCGGGCGACGTGCCGCGCCGGGTCGCGGCCCTGCTGATCGCGCCGCCCGCGCGTCGGCTGCTCACGTCAAGGAGCGTGTTCGCCCTGGTCGCGATCGGGCTCACGGTCGCGTCGGCCGCCTTCGCCGTCGAGGCCGCCGGCGACCTGCACCACGTCCTGGCGCTCGCGCATCTCGCCGGCGTCTTCCCCGGTCACGTCGACCGCCTCCGTTGACGCCGGCTCCCGCACCAGCCAGGACACGGATTTCAGTCGCTTTCGTCGAGGTGGGCGAGGATGAGGTTGGGGTCCTTTTCGAGGACGTAGGCGGCGCTCATGACGTAGACGGTGTCGCCGCGCAGGGCGACGGAGGTCGGGCCTTCGAGGCCGTCGGCTGCGGTCAGCACGATGGTGTGGGTGCCGTTTGGCTGCACGAGGGCGACTTCGTTGACGGTGTTGAGGGCGGCGATGATCTGGTTGCCGCGGCCGGTGAAGGCAAAATCGTCGATCCCGGTCAGTCCGGTGGCAGTGACCTGGGCCGCACCGGCACGCCCGTTCGGGAGAATGGGGATGCGGATGATGGTGCCCTTGTCGAGGTTGGTGGCCCACACCGCGCCGTCGTGGAGCTTCAAGCCGTTGGCGCCGAGGAATCCGGCCGGGGCAAGCGCAGGGTCGGTGTACCAGGCGCTGGCGGTGCCGCCGGAAGTGGGCAGGCTCCAGACGGTGCTCAGTTCGGAATCGGTGACGTAGAGGGTGTGCGTTCCGGCGTCCATGGCCAGGCCGTTGGGCAGGCTGTTCGCGGGCAGCGCGGCGATACGTTCGGGCTCGCCTCCAGGGCGCATACGCCACACGCCGGTCAGGTCGGCCGTGCCGGTGGCGTAGAGGAAGTAGAGGGTGCCGTCGTCGGCGCGCACGATGCCGAGGGTCAGCGGGAACCCGAGGGCGGGGGTGTGCACGCCACCATCGGCGGGCAACGGCATGGTCGCGAGAATGTGGATCTCGCCCTCGGGCGAGACCTCGGCGACCTGGCGGGCCTTGGCGAAGGTGACGTACGCATCGCCGTTGGGCGCCAGCGCGAGGTTCTCCGGAGTCTGTCCCTCGGCGAGGTTGAAGTGCACGGCGATGCGCGCGTTGCTCAGTGGGGCGGAGGCGGCCGATGCCGAGTTCGCGCCGAGCGTGGAAATGGCGATGGCCGCTACGAGGGCGGTAGTCAGAGCAGCGGCCTTGGACAGCCTGGTAAACATGGTTCCTTCACTGTTCGCGGGCATGCGGCAGGACGCTACGCCTAAGGGGTACCGCGGCTACAGCTGTTCGCCCAGCTTCTGCGGGTGTTCCCTTGGGTTTCGTCAAGTGAGTTGCCCTCGGGTCAGGCGCGCACGGCGCCGCGTTCACGCTGCACGTCGCTGACGGTCTCGCACACGGCCGCCAGCTCCGCTTCCAGCAGCGCGACCTGCTGCCCGACCACGGCCCGACCCAACAGCCGCTCGGCCAGCGGCGAGGTTTCCAACAGCCGCAACGCCTCCCACGGCGTGCTCGCCAGCTCGCCGACCACGACTCCCGGCGCAGGCGGCTCGACATCGTCCTCGATCCCGGAAAGCCCGGCCGCGAGCAGCGCCGCGACCACCAGATGCGGCTGCGCGTCCGCGCCCGCGAAGCGGAACTCCAGCCGCCGCGACGCCCCGCGCCCGGCGACCCGCACCGCAGCCGTGCGGTCGTCCTGCCCCCAGCGCAACACCCGAGGCGAGAACGGCGCGGTGCGCAGCCGCACATAGGAGTTCACCGTCGGCGCCCACACCGCCGACAACTCTCGCGCCGCCCGCAACACTCCACCCAGAAACCGGAACAGCGCAGCATTCTCCGCCGGCACGAAGTCCATAGTGGACAGCGAGAGGTGCACGTGGCAGGAACTCCCCCGCCCCGGCGACTCCGCCGCGAGGTAACTGGCGCGGGCCCCGTGCTCGGCGGCGGCCGTGCGGACCAGGTTCTGCAACAACATCGCGTCATCGCAGGCGGCCAGCGCGTCCCGGTGCGCCAGCACGATCTCGTACTGTCCCGGATGGCATTCCGCCCGCGCGGATTCCACTCCGAGCGGGCTGTCGTCGATCGCGCGGCGAATCCCGGTCAGCACGCCGTCCATGGCCGGGTTGGTGTGCAGCGCATAGTCGATGCCGTTGCCGGTCAACGGTGCGCCTTCGGCGTCGTAGAAGGTGACCTCGTGCTCGATGCCGACCGAGGGCACCAGGCCGCGCGCCTCGGCAGCCGCCAACCGCGCCCGCAGCACCTGCCGCGCGGCCAACTCGGCCGGCGACCCGTCCGGCCACTCCGCGTCACACACCACGGACACGGTCTCGGGCCGTCCCGCGACCGGTTGCACTGTGGCCAGATCCGGGGTCAGCAGGAAATCGCCGTAACCGCCAAGATAATCGCGCAGCGCGGGCGCATCGATCGCCTCGCGGTGCACGTCCCACGCCAGCACGTAGGTGCACGCGCCGTAACCGCGCTCCAGCACCACATCGCGGACGAAGTCGGCCGCCAACTCGACCGCGACGAACCGCGCGTGCGGATCGGGCAGCAGCAACAGCACGCGGCGGATCCGCCCGGAGTCGATCGCGGCCCGGAACGCCGGCAGCATCGCCTGCGCGGCATCGCCGCGTTGACCCAAACTCCTGGGCCCGACCGGCCGCGCCGCGGCCAGCGCGCGACTCACCAGGCGCCGTCCGGGTCTGGGCCTGCGAGCGGATTGCGGACGATCCCCTGCCGCACGTCGAACTGGTCGTCCCGGTCCACCTTGTCGAAGCCCTGCCCGGCCAGGTGTTCGGTGTTCAGGCAGACCTTCTCCACGGTCTCGTCGAACAGCCGGCAGTCGTCCAGCCGCGCCGAGGTTTCCCGATGCGCGGCGCGGTAACTCGACACGATGTCGCGCACGATCTGCCAACACCGCGTGCGCACGGTGCCGAAGTCGTCGAACAGGATCTCGGCGATGAACCGCAACTGCCCGCTGAACACCGAACTGAACAGCGACTGGGCCAGCAGATAGGCCGGCCAGCGCAGCATGTCCGCATTGGCTTCCGGCGCGAGTTCGGCATATTCGGGCATGTCCTCGTCGAGCAGGTCGACGCCCTGCGCGAAGTCCTTGATCAACGCCCGCACCGGTTTCGACTGCTCGTCGACGACCAGGATCAGGTTCTGGCCGTGCGGGCAGAACGCCACCCCGTAGCGCAGCAGCCAGTGCAGCAGCGGCGTCAGCGTCATGTCGAGCAC
>DASYBO010000625.1:0-2385 GCA_036500685.1 Pseudonocardiaceae bacterium | reverse complement strand
CCACGATGCCGGCACACGTTGAGGAACGCGCGCAGCGCGCCGTCCCGGCCGCGCGCCACCAGCACGCTCTCCCTGCCGATCGGCACGGTCCTGAAATCACCGGGCTTGGCCAGGTCGGCGGAGCGCACCGCGCAGAACCAGATCGACTCGAAGATCGCGGCCTGTTCGGCGGCGAAGATCGCGGGCTCGGTGTAGTAGGAGCCGGGCAGGGTGCTGATCAGGCTGGCAGTCATGTGATCCCCTACACGCTGGAGGTGACGAACCGGCTCGGGTCGAACAGGTCGATCGGATGCTCGGTGCGGCCGTCGATGACGAGGTCCGCGACGATCTCGCCGACCACCGGCACGAATTTGAAGCCATGCCCGGAAAAGCCACACGCGACCACGGTATTGGCCACCGTCGGATGGTTGGCGATGACGAAGTGCTCGTCGGGAGTCGAGGTGTACATGCAGGTGGCGGCGCGCAGGAAGGTGCCGGGCAGGTCGGGGATGCGCGGCAGGATGAACCCGGCCATCGCGTCCACCTCGTCGGAGTAGACGGACCGGTCGATGGTCTGCGGCGTGCAGGTCTTCCCGCCACGGAAGAACGCGACCTTCACATCTCCCTGGCCGTACTCGGGAAAACCGTAGAACTGCCGCCCGCCGTCGGCTTCCCAGATGTAGATGGGATGCCGGTTCTCGTTGAAGCGCGCGATGTCGCCGTTCGGCCGGAACCAGTACTGGATCTGACGTTCGACGGTGAACGGGATATTGAGCTCGGCCAGGAGTTCCGGTGCCCAGGCACCGGGGCAGACCGCGAGCCGGTCGGCGGTGTAGACGTTCTGTCCGGTGTAGACACGAACGCCGGTGTCGGTGGCTTCCCAGCGCAGCACCGGTTCCTCGTAGTGCAGCTCGGCCCCGGCGCGGGCGGCCAACTGGAGGTGCGCCGCGACGCTCGCCTCCGGCACCACGAAGCCGGATTTTGCCTCGTACAGCGCGACATCGTCATCGGCCGGAGACAGGGTGGGGAAACGCTTGCGGAGCGCGGTCGCGTCGAGCAGCTCGTGGTCGAGGTGCCACAGCCGCGCGCTGGCCTGGGCGCCGGCCACAGTGCGGCTGTCGGACTTGCCGACCATCACGCCGCCGGTCAGGTGCAGGATCTGGCGCCCGGTGTCGGCCTCGATCTGCGGCCACAGCTCGAACGTGCGCAGCAGCAACGGAACGTAGGCCGGGTCCTCGAAGTACGCCTGGCGGGTGATGCGCGAACCGCCGTGGCTGGAACCCTGGTTGTGCACGGGCGCGAACTGGTCGATGCCGAGGACCCGCAGGCCACGTTCGGCCAGTCGGTAGGCGGCGGCGCTGCCCATCCCGCCGAGCCCGATCACGATCACGTCATAGCCGGCAGCCACTTTGCCTCCTCAGCCACGCAGTCTGGTCATATCGGGGTCGAAAAGCGGCTCGGCCGCGACAACGGCCGGGACCCGCTCGCCGAAGTAGTCGATGTGCACCTTCGTGCCCGGCGTGGCGGACGAGGCGGGCAGCCAGGCGTAGGCGATGTTGCGGCCGATGCTGTAGCCGTACGCCGCGCTGGTCACGTAACCGACGGCCGCGCCATCCGCGAACACCGGCTCGTTGCCCAGCACGACGGCCTGCGGGTCGTCGATGGTCAGGCAGCTGAGCCGCCGGGTGGCCGTCTCAACCGACTTGTCGGCGATCGCGCCGCTGCCGATGAACGAGCCCTTCTCCTTGCGCACGGCGAATCCGAGCCCGGCTTCGTACGGGTCGTGTTCGGTGGTCATGTCGGTGCCCCAGGACCGGTAGCCCTTCTCCAGTCGCATCGAGTTGAACGCACTGCGCCCTGCGGCGATCACCCCGTACGCCTGACCGGCCTCCCAGAGCAGGTCCCACAGCGCGCGGCCCATCTCGGCGGTGGTGTACAGCTCCCAGCCGAGTTCGCCCACATAGGACAGTCGAAGCGCGGTGACCGGCACGTTGCCGAGGTAGGTCTGGCGGCCGGTGAAGTAGCGCATGGCCTTTGCCGAGAAATCCTGCCTCGTCAACGGTTGCAGTACATCCCGCGCGTGCGGGCCCCACAACCCGATGCAGCAGGTGCCGCCGGTGATGTCGCGAACTTGGACCGTGCCGTCCTCGGGCAGATGCCGGTTGATCCAGTCGGTGTCGATGTTGCCGTTCACGCCGACCTGAAAGCTGTCCCGGCTCAGCCGAGCGACGGTGACATCGCTGCGGATGCCGCCGTCATGGTCCAGCATCAGGGCATACGTGACCGAACCGGGCTTCTTGGCCAGCTGGTTGGTGGTCAACTGCTGCAACAGGTCCAGGGCGCCGGGGCCGGAAACCTCAAGGCGTTTCAACGGGGTCATGTCGAACAGCGCGACCCGCTTGCGCG
>DASYBO010000624.1:0-9423 GCA_036500685.1 Pseudonocardiaceae bacterium | reverse complement strand
AGGCCTACGCCGACACCCACCACGGCACCAAGCCCAGCCCGGCGCTGATCAAGCAGATCCTCACCGGTACCCCGAACGACATCGGCGCCCCCGCCGACGAGCAGGGCGCTGGTCAGCTGAACGTGTACGCGGCGGTCCGCGCCGCTCAGCAGGAGCCGGACAGCACGCTCGCGACCGGCAACGACGTACCGAGCCTGGTCCCGAGCACCACCCAGCTGGCGATCACCGCGAACGCGGGCAAGAGCGCGCAGCAGGTCAGTCTGTACAACACCGGCGCCAAGGCCACCACGGTCACCGGCACCTACCGCTCGCTCGGCGATGCCAGCCAGATCGGCTCGACGGTGACCGAACCGGTCAGCGCGCCCGACCCGAGCCTGCCGATACCCGCGCAGGGTGCGCCCGCCGCCGCGCCGATCACGTTCACCGTGCCTGCCGGGCTGGACCGGCTCAACGCGGACATGACCATCCCCGACCCGACCAACGGCACGATCCTGTCCTTCTCGCTGATCGACCCGAACGGCAAACTGACCCAGATCTCCTACGACTACGGCACTCCGGCCGCCAAGACGGGCCAGCTCGGCACGGTGTCCAACATCCAGCACGTCGAGGTGACCGCGCCGACCCCCGGCAAGTGGACCACGAAGATCCTCTGGGCGAACGGCCGTGCCCACCTGCAGGCGGCACCGAACGTGCCGGGCACCTACCGGGGCAACATCTCCTTCCGGATCACCGGCCAGCACTACGTCACCTCCTCGGCCAGCAAGCCGGTGACGGTGCCCGCGCACGGCAGCGCGACCGTCCCGCTGAGCGTGACCATGCCGGCCGCGCCCGGCGATCACCCCGAGTCGGTGCAGTTCGCGGCGAGCAACGGCGCGGCCACCTCGCTGCCGGTCGTGCGGCGCACCCTGATCCCCGCCAACGGTGGGGCGTTCGACACCGCGATCACCAGCACGGTCGGCCGGGACGTCGGGCAGATCAGCACGTTCAACATCGACGTGCCGCAGGGCAAGAAGGACATCGACGTCAACTTCCACACCGCCGACGCCAGCCCGGACAACGCGATGTCCTTCTATCTGATCGACCCCAACGGTGACGTGGTCGCCACCGACGCGACCCCGACCAGCACCGTGCAGGGCGTCGGCGCCGGCCAACCGGAGGCGGACGCCGCATTGGTCCAGGCCAACCCGGTAGCGGGCCGGTGGGAGGTCGACGTCCAGTTGGACCTGACGACCAGCGGCAAGGAGTTCAGCCAGGACGTGGCCGGCACGGTCGGCTACGACAAGTCCTCGGCCTACGCCTACAACCTGCCTACCGGCGGCACCGTGGCCGCGGGCAGCAGCACGCCGCTGTTCTTCCGGGTCACCAACACCACCGGCATAGGCCGCAGCTTCCAACTGAGCTCCGCCGCCGGTGACCTGAGTGGGGGAGCGGTGAGCACGCCGATCTACCTCGCTCCGGGTTCGACAGCGTTGTTCACCGCCAAGCTGATCCCGACCGCCTCTGCCGGCACCAAGGTCACCGGCAACGTCGTGATCAGCAGCAACACCAGCATCCAAGGCGCGACCCAGCAGATCGCTACGCTGCCCTACGCCTACACGGTGGGGGCCGCGAGCGCACGGTAAAGGTACGCGGTTAGCGAAAAGTGCCCGCCGGTGATCACCAACCGGCGGGCACTGCCGTGTCGCGAGGTACGTTCTCAACGAAGGACCGTGACATCGGGAGGGCCGTGAGCATCACTCTGACCGCCAAGGCGAGCGGCCGGGCGCCCGCCGTGCTGTTACGGCCATGGCGCCGGACGGACCTGCCCGCGCTGCTCGACGCGCACCGCGACGTGCTGCTGCGCCGCTGGCTCACCAACCCGCTGACCGACGAGCACGTGGGCCGGCAGTGGCTGGCCGCGCAGATCGCCGGCTGGGCCACGGCGACCCGCTACGGGTTCGCGGTGCTCGCCGAGGACGTCAGCGCCGAACCCATCGGACACCTGTCGATCACCAGCGGCGCGGACCCGACCACCGAGGCGGCCGCGGTCGCGGAGACGGCCGAGGTCGGCTACTGGATCGCGGCCAAGGCACGGGGGAGGGGCATCGCGTCGCGGGCCCTTGAGGTCGCCTCCACCTGGGCGTTCAGCTCGCGCTGCGACCTGCCGCTGACCCAACTGGAGCTGCTGCACTCGGTGGACAACCACGCGTCCTGCCGGGTCGCAGGCAACTGTGGCTACCTGCTGCACTCGATCGTGCCGCCGGAACCGCCGATGTTCCCGACCGAGGGCCACCGGCACGTGCGCACCCGCGATTAGCGGGCTCAGTCGTCGGAGATCATCTCCAGGATGATCTCGAGGGCGGCGGCCGTGCGTTCCTCCGGGGTGGCCTTGACCGGGATGGGCGCGAACACGCCGACGTGCAGCATGGCCATGCTCATCGCGTTCCTGATCTGCGTCTTGAGCGGCGTCGAGGTGTCGATGAGCAGTTCGGCGATGGCACCAAAGCGTTCGGACAGATCCTGCCCGATCTTGAGTTCGCGCACGGTGGACTGGTTGCCCTGGATGAACTTCATGACGCCCGCGCCGCGTTCGCCGACGATGTCCGCGTAGCGGCGGACGATCTCCCTGCGGATCTCGTTGGTGATCGTGCCCTGCGCCTTGGCCCAGTCGATGATCGCGTCGATCTCGCCGATGTAGTCGTCGAACAGGCTGGTGACGATGTCGTCCTTGGTGCGGAAGTGGTAGTAGAGCGCGGCCTTGGTGACGTCAAGCCGCTCGGCGATCTCGCGTAGCGAGGTCTTGTCGTAACCCTGCTCCGCGAACAGTTCCAGCGCGACGGCCTGGATCTTCTCCCTGGTACCGCCGCCGCGACGACCTTCCTCCGTCATCTTTTCCTCCCGACCATGCCGCTGCTTACTTGACGACCGGCTAGTCGCTAGCTTACCGTACGACAAGTAAGTGCGACAGCCGGCCGCTTCCGCGACCGTGTTCAGTTGTTGTTGATCTCGACTGGGGAGCCTACCGATGACGGACACCACGTCTGCGAACGCCGCTGCTCAGCGGGGGTCTGACAGTCGCCCCGCGTTGAGCAGAAGGGCCATCTACCTCGCCATGGCCGGCCTCATGCTCGGCATGCTGCTGGCCACGCTGGACAGCCTGGTGGTCAGCACCGCGCTGCCGACGATCGTGGGCGACCTCGGCGGCCTGAACCACCTCTCCTGGGTGATCACCGGCTACGCGCTCGCCTCCGCGGCGTCGACCCCGGTCTGGGGCAAACTCGGCGACCTCTACAGCCGCCGCGGCATGTACCTCACGGCCATCGTCGTGTTCCTGGCCGGCTCGGCGCTGGCCGGACTTTCGCAGAACATGACCGAACTGATCGGGTTCCGTGCGCTGCAGGGACTCGGCGCAGGCGGTCTGATGGTCGGCGCCATGGCCATCATCGCCGACCTTGTCCCGCCCCGTGAACGCGGTCGCTACCAGGCGCTGATCGGCGGCATGATGCCGATCGCGTTCGTCGGCGGCCCGCTGATCGGCGGCGTGCTCACCGACGACCTGAGCTGGCGCTGGGTCTTCTACATCAACCTCCCGATCGGTGTCGCCGCGCTGATCGTGTCGGCGCTGTTCATGCGACTGCCCAAGCACCGCATCCAGGCCAGGATCGACTACGTCGGCGCGATCCTGCTCGCGGTCGGCGTCGTCGCACTCACCCTGGCCGCCAGCTGGGGCGGCAGCCAGTACCCGTGGGGGTCCTGGCAGATCATCGGGCTGTTCGCTGGCGCGGTGGCCATCTTGATCGCGTTCGTGCTCGTGGAGCGGCGGGTCGTCGAACCGATCCTGCCGCCTCGGCTGTTCCGCATCCGCAACTTCACCGTCGCGCAGATCCTGAGCTTCCTGATCGGCGCCGGCATGTTCGGCGCGGTCAACTTCCTGCCGCAGTACATGCAGAACGTGCGCGGCGCGTCCGCGACCGCCAGCGGCCTACTGCTGTTGCCGCTGATGTTCGGCATGCTCGCGGTCATGCTCGGCACCGGGCAGATCACCACAAGGACCGGCCGCTACCGCGAGTTCCCGATCATCGGCGCCGGCGTGATGACCATCGGCCTGCTGTTGCTGCTGATGCTCGGCCTGAACACCCCGACCGTCCTGGCCTCCGCGCTGACCGTGGTGGTCGGCATCGGCCTCGGTTTCATCATGCAGAACACCAACCTGATCACCCAGAACAGCGTCGAACTGCGCGACATGGGCGCGGCCACCGGTTCGGTGACGCTGTTCCGCTCGGTCGGCGGTTCGCTCGGTGTCGCGCTGGTCGGCTCGATCTACACCAGCAAGCTGACGGACACGCTCACCAGCGGCCTCGGCGCATCGGGCGCCAAGCTGGTCTCCGGCGGCGCCGCGATCCCGCCCTCAGTGGTGCTCAAGCTGCCAGCGCCGATCCGCGAGGTGTTCCAGTCCGGCGTGGTCAACGGCCTGCACGGGGTGCTCATCGGCGGCGCGATCATGGGCGTGCTCGCGTTCATCGTGTCGTGGTTCATCCGCTACGTCCCGCTGCGCGGCAGCGCGACCCCGGTCGAGTCCCCGGAAACGTCGGAAGGGCTGGTCACCACGGCTGTGGTGGACTGATCGAGATGTCCTCGACACCCCGTTCGGTTGAGACTCGACGGGGTGTCGAGGATAATCGACATGTGCCGCCGACCTCGTCCGAGCAAGCGCCCCCGGTGACCTCCGGCGCCCGCCGCAGCGCCATGCGCAAGGGCGACCGCACCGGCCAGGCAATACTCGACACGGTCGCGAGTCTGCTGCGGGACCGGCAGATCTCCGAGATCACCGTGGACGACATCGCAAGGGGCGCCGGGATCTCCCGCTCCGCGTTCTACTTCCACTACGACTCGCGCGAAGCCGTCCTGCTTGCGTTGAGTGAACGCCTGCACGAGGAGCTCTACCTGTGCGGCGCGGCGTGGTTCCGGCGCGGCGACGAGTCGCCGGCCGAGGCGCTGAACCGCGCGGTCAGCATGACCATCGCGCTGTGGCGCCAGCACGGCCCGATCCTGCGGGCCGGCGTCCGGGTCCGGGACACCGATCCCCGGCTGCACCAGTTCTGGGCCGACACCGGCAGCCGCTTCTTCGGCGCCGTCGCCGAGCACATCGACCGCGAACGTGAGGCCGGCCTTGCCGTCCCCGGCCCGCCGACGGCCAAGCGGCTGGCCGCGCTGCTGGTCAACATGAACGAACAGGCGTGCATCCACTATTCGCTGACGCCACACACCGCCAAGGGCGACGCCGACGCCATCGAGGCGCTGTGCGCGGTCTGGATGCGTAGCGTCTACGGCACCTGACTCAGCGACCACTCAGGGCGGCCTCTTCGGACACCGAGGAGGCCGTTGTCCTTTTCGGACCTCTACTTGGCAATTCGACGCCATGTCGATTATTCTCGACGCACCGTCTACCAGTGGAGGTATGACCGGATGCGACGTTTCGAGGATCGGTCCGCGGTGGTGACCGGCGGCGCGTCCGGCATCGGCGCGGCCACCGTGCGCAGGCTCGCCGCCGAGGGCGCCAGGGTCGCCGTGCTCGACATCGACGAACAAGGCGCAGCCGACGTGGCCGCCGAAGTCGACGGCCTGGCCGTCCCGGTCGACGTGACCGACCACGAGCAGGTCCGGCGGGCCATCCTCGGCGCCGAGGATGGCCTCGGCCGGATCGACGTGCTGGTCACCAACGCGGGCAGCGACCGGCCCGGCTTCTTCGTCAACAGCACCCCCGGCGACTGGCAGGAGGTGCTCGCGGTCAACCTGCTCGGCGTGATGTCCTGCGTGCACGCGGCCCTGCCCGGCATGCGCCGCCGCAACAAAGGCTCGGTCGTGATCATGGCCAGTGAGGCCGGCCGGGTCGGCACCTCGGCCGGAGCCGCCTACAGCGCGGCCAAGGCGGGCGCCATCGGATTCATGAAGGCGATCGCCCGCGAATGGGCCCGGTTCGGCGTGCGTTGCAACGCGGTCGCGCCCGGCCCGATCGACACACCACTGCTGCGCGGGCTCGAAGAATCCGGCAAGCTGGGTGCCACCATGCGTCAGGCGATGATCAACGCGACCGCGCTCGGCCGCACCGGTACTCCGGCGGAGGTGGCAGCGTCCATCGCGTTCCTCGCCTCGGACGACGCGTCCTACCTCACCGGGCACACCATCGCCGTCAGCGGCGGACTGTCGATGTGGTGAGGATGATCAGGACGTGAGCTTGGAACTCGTGCCGTTGGGCACCATGACCGTGGGCCGGAGGGGGTGGGCCTCCGTCAGGGGGTCGGTGGCGACACAGAGCAAGCCGATCGTGCTGCGCGGCACGCCGTCCGGCGAACGCCGGATCGTCGAGGTCGAATCCGGCCGGATCACCGGGGACGGGCGTGCCCTCGTCCGCACCCACGACGACGCCCGCTCTACTCGACACCCCGGTTCGAGACCGGCGACGAGCGATACCGCTGGCTCAACCGGATCCAGGCGGTCGGCAAGGGCGAGCTGTCCGGCTCGACCTTGCGCTACGAGTTGTACGAACTGAGGTAGGAGCACGTGAAGGCGATCGAGATCGAGCAGTTCGGCGGACCCGAGGTGCTCCAACTGGTTGAGCGGCCAACGCCCGTCGCGGGGCCGGGCGCCGCCCTCATCGAGGTCAGCCGGGCTGGCGTGAACTACGCGGACACGCATCAGGCTGAGGACACCTACCTCACCCCGGCCCGGCTGCCGCTCACCCCCGGCGGCGAGGTGGTCGGGCGCACCGTGGACGGACGGCGCGTGGTCGCGCTGCTGCCCTCCGGCGGGTACGCCCAGTTCGCGGTGGCCGGCGACGACCTGATCTTCGAGGTGCCGGAGGGCATCGACGACGGTGCCGCGCTCGCCCTCGTCCTGCAGGGCGTCACCGCGTGGCACCTGCTACGTACCTCCGCCCGGCTGGCCAGCGGCGAAACGGTGGTGGTGCACGCGGGCGCGGGCGGCGTCGGCCTGCTCGCCGTACAACTGGCGCGGCTCTTCGGTGCCGGCCGCGTCATCGCGACCGCGTCCACCCAGGTCAAACGCGACCTCGCCGTCGAGCACGGCGCCGACATCGCCATCGAGGCCGACCCGGAAACCCTGCGCGAACGACTGCTGGAGGTCAACGACGACCGCAAGGTCGACGTGGTGCTGGAGATGACCGGCGGCCCGGTCTTCGACCAGTCCCTGCGCGCCCTCGCCCCGTTCGGTCGGCTCGTCGTGTTCGGCCAGGCCGGACGAGTCCCCGCGACCCCGGTCGATCCGGTCAAGCTGATGGCCGGCTCCCGCGCGGTGATCGGCTTCTGGCTCGGGCACGCGTTCGCCCGGCCGGCCGAACTGATCGGCGCGCCGCTGCGCGAGATGTTCGGCCTCGTCGCCGATGGCAAGCTGCGCACCGTCACCGGCGGCGAATACCCGCTGTCGCAGGCCCGCCGAGCGCACGAGGACTTGCGCGCGCGGCGAACCGTCGGCAAATTGCTGCTCGATCCCCATCGTTAGTCCCGCTTGGTTCCGCTCAGTCCCGCGAGAAGGCGAGGCCACCATGGCCGACGTAGTCCATGGCACCTGTGAAACCCGGTTCGACGAGGTACTGGCCGAATTCGAACGCAACTTCGCCCAACGCGGCGAGATCGGCGCGTCCGTGCACGTCACAGTGGACGGACAGTCCGTTGTGGACCTGTGGGGCGGCGTCGCCGACCCGGAGATCGACCGGCCGTGGACCGAGGACACCGTCGCGCACGTCTGGTCCTGCACCAAGGGCGCGACCGCGCTGTGCGCCCACCTGCTCGCGGCGCGCGGCAAGTTGGACGTCAACGCGCCGGTCGTCAAGTACTGGCCCGAGTTCGGCGCGGCCGGCAAACAGAACGTGCTGGTCCGGCACCTGCTCAACCACCAGGCCGGCCTGCCCGCGCTGCGCGAGGCACTGCCGAAGGGCGCGATGTACAACTGGGACTACATGGTCAACGCGCTGGCCAACACCGAACCGTTCTGGGCCCCCGGCACCCGGCACGGCTACCACGGCCTCACCTTCGGCTTCCTCGTCGGCGAGGTGATCCAGCGGGTCAGCGGCGTGCCGCTCGGCGAGTTCTTCCGCCGCGAGATCGCCGACCCGCTCGAACTGGATTTCTGGCTCGGCCTGCCCGAGGAGATCGAGGACCGGGTGGCCCCGATCCTGCCACCGGACCTGGTCGCGCCCGGCGTGCAACTGCCCAGCATGTACCAGGTCGCGATGACCGATCATCAGTCCGTCTCGGGCCTGATGATGCTCAACAACGGCGGCTACATGGTGCCCGGCGAGTCCGACACCCGCGCGGCACACGCCGCGGTGATGGGCGCGGTCGGTGGCATCACCGGCGCGCGCGGCCTCGCCGGCATGTACCGGCCGGTCGCGCTGGACGGCTCCTTCGGCCCGGTCCACCTGTTCCCACCCGACTACCTGCCCGTCCTCGGCACCGTCGAGTCCGCCGCCCAGGACGCCGTCATCCTCGCGCCGACCCGCTTCGCGCTCGGCTTCCTCAAATCCGTCGACAATCGCTACCTGCCCGGCGGTGACGCCGAAGGCGTGATCCTGTCCGAGGACGCGTTCGGCCACAGCGGCATCGGCGGCTCGATCGGCTTCGCCGACCCGCGCGCCAAGGTGTCCTTCGGCTACGTGATGAACCAGCAGGGCACGGGGATGGGCATCAACGACCGCGGCCAGTCCCTCGTCGACGCCGTCTACCGCGCGTTGGGCTACCACCGTTCGTACGGCGGCGGCGCCTGGCACCCAGCCTGAAACACAACTGGCCATGATCACCCTGCCGACCACGACCGGCTCATCCGCCAGGTGCGCGCCGCACATCTTCGCCGTCACTACCGGTTGATCATGAACTGCTGTACCGGCAGCGGGCGGTTCACGATCCGCACGTCGCCGATCCAGCCGTAGAAGATCTGGTTGATCGACCCGCCGTACTCGTACCCGCCAAGGACCCAGGGCAGGTTCAACTGGGTCAGGCCGATCGCCGCGTTCAACGGATTGTCCACGACAAGACAGCCGTCGATGTACATCTTGGTCAGCTTGCCGTCGTTCACCACGGCCACATGCCACCATTTGTCCGCCGGCAGCTCATGACTCCAGTTGGTCGACGAGCCGCCCTGGCTCAACGGGTACACGCACCACTGGGTCGCGCGGCCGTTGGACACGCTCAGCGTGACGATCGGCTCCTGCGGGTCGGTGGCGCCGCCGCTCTTGCCGGCCTGTCCGCTCTCGCCCCACCGGCTCACGATCGCCGCCCAGGAGTTGTTGTCCTGGTTGAAATCCGCCGGAATCTTGAAGAACGCCTCGAACGTGTAGCCCGAGTTGAACGTGGCCGTATTGAGCGGCGCGTTGGCAGCCGTCGTCAAGTAGGCGCCGTGCAACGGGTTCTGCCCGCCCACGAAGTACAG
>DASYBO010000623.1:0-4321 GCA_036500685.1 Pseudonocardiaceae bacterium | reverse complement strand
TTCAAGATTCGTGGCGCCTACCTGCGGATTCACGGTCTCACCGAGGTCGAGCGGGCCGCTGGCGTTGTGGCCGCGAGCGCCGGCAACCACGCCCAGGGCGTCGCGCTCGGCGCGTCCCTGCTCGGGGCCAAGGCCACTGTGTTCATGCCCAACAAGGCGCCGCTGCCGAAAATCGCCGCAACCCGCTCGTACGGCGCCCAGGTGCACCTGCACGGCACCGTTTTCGACGAGACCCTGGCCAAGGCCCGCGCGTTCGCCGAGGCCACCGGCGCCGTGTTCATCCACCCGTTCGACCATCCGGACGTCATCGCCGGCCAGGGCACCGTCGGCCTCGAGATCCTCGAACAGGTGCCCGAGGTCGGCACCGTCCTGCTCGCCGCGGGCGGCGGTGGCCTCGTCGGCGGTGTCGCCGTGGCCATCAAGGCCACCCGCCCGGACGTCCGGATCGTCGCGGTCCAGGCCGAAGGAGCCGCCGCGTTCCCGCCCTCACTGGCGGCGGGCACCCCGGTCAAACTGGACCGGGTCGCGACCATGGCCGACGGCATCGCGGTCGGCGAACCCGGCCGGATCACCTACGCGCACGTGGAAAGCCTGGTCGACGACGTGGTCACGGTGACGGAGGAATCGCTGTCCCGCGCGGTGCTGCTGTGCATCGAACGCGCCAAGCTCGTCGTCGAACCGGCGGGCGCCGCCGCCGTCGCCGCACTGCTGCAATATCCGGGCCGGTTCACCACGCCGGTGGTCGCGGTGCTCTCGGGCGGCAACGTCGACCCGCTGCTGCTGTTGCAGATCATCCAGCACGGCATGAAGGCTGGCGGCCGCTATCTCGCGCTGCGCGTGCGCATCCCCGACCAGCCCGGCTCGCTGGCCGCCCTACTGGCCAAAGTCAGCGAACTGGGCGCCAACGTGGTCGACGTCGAGCATTCCCGCGTGTCCGGCGCATTGCGCCTCGGCGAGGCCGAGGTCGCCCTCGACCTGGAAACCCGAGGCGAAGACCACTGCACCCTGGTAGCGCAGGCCCTCCAGGCCAGCGGCTACACCGTCCTGCGCTGACCGCGCCCTTCCCGCGCGGCAGCTCGCGTCACAGGTTCCCGCGACGCTCCTGCTCCCGCTCGATGGCCTCGAACAGCGCCTTGAAGTTCCCCTTGCCGAAGCCGAGCGACCCGTGCCGCTCGATCAGCTCGTAGAACACCGTCGGCCGGTCGCCGATCGGCGCGGTGAAGATCTGCAGCAGGTAGCCGTCCTCGTCCCGGTCGACCAGGATCTTGCGCCGCTGCAACTCCTCGATCGGCACCCGAACCGCACCGATCCGCGCGCGAAGTTCCGGGTCCTCGTAGTAGGAATCCGGCGTGTTCAGGAACTCGACGCCGGCCGCGCGCATCGCGTCCACCGTGGCGATGATGTCGCCGGTGGCCAGCGCGATGTGCTGGCAGCCCGCGCCGTCGTAGAACTCCAGGTACTCGTCGATCTGCGACTTGCGCTTGCTCACCGCGGGCTCGTTGAGCGGGAACTTCACCCGGTGGTTGCCGTTGGACACCACCTTGCTCATCAGCGCCGAGTAGTCGGTGGCGATGTCGTCGCCGATGAACTCCGCCATGTTCACGAAGCCCATCACGCGGTTGTACCAGTCCACCCAGTAGTCCATTTTGCCCAGCTCGACGTTGCCGACGCAGTGGTCGACCGCCTGGAACAACCGCTTCGGCGCACCTTCGGGCCTCGGTGTGTTGTCCTCGCGGGGCTGGTACCCGGGCAGGTACGGGCCGGTGTAGTTGCTCCGGTCGATCAGCGTGTGCCGGGTGTCGCCGTACGCGGCGATCGCGGCCGTGCGCACCGTCCCGTACTCGTCGCTCACGTCGTGCGGCTCGACCAGCACGGTCGCGCCCGTCTTCCTGGCGTGCGCGACGCACTTGTCCACATCCGCGACCTCCATGGCGAGGTCGACGACGCCGTCGCCGTGCTTGCGGTGGTGGTCGGCCAGCGTGCTCTGCGGCCGCACCGCACCGTTGATCACGAACCGCGCCGAGCCGGACTTCAGCACGAACGACTTGTGGTCGCGGTTGCCGGTCTCCGGGCCCGAATAGGCGACCAGCCGCATGCCGAACGCGTGCTGGTAGTACCAGGCGGTCTGGGTCGCGTTGCCGACCACGAACACCACCGCGTCCATGGCCTTCACCGGGAACGGGTCGGTCGACGCGTCGTAGTCGACCAGCCCGACGAGTTGCTTGAGCGCTTCGAAGCTCACATCGTCCATCGGGGTGTTCAGTGTCTCGGTCATAGGAAAAAGCATCGGACCACCGAACAAGATGCGCAAGCGACCCAAATATCACTGGACAACTTGCCCAGCAGAATATCGCCGGAACCTGTCATAGTGGACAGCCTGACCAGGAGGTACCCATGTCCACGCCCCCGACCCCACTCGAGTCCGCCGACTCGCTCGACCCGCTCGACGACCTCGACGCTCGCCTCCTGCTGCTGCTCACCGACGAGCCGCGACTGGGCGTGCTGGAGTGCTCGCGCAGGCTCGGTGTCGCACGTGGGACGGTCCAGGCCCGGCTCGACAAGCTGGTCGCGCGGGGCGTGCTCGGCGGTTTCCCGCCCGAGCTCGACCTGGCCGCGATGGGCTACGGCCTGACCGCGTTCGCCGTGCTGGAGATCGCGCAGGGGCGCCGCGCCGAGGTCACCGCGGGCCTGTCCGCCATCGCCGAGGTGTGTGAGGTGCACGCCACCACCGGTCAGGGGGACCTGCTGGTGCGGATGGTCGCGCGGTCCAACGCGGACCTGCAACGGGTCATCGACGATGTCGTGGATGTCACCGGCGTGCAGCGGCTCAGTACGTCGATCGCACTGTCCACACCGGTCCCGCCCAGGGTCCGCCCGCTGCTGGAACGGCTCATCGGATAGCGGCTCGGCCGGCCCGGAAATGCCCAACAGATTCCGGCCGACAATGTCGGCCGGAACCTGTTGAAATCATAAGAAAAACGCCGTGGACACCCACGATCGACAAAAGGTTTGTCGACCTTCAGCTTTAAGTCGATTAATTGATCGCGCGTGCGAAATCGCGAATCAGGTGTGGTACGGCACGGCCTTGATCAGCGTCACCTTCATGAGGTTGCCATTGGGCAGCGCGTACTGGCGAGTCTCCCCGTTCTTGGCGCCAAGCAGAGCCTGGCCGAGCGGCGAACTCGGCGAGTAGACCTCCATCGACCCGTGCGCGCCTTCCTCACGGGTGGCCAGGAGAAACTGCTCGGTCTCCTCGTCGCCGTCGTATTTGACGGTCAACACCATGCCCGGCTCGGCAATGCCGTTACGCGTCGGTGCCTCGCCCACCTTGGCGTCCCGCAACAGTTCCTGCAGCTGCCGAATGCGGGCCTCCTGCTGGCCCTGCTCCTCACGAGCCGCGTGGTAACCGCCGTTCTCCTTCAGGTCACCCTCCTCGCGGCTGGCGTTGATCTTGGCGGCCATAGCTGGGCGATACGCGATCCGCTCGTCAAGCTCCTGCTTGAGCCGGTCGTAGGCCTCCTGGGTCAGCCAGGTCACCTGGGTTTCGCTCATGGTCACCAACTCCTCGTCCGCATCCAGCCCGAGGGTTACGGGCTGAGCGTTCCCGACCCGTGGGCCCGGAACGGAAAAAACACGGCCCACGCCGGGGCCGTGCTGCCTTTCGAGGATAACACGATGAGGGGGTGGCCAGCCGCCAGTTTTTCGCTGACCTGCGTCGAAGAACCCGCAGATCACCCGCTTGGCGGCATGGATTTGGCGAGGTAAGCGGGGACCTGGTAGGAGCATCCGTAGAACTCGGCCGTCGTCGCGCGTTCGTCTGTCTGCAACTCCGTCGACAACGTCCCGACATTCCCACCAGCTGGGACATAAACCTCGCGCCGACCCGCTTCCGAACCGTCCGCGGCGGGCGCGTCGATGATGCAGTCGGCCGCCTGATCAGGGTGATCGCGGGTGACCGTGTACGTCACGTCGATCTCATGATCGCTGACCACATGATAGGCGGACACCTCGGCGTCGATCGGCGTCGCGCCCAGGTTCTCGTACCCCACGTAGGCGACCACTCCGCCGGCCACGATGAAGGCACTCAGTAGCGACCAGTAGACCCAGCGGCGTCGGGAACGCTTCATCACCGGGCCGTACCGGTCGGCTGGCGCGCCCGGGGCTGCCATGCGGCCTCCTAGTCGGTGCGGTCCTGGTTACCCGCACGCACGAAACTGTCGGGGTGGCGGGAACAATGAACCATTGAACCCACGTTGATTATCGCTCGGGGGGTTCGCGCGTTCGCGCGTGGGCCGGCACAGACAGCTTGAGAGAGGGGACC
>DASYBO010000622.1:0-18754 GCA_036500685.1 Pseudonocardiaceae bacterium | reverse complement strand
CTCCCAGTTCCGGTACCGCGTTGGCGATGTCGCGGTGGTAGTCGACCCACCCGGCCAAGGACACGTACGGGTGCACCGGCTGGTGGATCATGATCGCTTCGGCGCCCGCGTCCCTCGCGTGCCGCGCCGCGGCGATCGCGTCCGGTATCGCGTGTCCGACGCCGACCAGCACTGTGGCCGCGCCGTCTACTTCTTCGATGGTGATGTCAACCGCGCGTTGCGCTTCCTCCGCGCTCAGCGCGTAGAACTCGCCGGTGTTGCCGTTGGGGGTGATCACCTCGATCCCACCGTCGACGAGCCGGCGCACCACCTTGCGGTACGCCGGCTCGGCCACCCTGCCATCGCTGTCGAACGGGGTGACCGGAATGGCCACCACGCTCGACAGCTTGTCCCTCAGCGCCTGGAAATTCATTCACTTCCCATCGGGTGTGACGATCAGACCTTCACTCGGTCGCGCAGGTCCAACTCGATCTGTTCGAGGCTGCGGCCCTTGGTCTCCGGGACGAACCTGCGGACCAGGAAGAACAAGATGATGCCGACACCGGCGAAGATGTAGGCCGAATTGGCCAGACCGAGTCCATTGTCCATCACCGGGAACACGAAGGTGATCGCGAACGTGGCCGCCCACAGCACGACCGCGCCGGTACCCATGCCGACCGCGCGCACCTTCAGCGGGAACACCTCGGACATCATCACCCACACCACCGCACCCCAACCGAGTTCGTAGCCGGCCAGGTAGATGATCAGCAGCACGATGGTGCTGATCGCGGCGGCCGACGGGCTGTGCAGCACGGTCACCGCGATGCCGAGCAGGATCAGAGTCGTGGACATCAGCACGTTGCCGAGCAGCAGCAGCGGCTTGCGACCCCACCGGTCGACCATGAAGATCACCCAAGCTGTGAACCCGACCTTGACAACGCCGAGCACGATGGACGCGAGCAGTGACGCGGACGTGCCGACTCCCAGGTTCTTGAAGATGGTCGGCGCGTACAGGTTGATCGCGTTGACGCCGGAGAACTGCTGACCGACGGCCAGGATCAGGGCGACGATCAGCATCGGGCGGACCCACTTGGCGGCCAGGTCACGCAGCGAACCAGCCGAGCCGTCCAACTGGATGACCTCGCGGATGCCGGTGACCTCGGCGTCGATGTCCACCTCGCCCTGGGCGGAGCGGATCACCGTACGGGCCTCGTCCTCGCGGCCCTGCTTGATCAGCCAGCGCGGGGTTTCTGGCAGCAGCGTCATCCCGAACAGCAGCACGGCGGCCGGGATGATGCCGATGGCGATCATGGCGCGCCAGTTCGCCGAACCCTGCAACGCCCAGTCCACGACGTAGGCGATCAGAATGCCGCTGACGATCATCAGCTGGTTCAGCGAGGACAGCGCACCGCGGACCTTGCTCGGCGCCAGTTCCGAGAGGTAGGTGGGCACGGTCGCCGACGTCGCGCCGACCGCGACACCCACGATGAACCGCGAGATCACGAACATGGTCGCGTTGGGGGAGAAGGTGCACCCGATGGTGCCGATGGCGAAGATCGTGGCGCCGATCATGATCGTGCGACGCCTGCCGGGCCGGTCGGTC
Organism: Pseudonocardiaceae bacterium; assembly: GCA_036500685.1. GTDB lineage: Bacteria > Actinomycetota > Actinomycetes > Mycobacteriales > Pseudonocardiaceae > CAJCJE01. Next base: position 17,172 of record DASYBO010000622.1, on the reverse strand, counting down.
AGCTTGCCGGCGATGGCAGCGCCGATGATCGCGCCCGCCGCCAGACAGCCACCCACCACACCCTGGCCGACGGAGCCGAGGTCGAAGACCGATTTGGTCTTGATGAACAGCAGGACGCCGGAGATGACTCCGAGGTCGTAGCCGAAGAGGATGCCGCCAAGGGCACCGAAGAAATATAACGTGCCTTTGCCGGTGGCACGTCGCGCCGGTACGCGCTCGGATTGCTGCGTCACGCTGAGTCGCCTCGTTTCTCTTGCTTGAATCTCAAGCAGGCGAATGGGGTTGCGGTGCCGCACGAGACGCCTCGTCCGGCGGGGTGGTTCTGGTGGTGCTGGTTGACCAGGGGCAACGTCACGCACCGCCTCAGTATTGTGTATCTCGCGTATGGCGTCTCATATATGATTGCTGCAGTGTTACATCCAGTCAACGGGCAAGTGTGATCACATTGGCTCACCGGCGCGGCAGTACGCCAGGCGGGCCACGCCTCTGATGGAGTGAAAGTCCAGGTCACAGTACGTGTCGATGGTGAGATCAGTAACAATCAGTTGCCGCTGACAACGATCCGTGCGTAAGATCTGATATATGAGATCTCGGCGCGCTAGGCTGGGTGGAGTAGCCGGTGACGCGCGGTGCACGCTCGGGAGCCCGTACCGTGAGGGCACCGCTCAATGGCCGGGAGAAGACCATGCCTGAAATGCTGCGCCTGCCGGCGTCCCGCACCGAACTGGTCCTCGAGGAGATTCGCCGGGCCATCCTGACCAGGGAGTTACTGCCCGGTCAGCCGCTGGTGGAGATGGAGCTCGCGCAGCGACTCGGGGTGTCCAAGACGCCGGTGCGGGAGGCACTGAAGCTGCTCTCCGGCTCCGGGTTGGTCACCTTCAACCCGTACAAGGGGGCGTCGGTACGGGTCGTCGACCAGAGCCTGGCTCGCGACGTCTACGACGTGCGCATGCTGCTCGAACCCGAAGCCGTGCGCCGCTCGGTACTGGCCGGCGACAAGTCCCTGCTCGCCGAGGCACGCACCGCGTTGGACGCCGCCCGCGCCGCGGTGCAGGCCAGTGAGAAGGGGCAGCTGAGCCTGGTCAACCGCACCTTTCACCAGGCGCTGTACCGGGGCTGCGGCAACCCGCTGCTGATCAGCGTGCTGGACGACCTGCGGGACCGCGCCGCGTTGATCAGCGTGGTCGGCTGGCAGAACTCGCCGAGCTGGACCCATGAGGGCAAGGAGCACGCCGCCGTCCTCGCTGCAGCCGAGGCGGGCGACGCCGATGGCGCCGCCAACCTGATCCGGCAGCACATCCAAGGTTTCCTGGACCGCATTCTGAACGTCATCGACGCGGGCGCGACCCAGCCGACGCCGTGACTCACTGACTCACTGGGGAGGCGCGGTGGTGACCGCGTCGTAGTGGGCAAGCAGGCCGACGGCACCGGAGAGCGCGTAGTCCGCCTCGTCGTTCGTCGGGGTGACCGCCTCGACGACGTTGCGGATGTGCTGGTTGACCAGCACGCCGAGTCGTTGCCAGCGCACGATCGGCTGGTTGTTGGCTCCCTTGCCGGACATGGCTGATCCGGCGGCGAAATCGGCGCGCACCTCGACGAGCGCGCCGATCAGTCCGTCGTAGGCCTTCGTGATCATCGCAGGCGTGACGTGCTTGTGCGGCCAGGTGTACTCGCGTGCGTCGATCAGCAGGCCCGCGACGTGGAGGATGTCCTCGCGGTGGCCGTAGAGCCAGCGTCGCATGCGATAGATCTGGCCGAGGTCGGGCCAGCGTTTCCGAGCGGCTTGCCTTGTGCTGCCGCTGGCCGAGCCGAGATCGGCGAGGCTCGCGCCCAGCCAGACCGCGGTCGCGGCCTCGCCCGAGGTGACATCGCCGACCACCTCGGCCAGCAGCGCGCCGGCCACCTGCGCGGCCTTCACCCGGCGCAGGGCCGCCACCCGATGCTCGGGTTCGTCGTCAAGATCACCCGGTTTCGGATCCGAGTCGGTGGGATCCAGTACCGTGCTCTCCGCCAGTAGTGAAACCAGTCGTTCGGTCGTGCCCAACGCGATTCCGTGTAGCCAGTTGTAGTCCTCATCGGCCAGACCGTCCAAAACGGTCTCCGCGATCCGCCGCTCCATTGCCCCGCCCATCTGTGAACCTTTGGTTTACAGTCATCATAGCAGTGTGAACCGGCGGTTTACGCCTTGGCTCGAAGTTTCGATCACGGTTTACCGGACCTTTCGGATCTGCGCTGGCTCGGAGGTTCGGTTGGCGTGGAGAATGGCGCCAACCGGTCTGGGGACGGCAGCAAGGGGAGGGCTGGATGGTGTCCCGGCGTGGCCGCACGGCAGCCGACCGACTGTGGCTGGGTTACCTGGTAACCGGTGTTCTGGTCGTCGTCGGCTACTACGTCGCGCTCGCAAGCGACGCGCCACCGGTGATCGGCGTCGTGCTGTACCTCGCGGTCAGCGCCTCCGGCGCGATCATGGTATTCGTGGGCTGTGCGCGCAACCAACCGCGCCGCCGATTGCGTCTGCCCTGGGTGCTGCTCGGCACCGGTCAGGCCGTGTACGCCGCGGCCGACGCCGCGTTCTATATCGCGCACGACCTGCTCGGCGACAACGCCTACCCGAGCCTGGCCGACCCGCTCTACCTCGCGCACTACCCGCTGGTCGTGGTCGGCCTGATCCTGTTGATCCGCCTTCGCTCGCCCGGCCGCGACCTGCCGGGCCTGCTCGACGCAGCCGCGCTCACCGTGGTCGCGACCATGCTGTCCTGGCTGTACCTGATCGGCCCGGTGGCCAGGATCGACGAACCGGTCATCGTGCGCCTGGTGTCCGCCGCGTACCCGGTACTGGACCTCGTGCTGCTGGTCTTCTCCCTGCGGCTGATCCTGGTGCCTGGTTCGCGGCCGATGTCCTTCCTGCTGCTGAGTACCAGCCTGCTGGCCATCTTCACCGCGGACAGCATCTACGTGATCCAGCAGTTGCTCGGCTCCTACGTGTCCGGCAACTTCCTGGACGCCATCTGGCTTGCCGCGAATTTGACCCTCGGCGCGGCGGCGTTGCACCCGACCATGGCCACCCTCGACCAGCGCCGACCAGGGCCGGACGTCCGAATCGGACCGGCCCGGCTGGCCATCCTGACCGCGGCGGCGCTGGTCGCGCCGACCACCCTGGTACTGCAGGACGCCTTCCACGCCCTGGAGGACATCCCGGTGATCGCGGCGGCCTGCGCGGCGCTGTGCATCTTCACCATCGCCCGGCTGGCCGGCCTGCTGATCGACCAACGCAGGCTGGCCAGCACCGATTCGCTCACCGGCCTGCGCACCCGACGGTTCGTCGAAACCCAGCTGCCGACCGAGATGGCCCGCGCGGTGAAGGTCGGCGGGACGCTGGCCGTGCTGGTGATCGACGTCGACCACTTCACGTCGGTCAACGACCGGTACGGGCACCAGGCGGGTGACCGGGCGCTGCGGGAGATCGCCCGACGCCTGCGCGACACCGTCGAGCGCGGCGACCTGCTGGCCCGCTACGGCGGTGAGGAGTTCGTCATCGTCACCTCGGCCGCGCCGAACCAACTGCCCGGACTGACCGACCGGATCCGCGACCGGATCACCAACACGCCCGTCGTGGTGTTGCCGGAGGTGTGGATCGCGGTCACGGTTTCCGTTGGCGCGGCAGCCTTTCCGCTGCACGGCGGCACCGCCGACGAACTGCTCACCGCGGCCGACCGGGCCCTCTACGCGGCCAAGACCCAGGGTGGCGACCAGGTTGTCATCGGCACGGGCGAGCGGATTCCGCTGATACCGGCGCCGACCGAGTCGTCGTCGACGGAACCGGAGAGCATGCTCGGCTACCTGCGTCAGCTGGCCCAAGAGGTGGACGGCGCCGGGAGCGAACGCAGCCACTCGGTCCGCCGCTGGGCCGGGTTGGTCGCCACCGAACTCGGCCTCGACGCGGCAACGGTCCACTGTGCGGAACTCGCCGGCGAACTGTGCGACGTCGGCAAGGTGTTGGTGCCACGGTCGATCTGGGCCAAACCGGACGTGCTGACCACGACCGAGCGACGGATCGCGCGGGCGCACGCCGAGCACGGCTACCAGTTGATCAGGGTGGTGCCGGGGATCGAGGACGTCGCGGTCGCGGTGCGCCAACACCACGAACGCTGGGACGGTCGCGGCTACCCGGAGGGGCTTTCGGCGGACGGGATCAGGATCGAGGCCCGCATCGTCGCGGTGTGTGACGCGTGGGCGGCGATGATCGGCGACCGTCCGTTCCGGCCCGCGCTCGACCCCGACCGGGCGTGCGCGGAACTGGTGCGGGAGCGCGGTGCCCAGTTCGATCCGGACGTGGTCGACGCGTTTCTGCGGCTGCGCGGGCGCGTGGTGATCGTCGAGGGCGACGCGTTGCGGTCGGCCGAACTGAGCTAGGTCGACGAGCTCATCGGGTGCTAACGTTCGACGATCGGGTGTTCGATGTGGCGAGGATGGGTGTGTTGATCAGGGGTAAAGTGCTGCGGTTCGACGAAATTCGCGGTTACGGGTTTATCGCGCCGGAAGACGGCGGCGACGACGTGTTCATGCATGCGAATGATTTTCGCGATGACGAGACGCTGTTCCGGCCCGGCGCCGTTGTCGAATTCGAACTCGAAGATGGCGACCGGGGGCCGAAGGCGTCCAATATTCGCGTTGTCGAGCGGAACGCGGGCGCACCGGCAGGCGGTGGTGCCAACGCCGACGCTGGTAGGCGCACGCAGGTGGTCGGCGACTCCGACGACGGGCTGTGCGATGTGTTGACCACGCGCGAATTCCGCCACGAGGTCACCGACGTGCTGATCGAATCCGCGCCGACGCTGACCGCCGCGCAGATCGGCGCGGTACGCGAGCGACTGGCGAACTTCGCGAAGTCGCACGGATGGATCGAATCCTGAACCGACGGTGATGGCGGGACCGGAATTGTTCCGATCCCGCTATTGCACCGCCGGTGCGGAGCCCAGCACCGCTGAACTCGGCCGGATCGTGGCGCGCGGTGCGCCGAGCGCGCGGGAAATGCCGCGGGCCGCGGACCGCACCGCGGGCACGAACAGTTGGCCCTGGCCGTTGGCGGGGACCACAATGGACAGTCCGGCCACGACAGTGTCGGCCGGACCGTAGATGGGTGCGGCAACTGACAGCGAGTGCGTGTCCACCTGTCCGTCGGCGATGGCGACTCCGGTTCTGCGCACCTCGGCCAGCATCGCGCGCAGCTCGCGCGGCGCGGTGATCGTCTTGTCGGTGATCCTGGCCAGCGGACCCAGCAACACCTGCTCCTGCATGTCGACCGGCGAATGCGCCAACAACACCTGGCCGACCGCTGTGGCGTGCACCGGCAGCCGACCGCCGACCCTGGAGACCACCGGGATGGCGTTGCGCGCCGAGAGCCGCTCGACGTAGAGCACATCGATGCCGTCGAGCACCGCGAGCTGCACGTTCTCCCTGGTCGCGTCGAACAGGTCCTCCAGGAACGGCATGGCTGCCTCACGCAGGCCACCGGCGCGCGGCGCCAGCGAGGCGATCTCCCACAGTCGCACGCCGATCCGGTATCGGCCGTGTTCGTCGCGTTCCAGCGCGCCCAGCGCCGTCAACTCGCCGACCAGGCGGTGCGTCGTGGTCAGCGGCAGGTCGGCCCGCCTGCTCAGCTGGGACAGGGTCTGGGCCATGTGCTCGGCGGAGAACGCGCTGAGGATGGTGATCACCCGCGAGGTCACCGACGGGCCTGTCATCCACATCACCACCGATCGCCAAGGTTGCTCTTCCGTTCAGCGGAAGTGTAGGTGTTCAGGCAGGCTGTCGGTGTCGCAGGCTGGAGGCATCGATGTCGATCAGCGGGAGGCCAGTGGTGCGTACGCAGGTCGGAATCATCGGCGCGGGTCCGGCCGGCCTGCTGCTCTCGCACCTGTTGCACCTGGCCGGTATCGACTCCGTCGTCCTCGAACGCAGCAGCAAAGCGCACATTCAGCAACGGATCAGGGCCGGCGTTGTCGAGGCACCGAGCGCGGGGCTGCTGCGCGAGGTGGGGCTGGGCGCCAGGATGGACGCGGAGGGCCTGCCGCACCACGGCATCTCGCTGCGCTTCGACGGTGCCGACCACCGCATCGCCCTGACCGACCTGACCGGCTCGACCATCGTCGTCTACGGCCAGCAGGAAATCGTCAAGGACCTGATCACGGCCCGCGAAGCGGCAGGCGCCCAGTTGTTCTTCGAGGTCACCGAGGTCGCCGTGCACGACGCGACGAGCGACGCGCCCCGACTGACCTTCCGCGACGCGCACGGTCGGCCGGTCGAGGTGGACTGCGCGATCATCGCAGGCTGCGACGGTTTCCACGGCGTCAGCCGCACCGCGATCCCCGCGGGCCAACAGCGGATCTACCAGCGCGACTACCCGTTCGCCTGGCTCGGCGTGCTGGCCACAACCGCGCCGTCGCACCATGAGCTGATCTACGCCCACCACCAGCATGGATTCGCCCTGCACAGCATGCGCTCGCCCGAACTGACGCGGCTCTACCTCCAGGTCGGGCCGGATGAGGAACTGTCGGCCTGGCCGGACGAGCGGATCTGGGCGCAGCTGCACACGCGGCTCGCCGCCGACGGCTTCACCCTCAACGAGGGGCCGTTCGTGGAACGAGGCATCACCGCCATGCGCAGCTTCGTGATCGAGCCGATGCGCTACGGCCGGCTGTTCCTGGCCGGTGACGCCGCGCACATCGTGCCGCCGACCGGTGCCAAGGGCATGAACCTGGCCATCGCCGACGTGCGACTGCTCGCCGAAGCGGTCACCGCGTTCCTGACCAGCGGCGACGAACGCGGCTTCGACTCATACAGCGAACGCTGCCTGAACCGGGTCTGGCGCGCCGAACACTTCTCCTGGTGGATGACGTCGATGCTGCACCAGTTCCCCGACAACGACGACTTCCAACGCAGGCTGCAACTGTCCCAGTTGCGCTACACGGTCTCCTCGACCGCCGCCGCGACCAGCCTGGCCGAGAACTACGTAGGACTGCCGTTCTGACAACCAAAGGAGCACGATGACGCGGATAGTGTCGCTGAGCGATGCCATCGCCGAACTGGTGCATGACGGAGACAGCGTCGCACTCGAAGGGTTCACCCACCTGATCCCGTTCGCGGCCGGACACGAGATCATCCGACAGCGCCGCAAGGGATTGACCCTGATCCGGATGACGCCCGACCTCATCTACGACCAGCTGATCGGCGCGGGCTGCGCCAGCAAGCTGATCTTCTCCTGGGGCGGTAACCCCGGAGTCGGTTCCCTGCACCGATTCCGCGACGCGGTCGGCAGCGACCGGCCGGAGCCGCTGGCCATCGAGGAGCATTCGCACGCCGGCATGGCCAACCGGTATGTCGCCGGCGCGTCCGGGCTGCCCTTCGCGATGCTGCGCGGCTACACCGGCACCGACTTGCCCGCGCACACCGACACCATCAAGATGATCACCTGCCCGTTCACCGGCCAGGAACTGGCCGCGGTGCCCGCGTTGAACCCGAACGCGACGATCGTGCACGCGCAGCGCGCCGACCGGCAGGGCAACGTGCAGCTGTGGGGGATCGTTGGCGTGCAGAAGGAAGCGGTGCTCGCCGCCAAGCGCAGCCTGGTCACCGTCGAGGAGGTCGTTGACGAGTTGACTCCGCTGCCCGGCGCGATCGTGCTCCCCTCCTGGGTGGTCGACCTGGTCGCCGTCGCGCCCGGCGGCGCCCGGCCCTCCTACGCGCACGGCTACTACGAACGTGACAACCAGGCCTACCGCGACTGGGACACGATCGGCCGCGACCGCGAGGCATTCGCCCGATGGCTCGACGATCTCACCGAGGAGGTGACCACGTGACCGACTACACGTCGGACGAGATCATGACGGTCGTCGCGGCCCGCGAACTCGCCGAGCGGGCACGCCGCAAAGCCGCCGACTTCCTGTGCTTCGTCGGCATCGGCCTCCCGTCGACCGCGGCCAACCTGGCCCGCCGCACCCACGCGCCGAACCTGGCGCTGATCTACGAATCCGGCACGCTGGGCACCAACCCCGACCGACTTCCACTGTCCATTGGGGACGGAGTCCTGGCCGACACCGCGTTGACCGTGGTCAGCGTGCCCGAAGTGTTCAACTACTGGCTGCAGCCGGGCCGGGTCGACGTCGGGTTCCTCGGCGCCGCGCAGCTCGACCGGTTCGCCAACATCAACACCACCGTGATCGGCGGCGATTACCAGCACCCGAAGGTGCGGCTGCCCGGCGCCGGTGGCGCACCGGAGATCGCCGCGTCCTGCCGGGAGGTCATCGTGATCGTCCGGCAGAGCCCCCGCACGTTCGTCGACAACCTGGACTTCATCACCTCGGTCGGGTTCGGCCACGGACCCGGTGATCGGGAGCGCTTCGGCCTGCGCGGGGGTGGACCTCAGGTTGTCATCACCGATCTCGGTGTACTCGAGCCGGACCCGGACAGCTGCGAACTGACACTCACCCGGCTGCATCCCGGCATCACCGTCGAACAGGCCAAGGCCGCGACCGGCTGGGACCTCGCCGTCGCGCCCGGCCTCGGCACCACGACACCGCCCGCCGACGACGAACTGACCGTGCTGCGCGCCCTCGAAGCGACCAAGACCGCAGGAGGACAGCAATGACCCTCGACAACGAGTCCCGCCTACGGCTACCCACCTATCGACGCGAACCAGCCGAGGGCCAGCCGCCGCTGGACTGGCCCGGCTATGTCAGCACCCGGCTGCGCCACCCCACAAAACAACTGGTGGTGCTGCCACAGCGGCTGACGGAGGTGACCGGTCCGCTGTTCGGCGAGGACCGGGTCCGGCCTGGCGAGAGCGACCTCACCACGCAGCACGCAGGCGAGCCGCTGGGCCAGCGGATCATCGTGCACGGCCGAGTACTCGACGGCGACGGGAAGCCCGTGCCGAACACGCTGGTCGAACTCTGGCAGGCCAACGCCAGCGGCCGCTACCGGCACCTTGTCGACAACTGGCCCGCACCGCTCGACCCGAACTTCGACGGCACCGGCCGCGCCGCCACCGACGACGAGGGCCGCTACGAGTTCACCACCATCAAGCCGGGCGCCTACCCATGGCGCAACCACGACAACGCCTGGCGCCCAGCGCACATCCACTTCTCGCTGTTCGGTCGAGCCTTCACCCAGCGGCTGGTCACCCAGATGTACTTCCCGGACGATCTGCTGTTCTTCCAGGACCCGATCTTCAACGCGATCCCGGATCCCGAGGCACGCCAACGGATGGTGTCGCGGTTCGACATGACCAACACCCGACCCGAATGGGCGCTCGCCTTCGAGTTCGACATCGTGTTGCGGGGGAGCGCGGCAACGCCGTTCGAGGAGGAGGACGACGATGAGTGAACTGCTCAGCACCCCCTCCCAGACCGTCGGCCCGTACCTGAGCCTGGTGCTGCCGTGGCCGGACGGTCCGTTCGCCGTCGCCGAGGGCACCGAGAATGCCGTCTGGATCACCGGCACCGTTTACGACGGATCCGGCGCGGAAGTGCTGGACGCGCTGGTGGAAACCTGGCAGGCCGACGGAAACAGCCGGTTCACCCACCCCGACGATCCGCGCGGCGGCCCGACAACCCCAGGTTTCCGCGGCTTCGGCCGCTGTCCAACCGACGAACACGGCAACTACCGGATCCTGACCGTCAAGCCCGGTGCGCTACCCGCACCGGAGGGTGGCACCGAAGCGCCGCACATCGACGTGTCCGTCTTCGCGCGCGGCCTGCTGAACCGGGTGATCACCCGGATCTACTTCGCCGACGAGCAGCAGGCCAACGCCGCCGACCCGGTGCTGGCCACCGTCGATGTGAACCGGCGGACCACACTCATCGCGCGGGCGGACGGCGACGGATACCGGTTCGACATCCACTTCCAAGGTGAGCATGAAACCGTCTTCTTCGACCTCTGAGAGCCTGTTCGCCCCGCTGTTCAGCACCCCGGCGGTGGCGGCCGAACTGTCCGCATCGGCCTGGACCCGGGCCATGTTGGACGCGGAGGCAGCGCTGGCCGCCGCACTCGCCGACGCCGGGCTGATCCCGACGCAGGACGCGGCGGCGATCGCGCGGTGCTGCACGGTCGAATCCTTCGACGTCGCCGACCTCGCGCAGCGGTCCCTCTCGGCCGGAAACCCGGTGGTGCCACTGGTATCCGCGCTGACCGAGCTCGTCCCGGCCGAGGCCGCTCGCTACGTACACAAGGGCGCGACCAGCCAGGACATCCTGGACACCGCGACCGTCCTGGTGCTGCGCCGAGTCGGCGTGCCGCTGCTCGCCGATCTGGACGCGGTGCTCGCCGGCTGCGCCGCGCTGGCCGAACAACACCGCGGCACCGTGCTGGCCGGTCGCACCCTCGGGCAGCAGGCCGTGCCCACCACGTTCGGGCTCAAAGCCGCCGGTTGGCTGACCGGCCTCGACGCGGCAGCCCACCGGCTCAGGCAGGTCGTCGCCGGCCTGCCCGCGCAACTCGGCGGCGCCGCCGGCACCCTGGCCTCGCTGGACCAGCACGGCATCGACGTGCTGCGCGCGTTCGCACGCCACCTCGACCTCGCCGAACCCGTGCTGCCATGGCACACCCTGCGCGGCCCGATCGTCGAGGTCGCCGGCGCACTCGGCGCGGTGGCCGGTGCCCTCGGCAAGGTCGCCACCGACGTGATCCTGTTGGCGCAGACCGAGATCGCCGAGGTCGCCGAGCCGGACGGCGCGGGCGGCTCGTCGACGATGCCGCACAAGCGCAACCCCATTCGCTCCATCACCGCGCTGGCCGCGATCCGCCGAACACCCGGTCTGGTCGCCACGCTTTTCGGCGCCATGCCGGCCGAACACGAGCGCGCCACCAGCGGCTGGCACGCGGAATGGGAGCCGCTGCGCGGACTCGTAGACCTGCTCGGCGGTGCCACCGCGCGTCTGGCCGAGGTGGTCGGCGGACTCACCGTGGACGCCGAACGCATGCGGCGCAACCTGGACATCACAGGAGGACTACTGCTCGCCGAAAACGTCACCAACCGACTCACCGCTACGCTCGGCCGACTCGCCGCCCACGAACTGGTCACCGAACTGTCCCAACAGGCCATCCGCGAACATCGGCCGTTGCGCGAGGTACTCAACGCGGACACCCGTGTGAACCAGCCGTTGTCAACAGCGGACATCGATGCCGCACTCGACCCGAACGACTATCTCGGCGTCGCGGCCGAACTCGTCGACCGCGCGCTCACCGCGTACCGCAACGGAAGGACGGCTTCGTGAGGCTGGCGCACCGGATGGACGGTCCGGACGAGGCGCCCGTGCTGGTGTTGTCGAATTCGATCGGCAGCGACTGGCGGATGTGGGACGGGCTGGTGCCGGCGCTGACCGCGCGGTTCCGCGTGTTGCGCTATGACCAGCGCGGCCACGGCGACTCCGAGGTGCCGCAAGGCCCGTACACGATCGCCGACCTGGCCGGCGACCTCGTCGGTCTGCTCGACGAACTCGGCATCGGCCGACCGCACCTTGCCGGGCTCTCACTGGGCGGCATGACCGGCATGTGGCTGGCAGCACACGAACCGTCCAGAGTGGACAGGCTTGCGCTGCTGTGCACGTCCGCGCTGCTCGGCCCTGAACAGATGTGGCTGGACCGTGCGGCACTGGTGCGCGCCAAGGGCACCGAGGTCATCGCCGACGCGGCCGTACGGCGCTGGCTCACCGAGGAATTCATCGCCGAGCAACCCGATGTCGCCGTGTGGTGCCGGGCGATGCTCGTCGGCACTCCCGACGAGGGATACGCGGGCTGCTGCGAGGCCATCGCCGCCATGGACCTGCGTGCCGACCTCCCCGCGATCACCGCGCCCACCCTGGTCATCGCGGGCGCCGACGACCCGGCAACGCCACCGGCCCACGCCGAGATCATCGCCGCCGGTATCGCGGGTGCGCGGCCGCACGTCATCCCACATGCCGCGCACCTGGCCACGGTCGAACAGCCCTCGGCCATCACCGACCTGCTGCTGCGCCACTTCGGAGGCTGACATGGACGACCGCGAACACCACGAGGCCGGCATGGCCACCCGCCGGGAGGTGCTCGGCGCCGCGCACGTCGACCGGGCAACGGCCACGACCACCGAGTTCACCGCCGACTTCCAGGACTTCATCACCCGCTACGCGTGGGGTGAGGTGTGGCAGCGCGACGGGTTGGACCGGCGCACCCGCAGCTGCGTGACCCTGGCAGTGCTCACCGCGCTGCGCGCCGAAGGTGAACTCGGCATGCACGTCAAAGCCGCGCTGCGCAACGGTCTGACCACCGACGAGATCCGCGAGGTACTGCTGCACACCGCGATCTACGCGGGTGTGCCCTCGGCCAACACCGCGTTCGCCATCGCGCAGCGAGCTATCGACGAATTCGAGGAATGACCCCCTACCTCATTATGAGATTCGACATTATGAGGTAGCCTCCGTAAATGCACGGAGTTGGCGCGGGCGGTGCCGATCTGGTCTCGGAGTTGTCCGAGGCCGCGATGCTGTTGGCCAGGACGATCCGCAGGGCAGGTGCGACGCAGGTCGAGCCACTGGGCATCACCTTCGCCCAGGCGCGGGTGCTGCGCGCGCTCGGCGACGCGGGTGAGCTGCGCATGGTGGACATCGCGCATCGAATGGGCGTGGTGCCCCGGTCCGTGACCGACCTGGTCGACGGGCTGGAGGACGCCGGCCTGGCCGGGCGCTGGCCGGACCCCGCCGACCGCCGGTCCGTGCTCGTCGAGTTGACACCCGGCGGGCGCGAGATGCTGGCTCGGATGGGCGCGGCCAGGCACGAGGCCGCGGCCACCGTGTTCGGACGATTGGAAGAAAGCGAACAGCGACAGCTGTTGGTGTTGCTGCGGGTCGTCGCCGAACGCGACATCGACCGCTGCGGAGGCCCGGACGGGGCCGGCAAGGACACCGAGCGAGGGAAACGGGGCAGGGGCGAATGAGACCTGGGGTCATGAATATCGGCCGAGGGTTGCGGCAGGACCGGTCGGTACTCAAGGAGAACATCACGCCGGGCACCTGGCGCCGGATGTTCCAGTTCGTGTGGCCGTACCGGCGCATCCTCAGCGTCTTCATGGTCATGGTCATCGTGGACGCGGCGATCAGCGTGGTGAACCCGCTGATCTTCCGGGAGATCATCAACAAGGGCATCATCGCCAAGGACCTCGGCGTCGTCATCGACAGCGCCGCCCTGCTCGCCGGACTCGCCGTACTCGACGCGGGGCTGTCGATCGGCATGCGGTGGGTGTCCGCGCGAGTCGGCGAGAGCCTGATCTACGACCTGCGTACCCAGGTGTTCGGCCACATCCAGCGGATGCCGCTTGCGTTCTTCACGAGGACCCAGACCGGTGCGCTGATCAGCAGGCTGAACAACGACGTGCTCGGCGCACAGCAGGCGTTCACCGACACGTTGTCCTCGGTGGTGTCCAACCTGATGACGGTGATCCTGGTGCTCGGCACGATGCTGGTGCTGTCCTGGCAGATCACCCTGGTGGCACTGGTCATCCTGCCGATCTTCGTGATCCCGGCCAAGCGAATGGGTAACCGGCTGGCCAAGATCACCCGCGAGTCCTACGAGCTCAACGCCAGCATGAACGCGACCATGAGCGAGCGGTTCAACGTGTCGGGCGCGCTGCTGGTGAAGCTGTTCGGCCGGCCCGGCGAGGAACTCAACTCCTTCAGCGACCGCGCGGGGCGGGTGCGCGACATCGGCATCCGGCAGGCGTTGTACGCGCGGTTGTTCTTCGTCGCGCTGATGCTGACCGCGTCGCTGGCCACCGCGCTGGTGTACGGCTGGGGCGGGTCGCTGGCCATCGCCGGCGTACTCAACGTCGGCACGATCGTGGCCCTGACCTCCTATCTCAACCGGCTCTACGGTCCGCTGATCGGATTGTCCAACGTCCAGTTGGACGTGATGACCGCGCTGGTCTCGTTCGACCGGGTCTTCGAGGTGCTCGACCTGGAACCGATGATCGCGGAAAAGCCGGACGCGAAGCCGATCGCCGCAGGCCCGGCCCGGATCGAGTTCGACCACGTCGACTTCGGCTACCCGAGACCGGAGGAGGTGTCGCTGGCGTCACTGGAATCGGTCGCAGTGCTGGACTCGCTGCCGGACCAACAGGTCCTGCACGACATCACGTTCACCGCCGAGCCTGGACAACTCATTGCGCTGGTCGGTCCGTCCGGCGCCGGCAAGACCACCATCAGCTACCTCGTGGCACGCATCTACGACCCGCGCGGCGGTGCCATCCGTATCAACGGCACGGACCTGCGCGACGCCACCATGGCCTCGCTCTCGTCCACGGTCGGCATGGTCACCCAGGACGCGCACCTGTTCCACGACACGATCCGGGAGAACCTGCGCTACGCCGACCCGAACGCGACCGACGAACAGATCGTCGAGGCCCTGCACGGCGCGCAGATCCTGTCGCTGATCGAATCCCTGCCGCAAGGCCTGGACACGGTTGTCGGCGACCGTGGCTATCGTCTCTCCGGTGGCGAGAAGCAGCGGCTGGCCATCGCCCGGCTGTTGCTGAAGGCCCCGTCTGTGGTGGTGCTCGACGAGGCCACCGCGCATCTGGACTCGGAATCGGAAGCCGCGGTGCAGCAGGCGTTGGCTACCGCGTTGCGTGGCCGGACCAGCCTGGTCATCGCGCACCGGTTGTCGACGGTGCGTACGGCCGACGTGATCCTGGTGATCAACAACGGGGAGATCGTGGAGCGGGGTACGCACCAGGAACTGTTGGCGGAGAACCGGTTGTACGCGGAGCTGTACCGCACCCAGTTCCAGGGGCAGGCGACCGAAACCGAGGCGGTCGGCAGCGGCAACTAGGGGTTGACAGGGCGGCGGCTTCTGGGAACCTCCGGTTCACATCGCCGCCGCCCCTGACATCCAGCGGTTCACATACCGGCCGCCTCTGACATCCGCCGGTTTACATACGCGCCGGCGCTGACAACCGCCATGTGAGCGAGGCGTGGCGCTGACAACCGTGGGTTCATGCTCCGGGCGTTGGCCGGCTCAGGGGCTCATGCCGGTGCTGATGCTTTTCACGGTCCGGATCACCGGCGCGCTCTCCACCCTTTGCACGCCCGGCAGCCTGGCGACCTTCTCCGTCAGGTAGTTGTACAGGGCGGTCACGCCGGAGCAGACCACGCTCGCCGCGAGGTTCGACTGGCCGGAGATCGCCGCGCAGAAGGCTACCTCCACGTGTTCGGCCATGGCCTCGCCCGCCGCGACCAGGTCGGCGGGGGCGACCGACAACCACAGCATCGCGCGGGTGTCCAGATCGAGGACGCGGCGGTCGAACTCGATGTCCAGGTACAGCACACCGCTGTCCTGCAGTTCGCCGAGCCGTCGGCGCACTGTGGACTGCGAGGCACCGCTGGCCTGCGCCAGTTCGGCGAACCCCGTGCGGCCGTCCTTGGCCAGCACGGCCAGCATGCGGTGATCGGCCTCGGTCAGCGGCCCAGGATCCACCTCACCAGCGGGCGGGCGCGGCACGGTGAGCGCCTCGACGGCCTCGGGGCTGAGGTGATCCTGCTTGTTGATCAGGCCTTTCGCGCCGCCGAAGAACGTGTGCAGGATGCATTGCGCGGTGACGCTCTGCACGCGCGGCGTGCGGGGGAGTTTCTGCAGCAGCAAGGCGTTGCTGTCCTCGTCGGCTCCGGCGCGGGTGACGCAGGCGATCTCGGTGCCACCCGAGGTGAGACTGACCCAGCTCGTATCGTCCCGCCGCGCCAGCGCCTCGGCGACCGGCGTTGCCACGTCCGGGGCGCACTGGACGCGGACGAACCAGGTGACCTCGCCGAGCACGCTTGGATCGGTCATCCCGAGCACGCGCAGTGCCCCGGTCGAGCGCAGCCTGCTGTAGCGGCGGGCGATGGTCTGGTCGGAAACGCCCAGCACCTCGGCGATTCGGCTGAACGGCGCGCGCCCGTTCAGTTGTAACGCCTGCAGCAGCTGAAGGTCCAGCTGGTCGAACTCGGGAAGTTGTCCGCGAGATTGGGTGAAGGTGTGGGATTTCACCAGGTGAGTCTAGATCATGTCGAAAATGACTGGCCAATGTGGCTTCGAATGCTGGTTTCGGTCCCACGAGCCAGCTGGCGCGGCGGGAGGTCGGTGTGCGGGGGAGAGGAGTGGGGAGGATGCTGTGGACGTCGGTGTCTGTGAACGAGGAGTTGTCGGTTGTGAAGAACTGGGCGTTCGTGGTTGTCGGTGTCGTGTTGTTCCTCGTCGGGCTGGTCTGGACGCTGCAAGGGCTGGACATCGTCAAGGGCAGCTTCATGAGCGGCGCGAAATTGTGGCTGGCCATCGGCCTGCTCGTCGGCATCGGTGGTCTTTTCGCGTTGAACAGCGGCATTCGGAGGTTGCGCGCCAACTCCTGAAGCGTGGGCGGTCGTGCTGGGGTTGTTCGTTCTCGCCTGCCGCGATCGCTGCTGCTCAGCGCTCGGCGGCTCTGCCCTTCACGGGGACGGGTGTGAAATTCCTGTCCTGTTGTCGGCTCGCATTGCCCCCGTCCGGACGTTCCGGTTGACGGCTCGACGCGGCTAGGTTCGCTGCGGTTGTCGACGCGATCGCCCGGGAGGCGTTGTGCGCAGAATTGTCGGTGCGTTGGTTGCACTGTTGGTGGCCGGTGCGTTCGTGCCCGGGGTCGCCGTTGGGTCGGCCGGTGCCGCACCGGCGAAGCCCGCGTTGGGCAATGGGCTTGCGGTCACTCCACCGATGGGGTGGAACGACTGGAACACGTTCGGCTGCAACGTGGGCGCGCAACTCGTCGAGCAGACCGCGCAGTTCATGGTGAGTTCCGGCATGCAGGCGGCCGGCTACCACTTCGTGAACATCGACGACTGCTGGATGGCGAAGAGCCGGGACGCCAGCGGCAACCTGGTGCCGGATCCGACCAAGTTCCCCAACGGAATCAACGCCGTCGCCGACTATGTGCACTCGCTCGGGTTGGGCCTCGGTATCTACGAGAGCGCGGGCACCGCGACCTGCCAGGGTTATCCGGGCAGCCTCAACCATGAACAGCAGGACGCGAACAGCTTCGCGTCGTGGGGAGTCGACTACCTCAAGTACGACAACTGCAACAACCAGGGCGTGCCCGACCAGCAGCGGTACACGGCCATGCGGGACGCGCTGGCCGCCACC
>DASYBO010000621.1:0-2026 GCA_036500685.1 Pseudonocardiaceae bacterium | reverse complement strand
CGGGCGCGGACCGCATCGAGGGCTGCCTGTTCGGCAACGGCGAGCGCACCGGCAACGTCTGCCTGGTCACGCTGGGCATGAACATGTTCAGCCAGGGCATCGACCCGCAGATCGACTTCTCCGACATCGACGAGATCCGCCGCACCGTCGAGTACTGCAACCAGCTGCCGGTCGCCGAGCGCCACCCCTACGGCGGTGACCTGGTGTTCACCGCGTTCTCCGGCAGTCACCAGGACGCCATCAACAAGGGCCTCGACGCGCTGAAGAACGAGGCCGACCGGGCCGGCGTGCCGGTCGAAGACTTCCCATGGGAGGTCCCGTACCTGCCGATCGACCCGAAGGACGTCGGCCGCAGCTACGAGGCCGTGATCAGGGTGAACTCGCAGTCCGGCAAGGGCGGCGTCGCCTACGTGATGAAATCCGAGCACCAGCTCGACCTGCCGCGCCGCCTGCAGATCGAGTTCTCCAAGGTCATTCAGCAGTTCACCGACGCGCGCGGCGGCGAGGTCAGCCCCCAGCAGATCTGGGACAGCTTCGCGGCCGAGTACCTGAATTCGCAGACCCCGCTGTCGATGGTGCGCAGCAGGATCACCAGCACCGCCGACGACAGCGACACCGAGGTGACCGCGGTGGTGCGGATCGAGGACGACGAGCACGAACTCGTCGGTCGAGGCAACGGCCCGATCGCCGCGTTCGTTGACGCGCTGGCCGAGGTCGGGTTCGACGTACGCGTGCTGGACTACACCGAACACGCGCTCACCGCGGGCGACGACGCGCGCGCCGCGTCCTATGTGGAGTGTGGCATCGGCGACCGGATCTACTGGGGCGTCGGCGTGGATTCCTCGATCGTGACCGCGTCGCTGCGCGCGGTGGTATCCGCGGTCAACCGCGCCGACCGCTGACAGTAGACGACAAGGCGGTCTCCCCTGGTCCGGGGAGGCCGCCGTTCAGCTGACTTCGGCGGCCGGCTTCTCGTGCGCGGCCTTGGCTGCCTTGGTGGTGCGACGCTTGATGATCACGCCGATCACGATGCCGCCGACGATCGCGACGGCCAGGATGACCCAGGAGAACTGGCCGAAGTACTTGTCCGCGGCCTGACCGACGAAGTAGATCACCGAGGTGATCGTGCCGGCCCAGACGATGCCGCCGGACACGTTGGCGATCAAGAACTTGGGGTAGGGCATCTTCAGCGTGCCGGCGATCGGACCGGCGAACGTCCGCAGCAGCGCGACGAAACGGCCGAAGAACACCGCGACCATGCCCCAGCGCTGGAACACCCGCTCGGCGTAGGCGATGTGCTCGGGGCCGAAGTGCTTGGGGAACTTGCGGCCGAGCCAGTCGAACAGCGGCCCGCCCCACTTGTGGCCGATGGCGAAACCGATCGAGTCGCCGATGACCGCGGCCGCGGCCGCCGCGACACCGATCCAGATCACCGGTACATGCAGCGCGTGCTGCGAGACCAGGCCGACGACGGCGATCAGGATGGTCTCGGCGGGAAACGGAATACCGAGGCTCTCGATCATCACGAACAGCCCGACGATGATGCACACCGCTACCGCGGGAATCGTCTCGAGCCACTGGTCAATCCCGTGAAACACCGCATTGCCCCTTTTGATCGCCTACCGCGAACAGCGGATCCCGCCTGACACCCAGTGTGCCCGATCCGCCGGTTTCAGCCCACCGGAACCGAGTACTTCCGGTTCTCGATCAGGACGTCGGCCTCGGCCTTCGGATCGTCCACCGCGAACCAACCCCGCTCGAAAGCCTGCCAGCGCACGAAATCCGCTCGCTCGGGCTCGCCGTCCCTGGCCACGGACAGGTCGAGCCGGACCTGCGGCGGACTCACCTCGACCCACACCAACGCCGACAGTGCCGGCCGGACCGCTCTGCGTCCCGAGGACATACCTTCGAAGATCAGCACCTCCGGCACCTCGACCTCGACCCACCTGCCCGGTCGCGGGACGCCGCTGGACCAGTCGTGCTGCTGATACCGGCCGGCCTCGCCCCGCGCCAACGGGGTGAGCAC
>DASYBO010000620.1:0-3179 GCA_036500685.1 Pseudonocardiaceae bacterium | reverse complement strand
GACGACCGCGAGCGGCAGCAGGTTCGGCACGACCGGCGCGGGCAGGTCGGAGTCGCCGGTCAGGTGCTTGTCGACCGCGTTGGCCACCGATCGACCCTCGGCGATCGCCCAGACCACCAGGGACGCACCCCGGTGGGCGTCGC
Source organism: Pseudonocardiaceae bacterium (assembly GCA_036500685.1). Taxonomy (GTDB): domain Bacteria; phylum Actinomycetota; class Actinomycetes; order Mycobacteriales; family Pseudonocardiaceae; genus CAJCJE01. The sequence goes on along the minus strand of DASYBO010000620.1, from coordinate 3,036 downwards.
CGCAGACGAACACGCCGGGCACGTCGGTCTGCCAGTCCGAACCGCAGCTGATGGTGCCGCGCCGGTTGCGCTCAAGGCCGAGGCCCGCCAGCAGCGGCATCGGCTCGACCCCGGCGAAGCCGATGGCCAGCAGCACCAGGTCGGCCGGAATCACCCGCACCTCCTCCGAGGTCGGGATGACCTCGCGGCGGCCGGTCTCCTGGTCCTTGTGCACCCGGACCTCGCGCAGCTCGACCGAGCGGACGTGCCCGTCGTCGTCGCCGACGAAGCGCTGCACGGCCAGCCCGAACTGGCGTTCGCCCGCCTCCTCGTGCGCGGGGTAGGTGCGCAGGATGTGCGGCCAGGTCGGCCAGGGCGAGCGGTCGTCGTCGCGGACCTTGGGCGGTTCCGGGTACTGGTCGAGCTGGGTGACCGACAGCGCGCCCTGGCGGGTCGCGGTGCCGTAGCAGTCGGCGCCGGTGTCGCCGCCGCCGATGATCAGTACGTGCTGGCCCTTGGCGTCGATCGACGTAGGTCCGTCACCCTCGCAGGCGCGGTTGGCCGGGACCAGGTGCTCCATGGCCAGGTGCACGCCGGCCAACTCGCGGCCGGGCACGTCCTGCGCGTCGCGGCCCTCGAGCGCGCCGACCGCGAGGATGACCGCGTCGTAGCGTTCGCGCAGCTGCTCGACGGTCAGGTCGCTGGGCTTGCCACCGCCGACCTCACAGCCGGTGACGAACTTGGTGCCCTCTTCCCTCAATTGGGCGAGGCGCCGGTCCAGGACGGACTTCTCCATCTTGAACTCGGGAATGCCGTAGCGGAGCAGGCCGCCGAGCCGGTCGTCGCGTTCGAACACGGTGACCGCGTGCCCTGCCCTGGTGAGCTGCTGCGCGGCGGCGAGGCCGGCCGGGCCGGAGCCGACGATGGCGACCTTCTTGCCCGATGCGACGGTCGCCGGCCACGCCTGCACCTGGCCGTTGTCCCAGGCGACATCGGCGATGGCCTGCTCGACCCGCTTGATCGCGACCGCGCCGCCCGAGTCGTGCGAGATGGCCAGCACGCAGGCGGCCTCGCACGGGGCCGGGCAGAGCCGGCCGGTGAACTCGGGGAAGTTGTTGGTCGCGTGCAGCCGCTCCCCCGCCTGCGACCAGTCGCCGCGCCGGACGAAGTCGTTCCACTCCGGGATCAGGTTGCCCAGCGGGCAGCCCGCCGTGCCGGAGTGGCAGAACGGGATGCCGCAGTCCATGCAGCGGGCCGCCTGGGTGCTGACCTGCATTCGCCGTTCGGCGGTGTCCAGGTCGCGGTAGACCTCGCGCCAGTCGGCGAGCCGGTCGGCGGTCGGCCGCTTGGGGTGGTCGGCGCGAGCGTGCTTGAGAAAGCCGTTCGGGTCAGCCACGGGATGCCTCCATGATCGCCTCGTCGACGTCGCGGCCCTGCGCGCGGGCGCGGCGCTCGGCTTCGAGCACCCGTTGGTAGTCACGCGGCATCACCTTGGTGAACCCGGCCGAGCGGCGCGTCCAGTCCCCGAGCAGGGAGGCCGCGACGGTCGAGCCGGTGTACTCCTGGTGCCGCGCGACGATGGCGCGCAGCGTGCGCAGATCGTCGTGGGTGAGTCGTTGCAGGTCGACCATTTCCTGGTTGACCAGTGCCGGGTTGAGGTCGAGCACGTAGGCGACCCCTCCGGACATGCCGGCCGCGACGTTGCGCCCGGTCGGGCCGAGGACGACGGCGGCGCCGCCGGTCATGTACTCGAACGCGTGGTCGCCGACGCCTTCGCAGACCGCGAGCGCGCCGGAGTTGCGCACGCAGAACCGCTCGCCGACACGGCCGCGCAGGAACAGTTCGCCTGCGGTGGCGCCGTAGGCGATCACGTTGCCGGCGATGACCTGCTGTTCGGACGCGAACGTGCAGGCCTCGTGCGGCCGGACGATGATCCGCCCGCCCGAACAGCCCTTGCCGATGTAGTCGTTGGCGTCGCCGACCATGTCCAGCGTGACGCCGCGTGGCAGGAACGCGCCGAGCGACTGGCCGGCCGAACCGGTCAGGGTCACGTGGATGGTGTCCTCGGGCAGGCCCTCGCCGCCGTAGCGACGGGTGACCTCGGCACCGAGCAGCGTGCCGACGGTGCGGTTGACATTGCGCACCGGCAGTTCGAGGCGCAGCGGGTGCGCGTCCTCCAACGCGGCCTCGGCCAGTTGGATCAGCGTCCGGTCCAGCGCGAGCTCAAGGCCGTGATTTTGTTCGCGGACCCGTCGCTTGGCGCTGCCGTAGGACTCCTGCGGCGTCGGCACCTCGAACACCGGAGTCAGGTCGAGGCCCTGGGTCTTCCAGTGTTCGACGGCCTCGTCGACGTCCAGCGCCTCGGCGTGGCCGATCGCGTCGTCCAGGGTGCGGAAGCCGAGTTCGGCCAGGATGTCGCGGACTTCCTTGGCCACGAAACGGAAGAAGTTCTCCACGAACTCCGGCTTGCCGGTGTAACGCTTGCGCAGCACCGGGTTCTGGGTGGCGACGCCGACCGGGCAGGTGTCCAGGTGGCACACACGCATCATCACGCAGCCGGCCACGATCAGTGGCGCGGTGGCGAAGCCGTACTCCTCGGCACCGAGCAGCGCGGCGACGACCACGTCGCGCCCGGTCTTCATGCCACCGTCGACCTGCACGGTGATCCGGTCGCGCAAACCGTTGAGCAGCAACGTCTGCTGGGTTTCGGCGAGGCCGATCTCCCAGGGCGTGCCGGCGTGCTTGAGCGAGTTGAGCGGCGATGCGCCGGTGCCGCCGTCGTGGCCGGAGATCAGCACGACGTCCGCGTGCGCCTTGGCCACGCCCGCCGCGACCGTGCCGACGCCGAGTTCGCTGACCAGTTTGACGTGGATGCGCGCTTGCTCGTTGGCGTTCTTGAGATCGTGGATGAGCTGAGCCAGGTCCTCGATGGAGTAGATGTCGTGGTGCGGCGGCGGCGAGATCAGGCCGACGCCCGGCGTGGAGTGCCGGGTGCGGGCGATCCACGGGTACACCTTGAACGGCGGGAGCTGGCCGCCCTCGCCGGGCTTGGCCCCC
>DASYBO010000619.1:0-2010 GCA_036500685.1 Pseudonocardiaceae bacterium | reverse complement strand
CCAGATTGCCCGTTGTGCCGAGCACCGTCTTGGTACCGTGGTCATGTCGGCGCGGCACCACTTGCGCGGTGATCGTGTTCCGGTCCACCACCCAGCCGGTCAACGCCCGCGCGGCCTCGCGCACGTCGGTCTCGTTGTAGTGGTCGACGCCGAGAATGAACAGTTCCATCGACTCGCGCGCCAGGTTCTCGTTGGCCGCGCCCGTTTTGTTCAGCTGAGCGTCCAGCCAGATCAGCATCGCCGGGTCGACCATCATCGCCTTCGCGAGCGCGGTGAACTGGCCGGTGCCGAGGCTGCGCAGGGTGTCGTTCTGCCGCTGCATCAGGCGCGGGCTGCGCACCTTCTGCTCGCTGGTCGCGAAATGCCCGTGCCAGAACCAGGTCATCCGCTCGGTCAGCGGCGCGCCCGTCGCGACCATCCGGTCCAGCCACCACGAGGTGAGCGTGACCTCCTGCTGCCGCACCTGCTGCGCCAGCGCCTTCTTCGCCGCCGTGTCGCCCTTGGCGGCCCGCGCCGGTTCCGCGCCGAGGTTCGGTTCCGGCGTCGTGTCCGGCGACGGATTCAGCAGAGCGGCGGCGGTCGCGGCGAAACCGCGCGTCACACCGGCATCGACATCACCTGGCCCCGGCCCGAAACCGAACCGGTCCAGCAGGCGGCGCACTGCCGCACGATTGGAGAGGACAACCACGGACCCATCGTGGGCCGCGCTCGCCCGATCGCGCGGCTTTCACCGCCGTTCCTCAGCAAGGCTTCAGGTCAACAACTCCCGCACCGGCGCGTAGTCCACCCACGCGTCTCGCAAGGATTCGCGCCAGCGCGGATCATGGTCGCGGTGCTTGATCCGGAAATACGCGCACCGGCGGGTGGCATCGGAGATGTTGCCGCCGATGTTGTGGCCGAGCAGGTAGTGCGCCAGCAACAGATCCCCGGCTCGGCCGCTGACCTGCTCCGGCTCGGGCAGATCGACCGGCGGATAGCCTGCCGCCTCGAAGAACGCGTCCGGTCCCTTCAGGTCGAAGAACCGAGCGTGGGTGAGATGCGAACCCGGCCACGTCCACAGGTTCCCGCCGTTCTCGCCGAGCTGATCCGACATCAACACGCCGGCCAACATGGTGAACGTGCCCGGCCGGCCGTCCGATAGAGGCGGATAGCCGTCGATGTGCGGTCGGCCCGGACGGTGCGGGAACGGCGGAATGTTCAACGCCACCTGCACCTGCCTCGGCACTTCCAGCGTGTCCGCGCCGGTCAGCGACTCCATGTACGACCAGGCCGCCGTCTCGGTCAGCAACGCCAACAGCCAGGGCACCTTTGCCGTGTCCGGGAAGTAGAAATGCTGCCCCCGAACCTCAGCACCCGGTGGCTTCTTCTCGATGATCCTGTCGATCGTGCGCGACGCCGCCGCCAGCAGATCCGCCGGAATCACCTGCGGGATCACCACGTAGCCGCGCTCGGCGAACTCCCGAACCTGTCCCTCGTCAAGCACGGCCGCACGCTAGCGCGGCGCAACGTCGCACCGCGAACGAATTATCCCAGCCGATCGGCGAGGTCGGGCAATTTGTCCGGCGAGACGACGAAGTCGACGCGGGTGATCAGTCCGTTGTGTACGGTCAGGGCGCAGATGAGGCGGGTGCCGGTCGGGGTGACCACGGCGAAGCCGGGACCGCCGTTGACGACCAGCGGGATGACCCGCTCCAGCGGACTGAGCTGATTGGCGATGCCGATCAGGAAGCGGGCCACCCGGTCCGGTCCGTGTACCGGGCGCCGGGCCGCGGTCACCTTGCCGCCGCCGTCGCTGGTCAGTACGACCGCCGGATCGAGCACCTTGATCAGCGCGGCCAGGTCGCCCTCGGTCGCGGCGCGGGTGAACGCGGCGACGGCCTTGTGGTGCTGGTCGGAATCGACCCGCACCCTGGGCGCGCCTGCCGCGATGTGCGCGCGGGCGCGGGTGGCGAGCTGGCGGACGGCGGCGGGTGAGCGGCCGACCACGCCGGCGATCTCGTCGTAAGACAT
>DASYBO010000618.1:0-1900 GCA_036500685.1 Pseudonocardiaceae bacterium | reverse complement strand
TACAACACGCAGCAGTCGAACCAGTTCGGCACGCAGCGCTATGAGCTGATGTTCGAGCCGGGCACCTACAACCTCAGCGTCCCGGTCGGCTTCTACACCGAGGTCGTCGGCCTTGGGCAGAACCCGACGCAGACGGTGATCACCGGCGGCGGAATCTATGCCAACGCCGCCTGGAACAACGGGAACGCCACGGAGAACTTCTGGCGCGGCGTCGAGAACATCACGATCGACCCGTCGTCCGGCAGCACCGAGTGGGCCGTCTCGCAGGCGGACCCGATGCGCCGGGTGCAAGTCGACGGCAACCTCGTGCTGGACGACGACACCTCGGGCAACACCACCAGCAACTGGTCGTCCGGCGGTTTCATCAGCGACTCGGTCGTCACCGGTCAGGTCAACTCCGGCACCCAGCAGCAGTTCATCATGCGCAACGACCAGTTGGGCAGTTGGACAGGCTCGAACTGGAACATGGTGTTCGTCGGCGACACCGGCGTTCCGGCCCAGAGCTTCCCGAGCCCGCCGTACACGACGGTGAACCAGACCCCGACGGTCGACGAGAAGCCGTACCTGTACATCGACTCATCCGGGAACTGGGACGTGTTCGTGCCCGCGAACCGAACCAGCTCGCAGGGCGTGTCCTGGGCGAACGGGAACACGCCAGGGACCTCCCTGCCGATCAGCGATTTCTACATCGCGACGCCGGGCAGCACGGTCGCCCAGCTCAATGCCGCGCTGTCGGGCGGACAGGACCTGCTGTTCACCCCCGGCGTCTACCAGGTCAACGGCACCATCGACGTGAATAACCCCGACACGGTCGTACTCGGCCTTGGCCTGGCCACCCTGGTGTCCAACGGCGGCAGCACGATCCTGCAAACCGCCGACGTCAACGGCATCCGCATCGGCGGACTGATCTTCGACGCCGGCACCACCAACAGTTCCGTCCTCGTCCAGATCGGCCCGTCCGGGTCCGGCACCAGCCACGCGGCGGACCCGACCGTCCTGTCCGACGTCTTCGCCCGCATCGGCGGAGCCACCGTCGGCTCGGCCTCGCAGACGTTGCAGGTCAACAGCGACAATGTCGTCGGCGACGACCTGTGGCTCTGGCGGGCGGACCACGGCAACGGCGGCACCGTGGGCTGGACGACCAATACCGCCGCCAACGGCCTGGTCGTCAACGGCGCCGGCGTCACCATGTACGGGCTCGCGGTCGAGCATTACCAGGCGGTGCAGGTCCAGTGGAACGGCAACGGCGGAGCCGACTACTTCTACCAGAGCGAGATGCCGTACGACCCGCCCAGCCAGGCCGCCTGGATGGACGGCTCCTCCGACGGCTACCCGTCCATCGCGGTCGCCAGCAGCGTGACCAGCTTCCACGCCTACGGCCTGGGTGTCTACTGCTTCTTCGACGTGAACCCGAGCGTGGTGAGCGCGAACGCGCTCACGTCGCCGACCTCGTCCGGAGTCCAGTGGAACGACATGGTCACCGTCTCGCTTGGCGGCACCGGAACCATCCAGCACATCATCGACGGCAACGGCGCCGCGGTCGGCTCGGGCAGCACGGTGGCCGACCTGACTAGCTACAGCTGAGCACAACCGGATGGACCCGGCCGCATCGAGCGCGGCAGATGCGGCCGGGTCCTAACGGCGTCAACGGTTCGCAGTCCTCGCGCCGGGTACCAATCGTCACAGTTCACGCACTCAGCGTGACGCGCGGGGGGGACCAGATGCAGGACGAGCCGGAGTACCCGTTTGACGACGACCGTGACTTCGCCGACGCGGAACGCGGCTTCATCGCCGCGCTGTCGCCCGGCGTGGTGCGCAACGCGGCGGGCGAGGTCATCTGGGACAGCGACTCTTACCGGTTCCTGACCGGGGACTCGCCCGACACGGCCGACCCGAGCCT
>DASYBO010000617.1:0-15153 GCA_036500685.1 Pseudonocardiaceae bacterium | reverse complement strand
CGCGTTGATCGGGTAGTACGAGGTCGGCTGGTTGGCACCCGCGTAGCTTCCCCAGATGCTGCCGTACGTCTTGGACATCCAGTCGGTGAACTGTGCCGTGGTGCCGGAACCTCCCGACGCAACGATGACCTGGATCCGCTTGGCCGGCAACGCCTGGCCGTTCATGTCGCTCGTGATCTGCGGGTCGTTCCACATCTTGATCACGCCGGTGAAGGTCTTCGCGACGGTCTGGCCGGACAGCCGCAGGTTCACGATCCGGTTGCCGCCCTGGTTGAGCTGGTACATCAGCGACGTGCCGCCCGCGATGATCGGCATGTACGCGAACTTCCGATTGTTCGAGGCGTCGTACGTGCCGGTCAGCGGGTCCTGCCCCTGGTAGGGGATGTCGGAGTTGGCGAAGTCATCCTGGAACACCGAGAACGCCTGACGGCCGGCACCGGAACTGTTGGACGCGAAGTTCACGGTGACGCCCCTGGACGACTCGTCGGACGTCCACTGCTGCATCGCGTTCGCGCTCCACGAGGAGCCGCTGCCGCTCAGCGGCTCGTTCGCCGCGAACGCCGCAGGTGCCGCCGGTCCGGCGATCGTCGCCGCGCTGATCACCAACCCCGCCGCCAGGAGCGCTCCCGGCCGCCTCACCGAGCGCCATAACCTGGTCACACCCATCGCATTCCTCTCCCACCACGGCCGGGTCATCGGCCGCCACTCCGTCGCCCGGCGAGCGCCCGGGCCGTCACAAACAGCAGCACGACCAGCACCAGCAGCTCCATCGCCGCACCGAAGGCACGTTGCACCTCGGTGTGTTCGGGCAACAGAGCCGACTGATAGATGAACAACGGCAGCGACACCATCGGCCCGTTGAACGGGTTCACGTTCAGGAAGTTGGTGAAGCCCGCGGTCAGCAGCACCGGCGCCGTCTCGCCGATTCCCCTGGCCACACCGAGGATCAGGGCCGTCGCAAGACCGGACCTGGCCGTCGGCAACACCACCTGCCACACGGTCCGCCACTGCGAGGCACCCAGCGCGAGGCTGGCCTCCCGCAGGCCGCCGGGCACCACCCGCAACACCACCTCGGCGGCTCGCGCGGTGATCGGCATCATCGTGATCGACAGCGCAACCGCGGCGGCGAAACCGGACGCTGGCAGGCCGAGCGTGATCAGCAGCACGATATAGACGAACAGGCCGGCGACGACGTCCGGCAATGCCGTCATCGCCTCCACGATCGAACGCACGAACCGGGAGAACGGACCGCCGATCTCGTTGAGGTACACGGCGGTCAGCACGCCGAGTGGCAACGTGATCACGATCGTGATGGCGACTTCGATCAGCGTGCCGAGCAGCGCGTGCAGCGCACCGCCGACGGTGAGCGGATCCAGCGGACCGGCATGGCTCAGGTCGGAGGTGAAGAAGTTCACGTGCCAGAACGCGGCCGAGCCCTGCCAGACGGTGCTGACAATGACCAGCAGCAGGGCGCCGCCGACCACGAACGCGGCACCGTGCACAACGGCGCTCATCAACCGGTTGACGACGAAGGTGCGCCCGTAGCGCAACCCGCTGACCACCGCGTACAGCAGGAGGAACAGCGCGTACCAGGCTACGACGAAGCCGACGATGCCGGAGAACGGCAGCAGCCGCCAGTACACCAGCCAGTCCAGCGCGAGCGCCGAGGCCGCCGCGCCGATCAACGACAGCCGGTCATCCAGGGTGACGGACCTGAGCTCGCGCCGCGACTCGGGGGTCGCGGCCGCCATCATGGAGCCGAGCGGCCGAGCTTCCTCTCCTGCGATCAGGTCGTGGTCCCTGGGAAGGTCATGGGCGACGTGCTCCCCGATCACCGCCGGGCGGGCCTGGGTGGGTTCGGTGATCTCGGTGGTCTGCTCGGCGTCCGGCGGCCTACCGTGTTCGGTGGTGGCACTCATGTGATTCCTCAGATCTCCGTCGCCGCGCCGCTTCGGCTGCGAGCCACGATCAGCCCGGCGATCGTGTTGACCACGATCGTCATCAGGAACAGGACGAAACCCGCCGCCAGCAGGACGGACAGCTGGGTCGGGCTCGCGTCACCGAAGCGCAGCGCGATCAACGCCGAGATGGTGTTGCCGCCCTTTTGCAGGATGTGGTCGGTGATGTCGAACGTCGGCGAGAGAATCAGCGACACCGCGACCGTCTCGCCAAGCGCCCTGCCAAGGCCGAGCATTGTGCCGCCGATGATCCCGCCACGGCCGAACGGCAGCACCACCGACCGGATCATTCCCCACCGGGTTCCGCCGAGCGCCAGGGCGGCCTCGCGTTCGCCCTGCGGCGTCTGGGAGAACACCTCGCGCATGATCGAGCACGCCATCGGCAACGCCATCATGGCCACCGCCAGCCCCGCGATGAACATCGAGTGCTCGTACATCGGCTGGTCCCACAGCGCGTCCCTGGGGTTCGCGTCCACGTGGAAGAACGGCAGGAAACCCAGGTAGGTGTTGAGCCAGCGGGACAGGTCCTGCGCGGCGGGCTGAAGCGTGTAAACGCCCCACAAGCCGTAGATCACGCTCGGGATGGCGGCCATCAGGTCCATGATCGTGACCAGGGTCCCGCGCAGTCGGCGCGGCGCGTACTCGCTGATGTAGAGCGCCGTGAACAGGGCCAAGGGGAACGAGACGACGATCGCGACGATCGCGACCAGCACGCTGCCGATGAGCATCGCGGCGATGCCACCGAGGTACCGGTCGGGGTTCCACAGGTGCGGCGCCTCGGTGATGAAGCGCCATCCGTAGAGCCGGAACGTCGGAACGGCTTTGATGGCAAGGAACACGCCGATCGCACCGACGATCAACAGCATGAGGAAGGCGCCACCGCGGGTGGTACCGCGAAACACCCTGTCGCTCATTGGCACGCTGGACCGAATGGATCTGGGCTTGTCGTCGGATTCGGGCGGAGCCGATCCCGGGCCAGGGTCTTGTTGCGCCCCGGTCAACGTTGTCACCGCGTTCCCCTGCTCGTCAGTTTGTCGTCTTTTCCATGGTCGTCTTCCCTCTGGTCCGCGTCCTGAACAGCTAAGCCTGTTCCGATGTCGTCGAACGGCGAACAGGATGAACGATCAACCAATAGGACGCTGCGGCCACATGACGGCTGCAACGGCACGTGGACTGGTTGACTGCCGACCGCTTCGCCGATTCCTCGTCGAACGGCAGCGCTCACCCCGCGCCGTCCCGGCTGGAAGTCCACCAGGGTCAGATCGACATCGGCCTGGGGCGCGCGCTGGCGGAAGCGACGGCTTGATAACATCGCATCCACCCGTCTGGCGAAACCGTGCGCCGAACTGGCCAGTTCCGGCCCGCGCACCGAGGGTCTCATCCGCCACCACCACAGTCCACTACGGACATGCGAGATCTCGAACTTGGCCCCAGCCGCATACTGCCGCACCAGCTCAAGCTCTCTCATTGCGGCGCTGTGGTCACCGAGCGCCCGAACCGAGACGCCAAGAACCCGGTTGTTGCCACCGAGCAGGCGCCAACGTACCCATAGTTGATCGGTCCGGAAAAACTGGAACCGAGACACCAAAGAATCCTCCTGACACCGGCCGCCGACGGCTGGCTGAGTACGGGCGATTGGCCCACGTCGACCGGGCCCCCTCCCGCAGTATGTCAATCTGTCCACGAAGCGTTGCAGAGCCTCTCAAAATTTGTAGACTAATTACACACAGGCAAATCGCCCCGGTTAGCGACACATGTAGATCAAGTGAACTAACGGTGTACCAATACTGCGCGGGACGCCAACGTCCGATGTCGGCCACCGATCGCACCGGCTTGCCGCGACGTGAGGCAGTCCAGCGGATCGGCCGACCGGCACTGTCGATACCGGTCGTTGCGACATCCGAGCACCGAAGAATGAAAAGGCGGACAAAAGCGCGTAGCCGCACAGGACTAACAATGAAGACACGACACCGTGACGAGATTTTCGCTGACCTGAGGCCATCCCCGAAAGGCCAGCCGACGCTGCCACGCGATCGTGCGATAAAATTCGACAATCGCGGTAGGAATTGCCCTTTCGAGCGGCCCCGCGCAGATCGGGCGCGCGGGATTGCCGCGCAGGGCCCCTGCCTCGGATTTTGGCGTCGAATCGTACGTCGGGAAAGTAATGCCGTGGAACACCGTGATCCTGGACGGGCCAGTCCCGAGCGAAGGGATCGAGGACATGATCGATCACTGCTACCGGCAGGTGGTCGCGGCGTCTCCGACCACGACGCGGGTACGACTGCTCGGCTACTGAATTCGTCCACTGTGGACTTTCTTTGTCCGGCCATTACTCGCCAGTAACGTGGCCGTACTCACGCCTACCCATCGTTGACATGGCTGACAGGTCGCTCCCAATATGGCCGTACATTACTTCACCGGCCGAGGAGCACGTCCAACGATGAACGAGCGCACTCATTGGGCCAACGGCGGCCTACCGCTGCCGCCGCCGCTGGCCGGGGTCACCGTGATCAGCCTCGAACAAGCCGTCGCCGCTCCGTTCGCGACCCGGCAGCTCGCGGATCTCGGCGCGCGGGTGATCAAGATCGAACGGCCCGGCGGCGGGGACTTCGCGCGCCGCTACGACGAGTCGGTGCTCGGCCAGTCCAGCTACTTCGTCTGGCTGAACCGGTCGAAGGAGTCGATCACCCTGGACGTGAAGACCCCGGCCGGCCGGGAGATCCTGACCGATCTGCTTGGCCGGGCCGACGTTTTCGTGCAGAACCTCGCGCCGGGCGCGGCCGAACGGCTCGGCGTGGACGCGGAGTCGCTGGCCGCGCACCATCCCAGGGTCATCCCGTGCTCGATCTCCGGCTACGGCGCCGACGGGCCGTGGGCCGACCGCAAGGCCTACGACCTGATGGTGCAGGCCGAGACCGGCCTGCTCTCGCTGACCGGCACACCGGACGAGCCTGCCCGGCCCGGGATCTCCGTCGCGGACATCGCAGGCGGCATGTACGCCTACACCGGCATCCTCACCGCGCTCTACCGCCGCGCAACCACCGGCTGGGTATCCGCCGTCGAGGTGTCGCTGTTCGACGCGCTCGCCGAGTGGCTGGGTTCGCCGCTCTACTACACCCGCTACGCGGGCGAGCAGCCCGCGCGAACCGGCGCGCAGCATCCGACGATCGCCCCGTACGGCCCCTTCACCACCGCCGACGGCGACACGCTGCTGCTCGGCATTCAGAACGAACGCGAATGGCAGGCCTTCTGCGCGATCGTCCTGGAAGACCCGGCCGTGGCCGAGGACGCGCGCTTCGCCACCAACCCGAGGCGGGTGACGCATCGGGGCGAGCTGAACGCGCTGATCAACGCCCGCTTCGCCACCCTCCCGACCGAAGCGGCCGTGGTGTTGCTCGACAAGGCGACGGTCGCGAACAGCAGGCTCAACTCGGTCGCGGAACTGACCGAGCATCCGGTGCTGACCCAGCGCGGCCGCTGGCGCGGCATCGACACCCCGAACGGTCCGATCGAGGCGCTGCTGCCGCCCGCCCAACTGAGCAACGCCGAGCCCGCGATGGGTCCGGTGCCGACGCCGGGCGAGCACACCGACACGATCCTGCGAGAACTGGGCCGCGACGACGAGCGCATCGCTGCGTTGCACGCGGACGGTATCGTCTGACGATCACTCCATTGAGGACGGTAGAACGCCGAGGAGAAGGCGCGCCATGACCGAGGCCGCGTACAAGGTGCTGGCCCGCGAACTGCGGACCGCTATCCTGCGACACCGCTACGCCGACGGCAGCAGGCTGCCCACCGAGGCGGAACTGGCGCAGGAATACCGGGTCAGCCGGCAGACCGTCCGCCGCGCCTTCCACGACCTGGTGGCCGAGGGCATGGTGAACCGGGTGCCGGGGCGCGGCACGTTCGCCGCCGCGCGGGAGGGCCAGTACCTGCGCCAGTTCGGTTCGGTCGAGGACTTGATGGCCCAATCCCAGGACACCACACTGGAGATCTTGGGTCCGTTGCGGCGTCAGGTGAACATCGAGGCGGCCGGCAGACTGCGGCTGACCAGCGACCTCGTGCACAGCGTCGTGTTCCGGCGGCTGCACAACGACGAACCGTTCTGCCACACCGCCGTCTACCTCAACCCGGACGCCGGCGCGGCCCTCGTCGACCTGTCCGAACTGACCACGGCCGGCGCGCGCAGCGACACGACGATCATCGGCCTGCTGGACACCCGGCTGCCCGCCCCGATCGCCGAGGCCGAACAGAGCATCACCGCGACCGCCGCCGACGAGCCGATCGCCACCGCGCTCGACTGCGCCCCCGGAGCGCCGGTCCTGCGCATCGACCGGCTCTACCTGACCACTCAGGGTGAAGCGGTCGAGCTGGCGATCAGCCATTTCCTGCCCGAGCAGTACTCCTACCGGGTCCGACTGCGCCGGAGCAGCTGATTAGCGTTCGTCGTCGGCTAACGTTCGGTGGTCGGCACTTTCTTCAGCGCCTCGGCCAGGGTTTCCAGCGCGGGCACCAGCCCCAGCAACTGGTCGGCCGTTTCCTCGGGCAGCTGGGCCAGGCATTCGGACAGCACCCTGGTGCGGCTCTCCCTGATCCGGCCGTGCACCAGCTCACCCGCGGGAGTGACCGCGACTCGGACCGCGCGCAGGTCGTTGGGGTCCGGCAGCCTGCTGATCAAGCCGTCCTCGTCGAGTTTGCGGATGATCCTGGAGAGCATCGTCGGGTTGAGCCCCTCAAGGTCGGTCAGTTCGGCCAACCCGAGCGGGCCACGGCTACGGACCAGGCCGAGCACCGAGTACTGCGACGGGGTGAGGCCCTCGTCGGTCGAGGTGGCGTTGAGCTGGCGATGCAGTCTGCCGATGACCCCGCGCAGGCGTGCGATGAGTTCGTCGTCCACCACTACCTCCACGCACGGCTACCGTTCCGGCGCATGCTACCTGTGGTCAATCGGGCGCTCGACCATCATCATGTTGAACGCGCACGATGACATTCGTCCCACTGAGGAGGTGGTGGTCATCCGGGAAATCGGGCACGTGTCGGCATTGCGTCCGATGAAGGATTCAACGAACTGGCAGGCCATTCCTGTCGGTACCCCGCTGGTGGCGGGCTATGTGCCGCCGAGCAGATTTGCCTGGCCGGCGGCGGCATGGGCCAGATTCGCCGGCTCCATCGAGGTACGGATCACGCCGAGCGCCGCGGTCTCCGGTCGCGGTATCCAGGTGCTCGACGTGGAGGCGGGCGACGCGAGCCCCGGGCAGTTGCCGGGGTGGGTGAACGCGTCACGAGCCGCGGGGCAGGAACCGACCGCGTATATGAACTATTCGGCCTGGGCGGCGGCGATCAACGCCTGTACCTCCGCCAATGTCGCGGTCCCGCAGTTCTGGGTGGCGCTGTGGAACAACGTCCAGGACCTGCCCACAATCAATGTCGGCGGCGTGACCTACACCGCGGTCGCGCACCAGTACGCCGATCCGAACACGTCCGGCGGCGACTACGACGTCTCGGTCGTGGCGTCCCACTGGCCCGGTGTCGATTCTTTGGAGGACGATGTGCCCGCGTACCAGGTTCACCTGCCCGACCCGAGCGGCGACTCCCACATCGAGATGAGTGTGCGGAACTGCACCGAGCTGTGGCTCCACACGGGATACGGGGTGCAGCTCACCGCGACGGCCGTGATGTTCTTCGGTCCGACGGCGCCAAGTGGCGGCTTCACCGGCGTCGGCGGCGAGGTGGACAACCTGGTGGTCGGTGACAACCGGCCGGGCCCGATCGCGGTGCCGCCGGGCGCGGTCCAGGTGTCGGTGCGGTATTCGTCCAACGGGCCGTGGACGTTGTCCGCGAACGGCTAGACAGGGCGTCGGGAGCGCACCGTCGGATGACGGGTGTTGATTGCTTGCCGATAGGCAATTAGAGTGAGCGTACGTGAGCACGGACGACGACACCGGTCAGGGCATACCGGCACAAACGACCCTGGCTCGGCCACCCCGTCGCCCGATTCGCCTCATTCGCCGAAACACCTCGCCGCCGCAAGAACCCGACGGTGCGCTCCCCCGGCGCAAACTCGTCTTCGTCATCGTCTCGGTCGCCCTGTTCATGAGCTCCATCGACCAGACCATCGTCGCCACCGCGCTCCCCGCCATCGAGCACGAACTGCACGCCCAGATCAACTGGAGCGGCTGGACCATCACCATCTACGCCCTCGGCCAGGTCCTCGCCATGCCGATGGCCGGCAAGATCAGCGACATGTACGGCCGGAAGAAGGTCTTCCTGATCTCGGCCATCGTGTTCACCGTCGCTTCCCTGGCCTGCGGCTTCGTCGGCAACATCTACCTACTCGTCGTGCTGCGCATGATCCAGGCCCTCGGTGGCGGCGCGTTCATGCCATCGGCCACCGGCATCGTCTCCGACCACTTCGGCAGCCGGCGTGACAAGGCCATCGGCATGTTCACCAGCATCCTGCCCATCGGCGGCATCGTCGGCCCGATCATCGGCGGCGTCTTTGTCGCGTACTGGTCCTGGCGCGGCATCTTCCTGGTCAACGTGCCCATCGGCGTCGTGCTCATCGCCCTGGTGATCAAGTACGTCCCGGCCAGCGCGCCCCGCGGCACCGGCCGCATCGACATCCGCGGCGTCTGCCTGCTCGGCATCCTGATCCTCGCCGCCATGTTCGGCATCACCTACCTCGGCAGCGGCCCCATCCCGCTCTACGATCCCGTCTTCCTCGGCTCCGAACTCGTCGCGATCGCCACGCTGTACCTGTTCGTGCGGCACACCAAACGCCACGCGAACTCGTTCATCCCGTACCGGCTGCTGCGCGGCCGCGGCTTCGGCGTGATGAACCTGATCAACCTGTTCTACGGGGCCACCGCGCTCGGCTTCGCCGCAGTCGTCCCGCTCTACGCCCAGAACCGCTTCGGTATCGCCCCGCTCGGTGCCGGCACCCTGCTCACCGCCCGCGCCGTCGGCATGATCTGCGTCGCAGGCCTTGCCGTCGGTACCCTGCGTCGCACCGGCTACCGGCCACCGATGATCGTCGGATTCCTCCTGGTGGCAGGCGGTCTGATCGCCCTGGCCAGCACCCCTGCCCTGCCGCCCTACCTGTGGCTGGCCATCTTCGCCGGCGTCACCGGCTGCGGCATGGGCCTTTCCGTGCCCGCCTCCAACAACGCGAGCCTGCAACTGGCCCCCGACCAGGTCGCCGCGATCGCCGGGCTGCGCGGCATGTTCCGCCAGTCCGGCGCCATCGTCGCGGTCTCGCTCACCACCGCGATCCTGGCCCGCAGCAGCGATCCCGGTATCGCCCAGGCAGATACCTTCATCGTGTTCGGCGTCCTGCTGGTGCTTGTCACTCCCCTGGTGTTCCTTGTCCCGGAACACAAAGGCGGCTGGTGAGGGACTACAACCCGGCCAGGAACTCCAGCAGCGCCGCGTTCACCTCGGCAGGCCGCTCCTGTTGGGTCCAGTGCCCGGTGTCCGGCAACTCCACGATCTTGCGCAGGCCCGGCAACTGCGCGGGCAGCCGCTCCAGGAACTTCGGGTCGCCGAACGCGCGCACCACGTCACGCTGACCGGTGATGAACAACGAGGGCACGGTGATCCGCGCGCCGTCCCATGCCGCGGTCAACTCCCAGTTCCGGTCGATGTTGCGATAGAGGTTCAACCCGCCCCGCCAACCACTTTTCGCGTACTGCTCCACCATCACCGCGATGTCGTCCTCGGTCAGCCAGTCCGGCAACACCTCCGGCTCGACCAACGCGTCCAGCAAGCCCTCGTCCCGCGGCCCCACCACCATCGGCGGCAGGTCCGCGTGCGCGGGCCGACCCGCCAACACCTTGCGGAACGTCACTGCCGGATCCGCCGCCAACTCCGCCTCAGGCCCGCCGACCTGCTGAAAATAGAGCTGATAGAAGCCGTCCCCGAAGTGCTGTCGCAGAATCCCCAACGGCGCTGCGGGCGGGCGCCGGTTCGGCGCGACACTCAGCCCGGCGACGCCGCGCACCAGATCCGGCCGAAGCAACGCCGTGTGCCACGCAACCGGCGCACCCCAGTCGTGCCCGACCACCACCGCGTCGTCGGCACCCAAGGCGTGGATCAGCCCCACCGCGTCGCCGACCATGTCCAGGACCGAATACGCGTCGATCCGCTCAGGGCAGTCGCTCGCGCCGAACCCGCGCTGATCCGGTGCCACCACATGGAAACCCGCCTCCGCGAGCGGCGCGAACTGGTGCCGCCACGAATACCAGCTCTCCGGCCAACCGTGCAGCAGCAACACCAGCGGGCCCTCCCCCGCCTCGGCGATGTGCAGGTTGATCCCGTTGACGGACACCTCGCGATGCGCGATCGGCACGGTCGCTTCCCTTCGTCGGATTCCGGCTCGCACCATCCTGCCGTGACCCCGCACGCGTGGCAGGATCGGGGCGAATCAGCCCTCAGCCAGCAGCTTGTCGATCTTGGCTCGGTGGGCGGCCTCCCACTCGTCCAACGTTTCCGCCTCGTCCCGCCGCGCCACGGACGGATCCCCCATACGGTACGTACGTACGGTTGGCATACGGATCAGGACACATCCGGCCCGACCTGACGCAACGCCTCCAACACCGTCGTCACCGCCGCCCGAGGCGGCGAACCACGACGAACCGCCGCCGTGATCGTGCGCGTCACCGGCGCCGCCAACTGCCGCGTTGCCACCCGATACCGGCCATCCACCGCGAGACTCGGCAGCAACGCGATCGACAACCCCGCCTCAACGTGTTGCAACGTCATCATGTAACTGCTGAACCGACACACCACCCTCGGCTCGAACCCCGCCTGCCGACACAACCCCGTCGCCACCGTCGCCATGTACGAACCCGGCACATCGAACGCCCACGCCTCGTCCGCGAGCGCGGCGAGATCAACAGGACCCCGCCCCACCGCGGGATGATCCTGCGGCACCACCAACACGATCAGATCCGTCGCCAACGGCACGATGTCCACATCCGGCCCCAACGGCAACTCCACGAAATCCGTGGTCGTCACGATCACATCCGCCTCACCGCCACGCAGCGCAGGCATGCTCTCGTGCGGCTCCAACTCCAACACCTGAACCTCCAGATGCGGATACGCACTCGCCAAGCGGGTCACCGCCGGCACGGCGAGCGAATGGATCGCGCTCTGAAACGCGCCCAACCGCACCAGACCCGCTGGCTCCTCGCCGAGACCACGCAACTCCGCCTCGACCGTCGCCATGTGATCCAGGATCGCCCGCGCGCGTCGCGCCAGGATCAATCCCGTCGGCGTCAACCGAACCCGCCGCCCCGTCCGCTCCAGCAACTGCGTGTGCGTCTCCGCCTCCAACACACCCAACTGCTGCGACACGCTCGACGCGCTCATGTTCGCCGCCTGCGCCACCGCTCGGACCGTGCCATAGGTGTCCAACTGAGTCAGCAGCCGCAGCCGCCACGGATTCAGCGTCATGCCAGCCATTGTTGTTCGGTACAGCCGAACAACAAAGCCGGAATTGTGAGATGGACATGTCGCTCGATCCGCACCTAGCGTCGACCCATGAGCTTCTGGACAGACGCCGACCGCCACCTCATCCGCTACGCGGGCCCCGGCACGTTCACCCCCGAGATCATCGACGGCGCCGCCGGCAGCTTCCTCAACACCGAATCCGGCCGCAGGATCCTCGACTTCACCTCCGGTCAGATGAGCGCCATCCTCGGCCACTCCCACCCCGACATCGTCCACACCGTGCAACGGCAGATCGCCACCCTCGACCACCTCTTCAGCGGCATGCTCAGCCGCCCCGTCGTCGACCTCGCGCGCCGACTCGCCGACACACTCCCCGCCGCACTGGACAAGGTCCTGCTGCTCACCACCGGCGCCGAATCCAACGAAGCCGCCATCCGGATGGCCAAACTCGTCACCGGCAAACACGAGATCGTCTCGTTCGCCCGGTCCTGGCACGGCATGACCCAGGCCGCCGCCAACGCCACCTACAGTGCGGGCCGCAAGGGCTACGGACCAGCGGCACCCGGCAACTTCGCCATCCCAGCTCCCAACACCTACCGACCCGACTTCACCACACCCGACGGCCAACTCGACTGGCAACGCCAACTCGACTTCGGCTTCGACCTCATCGACGCCCAATCCGTCGGCAGCCTCGCCGCCTGCATCGTCGAACCCATCCTCAGCTCCGGCGGCATTCTCGAACCACCACTCGGCTACTTCCAAGCCCTGCAACGGAAATGCCGCGAGCGAGGCATGCTGCTGATTCTCGACGAAGCCCAAACCGGCCTGTGCCGCACCGGAACCTGGTACGCGTTCCAGCGCGACGGCATCGTCCCCGACATCCTCACCCTGTCCAAGACGCTCGGGGCGGGCCTCCCGCTGGCCGCCGTCGTCACCAGCGACGAGATCGAGCGGGAGGCCCACGACCGAGGGTTCCTGTTCTTCACAACGCACGTCTCCGACCCGCTGGTCGCCGCCGTCGGCAACACCGTGCTCGACGTCCTGATCCGCGACCGCCTCGACGAGCGCGCCACCGAACTGGGCTCGTTCCTGCGCGCCGGCCTTGACAAGATCGCTGACCGGCACGCGATCGTCGGCGACATCCGTGGCCGAGGACTGTTCGTCGGCGTGGAACTCGACGCGAAGGGCGGAAACACCGACGAACTCGGCGCGCGGATCACCCGCCGTTGCCTGGAACTCGGTCTGCACATGAACATCGTGCAGCTGCCCGGCATGGGCGGCGTCTTCCGGATCGCGCCGCCGCTGACCGCCACCGAGGACGAATTGGCGCTGGGCCTGGACATTCTCGACCAAGCCATCGCCGACGCCGGCTAGTCCCACGTCCGAGTGAAATCCGGATCTCCGTTCTGCGAGCATGGCCGCCCACCGGTAGGGACGTCCTTGATCACCACATCCCACCCAGAACGGAGTTTCCCTGTCATGCGCATCCGCCAGGTTGTTCTGCCCGTCCTCGCCGGCACGGTGTTGGTCGGCCTCACCGCGTGCGGCTCCGGTACCAGCGCGTCCGCTCCGTCGACGACGGCCGGCGCCACCACGACCGCGAGCGCGCCCGCCACCAGCACGTCGAACCAGGTCGCCGCCGCCCCGGCGACCAGCACCGGTCAGTTCACAGTGGACCTGACCATCCAGCAGGACGGCCTCGGCCTGCTCTCGGTCCAGAACAACGGCAGCACCAAGGCGACCATCAACGGCTCGCCGACCTTGACCTTCCTCAACGCCGCCAACGAAACCCTGTCCGTTCCGACAAAGAACGTGAACATCCCTGGCGCGGCAACGTCGATCACGTTGGCGCCGGGCGAGAACGCCTTCGCCGGTGTCAAGTGGACGGACGGCGACAAGGCCAGCGCGTCGACCTTCGTGGCGACCACGCTCAAGGTCACTCCGCCCGGTTCGACGGTCCCTGTCGTGGCCAACGTGATCGGTACCAGCGGCAAGAAGCAGACCTACTACGAGTTCGACATCACCTCGGTTCAGGTCGGCACCCTGCAACCGACCACCCAGGGCGTCCTGGTCTTCTGACCCGCAGCACCCGAAGCGCCGGCGACAGCGGAGGATCAGCCTTGGTGTTTGTGCTTGTCGGGCTTCTTGTGGTGCCCCTGCGGCGACGATGACGACGGCGGTTGCGATGCCGGCAGCGGTTGCGATGCCGGTGACGTGGGGCCGTGGGTGGTGACCGGTGCCGCGTCCGCGATCGGGTGCACGACCGGTATCGGCGCCGCCGGGCCGGTTGTGGCCTGCGGGCTGGTGGCCTCGGCAGGTGCGGAGAAGCCGGGGCGCTGGGCGGGTGTAGTCGGGATGAGGACGGTCAGCAGGCCTGCGACGGCGGCGGTGGCGACGCACGCTCCGGCGGCCAGGGCCAGACCGCGACGGTGCGCGTTGCGCGGCGCCGGCAGCGGCCGGGTTTCGCCCGCGGCCAGCGCGGTCAGCTCGTCCGCGCAGCGCAGGGCCGTGGGTCTGCGTCCCGGCTGGTCGTCGGTCATGGCACGGAGCAGGTCGGCGAGGCGATCCGGAATGCCGGTGGGCAGGCGCGGGGCACGGCTGAGCCGGGCCAGGGCGGCCTCGGCCTTGCTCGGCGCCGCGTACTCGACCTCCCCGGTCAGGCATTCGATCAACACAAGACCGAGCGCGTAGACGTCCGCGGCCGGACCGACCTCGACGCCACGCACCTGCTCGGGCGCGAGGTAGGCGGGCGTGCCGATGATCTCCTGGTAGCTGGTGAGCCGGGTTTGGCCGGTGAGCAGGGCGATGCCGAAGTCGCCGAGGAAGGGCTGCCCGGTCTCGTCGAGGAAGACGTTGGCCGGCTTGACGTCGCGGTGCACCACGCCCCGCCCGTGCACGTGGGCGAGCGCGTCGGCGAGGCGAGCGCCCAGATCCAGCACCATGGGGACGGGCAGCGGCCCCTCGGTCAGCCGAGCTTGCAGGGTGCGGCCCGCTATCAGCCGTGTGACCAGGTAGGGCCGGGATTCGTAGGTGCCGCAGTCGTACACGGTCACCAGGCCGGGATGGGCGAGCCGGCCAAGGGCCTGGCCCTCCCGGTCGATGCGTTCCCTGGTCTGCGGATCCGCGTCGGCCGCGAACATCTTCACCGCGACCGGACGGTCCAGTACCTGATCATGCGCCCGATACACCTCGGTGCCCGGCCCTCGGCCGAGCAGTTCGCCATCAACGAACCGAGCGGGCAGCGGCAGATCGGGCATGCACAACCTCCTCGTCGTCAGAACAGCATGCCCGACCGGTCCGGTTTTCAACCCTTTGGAAATTTCTTAGTCGAAGATCAGCGGAGTCGCGCCGAGCCCGACGGCGGCGCGGAGGAACTCGGCGGTGGCGCGGGAGATCGTTGACCCGGCTGAGCGCATACGCTCGTTCAAGCAGGTGGCCCACGCGCACTGCGCCGGCTGCCACCCTTCGTAGAGGCTCAACGGTGCAAGCGTCTCGCGCACCTGGTGTCGCCAGGACGCGCGAGCTGAAACTTCCATTAGACCTTATTGCGTCATATGTCCGGTTATGCTGTGATGATCGACATGATCAATTCTGTTCGGAACGTCGCTCGCTCGGCCGGACTGGTGGCCGCCGGTGCCGTGGCGACCGTGGCCCTGGCCGGCCCGGCGTCGGCCGCTCCCGCCATCTACTTCCCGTTCAATTCCTGCTACGAGCAGAACTACTGGAACATTCCGCAGGACAACAT
>DASYBO010000616.1:0-11457 GCA_036500685.1 Pseudonocardiaceae bacterium | reverse complement strand
GGGAAGGGGCCAATGTCTCACATTGCCAATCCGAATTCGGTGTTACCAGGCCGTTACGGCGAAGGTTGTGCTCTCGCCACACGCCGCTTCGGTTAACGCGCAACCAACATGTCACCCACATGGAGGGGGTATCACTCCGGGAATTCAAAGTCGATGTGTGCTGGTGATGGCTGTGAGGATTGGCAGAACCCGGGTCCTGCCCCCGGCGATACATTGCAGGACATGGGTGATCTGGCGATGCGGTCAGGCTGACAAGCCTGGCGCGAGATTGTGGGTACGGTGGCCATGACTGGGGCTTCAGTGCCGGTATGGGTGCGTTGGTCGTTTTCGCGATACCCGACATCCCCGCACTCGGTGACTCTTGTTTTCGATCGTCCAATGCGCGTGAACCACACGGGCAAGATTCTTGGGTGCGGTCTGGTTGCCCGACAGGTTGGTGACTCGGTGCACGATTTCCTCCGACAGCCATTGACCAGCATCGTCGAAGGTGCGCCGGCGGATCACGAGCCTTTGCGAGCGCAAGGAAAATCGATGCCTTGGGGCGGGCGCGAGCCAGATCGCCTGACGCACGATCCTGCCTTTGCTCGGATCGTCGCTGAGATGGTGCTCGGCGTGAGTGGTGCCGGCCCGGATTGTGATCGTCGCGGCGGAAACCAACGTGGCTCTGACAAGAGTGGTGTGCGGTTCCAACTCTTGACGGAAAAGCCGGTGCCCGGCGGCAGTTGCCGCCGGGCACCGGTGTGTGGTGGATCAGGCAGAACGCGAGTCGTGGACTTTACTCCTCGACGCCGCAGGTGTGGCCGCGCAGCGTGATGGGGCTGAAGCCATCGGTGTTGTCGATGATGCTCTGTGCTGCGGTGGAGCAGATGAAGGCGGTGTTGGTCGCGGTGCCGTCACCGAAGAACGGCACCAGGTTCTGGTTGGCGAGGGTTTTGTCAGCGTTGACCCGGACGACGTTGTAGACGACGCGGTCCGCGCTGAAACCGGTGGTGTCCAGCTGGATGCCGGCGTCCTTGTCGACGCTGTTGAATCGAGCCACCGAGAAGGGCGCGATGGCGTCGGCGCTGGCGCGGACCGGGGCCGGGTCGTGCTCCTCGACCTGGAGGATACAGCCAGCGTTGACGCCGAGCTGGATGGTGGCGTCGGTGACGCCGATGGAGCTCTCGAAGAACGAGCGGGTACCGGATCCGGGCTGCGGGATGAGGGCCTGGACGGGGTCGGTGCTGGTGGCGCCGAAGTCGCTCCATTTGCTGACCGTGCCGGTCGAGCCGCAGCTGTAGATCGTCGCCAGGTTGGCGGTGGTCAGGGTCTGCGGCGCGTTGGTCGCCGGGACGTTCGGGAAGCTGGCCGTCGGGTTGGACGTCGCGTACTTCACGGTGTCCTGGGCGAAGGGCAGGAAGCCGACGGTGGCGGGGTCATTGGCGCCACGGGCACGCGAAGAACGGGCGTAGTCGACGCAGTCCGTCGTGCCGTCCACGGTGGACTTCTGGTCGGCGGTCAGCGCGGTGATGCCCAGGGAGGAGCCGTTCGGCCGGGTAAGGTCGCAGCCCGGCTTGGTGGTGATGGAGCCACCGGCGACACCGGTGGTCGGGTCCACCGCGTCGAACGAGTCGACGTAGTTGGCCGGGGCCTGGGAGTCCCAGCCGCCGGTACCGGTGGTGGCGTCGTTCATGGCGAACTGGATGGTGTCCGAACCGACGCCGACGATGTCGGTCAGAGCCACCGTGTGGCTGGTCGGCGGGTCAGCCAGCGCGACACCGGCGAAGATCGCTGTCGCGGCGGCCGCGGTAGCGGTGGCGACCGCGAACGTGGCGATTCTTGAACGCATTGAAAGAACTCCTTGGGTGTTCTCCAACGGTATCGAGAACCCCGGACGGGGCACTGAGTCACATTGCCAATCCGAATTCGGTGTTACCAGGTCGTTACGGCGAAGGTTGTGCTCTCGCCACACGCCGCTTCGGTTAACGCGCAACCAACATGTCACCCACATGGCCGGTTTTCACCCATGCCGGGATAGCCTGCCTCCGTGATGTCGCAACAGGACGGCGGCGGGTCACCGATCGTGTTCCGGGTGTTGTTGGTGCTGCTTCTGGCGGGTGTGACCATCGGTGCGGTGTGGCTGCTCGCGGTTCCCACCACGCTGCCGGCCGGTCCCGTCGATCCCTCGGCCGATGTCGTCGCGGTGCCTGTGAAGCCGGACACAGTCGCGCCGGGGCGCGCCATCACGGATTCCGACGTCACCGGCTGGGCGGCGAAGATGTCGGCCAGCACCGGGATTCCGGTCCGTGCGGTGCAGGCCTACGGCAACGCCGAACTGGTGCTTCGCGCGGCCGAGCCGGCGTGCCACCTCTCCTGGAACACGTTGGCGGGGATCGGCCGGGTCGAGTCCGACCACGGCCAGTACGGCGGTGCGCAGCTGAGCGCTGACGGCACCGAGACGAAGCCGATCATCGGCGTCCCGCTGAACGGATCGGGCGGCGTGCAGAACATTCCGGACACCGATCACGGAACGCTGGACGGCGATCCGGTGCACGACCACGCCGTTGGCCCGATGCAGTTCCTGCCGACAACGTGGCGGGAGTACGCGGATCGGGGTGCCGATCCGCAGAGCATCGACGCGGCCGCCGTCGCGGCCGGACGCTATCTCTGTGCCGACGGTCGCAATCTTGCCACCGCGCGAGGTTGGTGGGCCGCGATCCTCTCGTATAACGATTCCGTAAGTTATGCCCAGAAAGTGTTTGGACTAGCGAATTCCTATACCGGAACATGACGGCCGATCGGCCATGCGGGGTGAACCCCGTGTTCATGTGCCGTACGCATGTGACACAAAGAATTGCCGAGACGGAATGCCGCGCGCTGCTGCGCGCCCAGGGGAGGGTAGTAGTGACCTCGCAGGAGACAACACCGCCGGAGTCAGTGCTCGAACGGACACGGCTCGATCTGCATCCGGTCGGCAGGTCCGATGAGGACATGCCGACGCTGGACGTGCGGGTCGCCGAGCCGATCGAGGGCGAGATTCGGGGATCCACCCTGGATGCGGACGCCGTGTCCGCCTGGTTCGGCAAGCACAAGGTGCTGCAACGGGTGTCGCTGACCATGAACGCGGGCACGGTGACCGCGCTGATCGGCCCGTCGGGCTGCGGCAAGTCCACGTTCCTGCGCATCCTCAACCGGATGCACGAACTGGTGCCCAGCGCCGCATTGGCCGGCGAGGTGAGGCTGGACGGCGACGACATCTACGAGCCGGGCGGCCGGATCACCGAGACCCGCCGACGGATCGGCATGGTCTTCCAGAAGCCCAACCCGTTCCCGGCGATGTCGATCTCGGACAACGTCACCGCGGGCCTGAAGTTGGTCGGCATGAAGGTCGGGCGCTCGGAGCGGCGCGACCTCATCGAACGGTGCCTGACAAAGGCCGGGCTGTGGAAAGAGGTCAAGGACCGGCTCAGCCAGCCCGGCGGCGCGTTGTCCGGCGGCCAGCAGCAGCGACTGTGCATCGCAAGGTCTCTTGCCGTCCAGCCGGATGTGCTGCTGATGGACGAGCCGTGTTCGGCGTTGGACCCGACGTCCACCCGGCGGATCGAGGAGACCATCGCTGAACTGCGCACCGAGGTCACCATCGTGATCGTCACGCACAACATGCAGCAGGCCGCCCGGGTGTCCCAGTACTGCGCGTTCTTCCTCGCGGAGAACGGCGAACCGGGCCACATCGTCGAGGCAGGCCCCACCGACGCCATGTTCAACCGCCCGATCGACCCTCGCACGGCCGACTACGTGCACGGCCGGTTCGGCTGACCAAGGCCGTACCCACTTTCGCGGGCCCTGCGTCGTCGTCGCTGGAACGACCGCAGCGGCCCAGATGTCCGGTTCGTCGTCCTCAACGACGTGCCGGTCCGGTAATGGCCGTACAAATTGAGTCCACTATGGACTGACTAGGCGCCGAGCAGTCGAGCCTGCGTCGCCTTCGGCAGGCTGGCGATCACCTGCCGGTAGGAGTGCTCGACCATGTCCTCGATCTCGTCACTCGGAATGCTGCCATCCAGCAGGACGGTGTTCCACAGCCGCTTGTTGGTGTGATATCCAGGCGTCACCGCCGGATATTGCTCGCGCAGATGCACAGCGAGGCTCGGCTCACACTTCAACGTCACCCGAGGTGGGTCCTCGCGTGCCCCCGCGATCACGAACACCTTGCCGGCCACCTTGTACACGTCCACATCGGGACCGAAGGGCCGCTCCTCGGTCACCTCGGCCATCCCCAGCGCGAGCGCGGCAACCTGCTCCGGTGTCATGTGGTCATGTTTTCGGCGGCCAACTGGATTGTCAACTTCGGAATGCGGCTGAAGAATCCGGCGAAGGTAGGCTCAGCACATGAGCATCTACGATCTGCCGCTGCACACGCTCGCGGGTGAACCCGCGACGCTCGGCGAGTTCAAGGGCAAGGCCGTTCTTGTCGTCAACGTGGCGTCCAAGTGTGGCCTGACGCCGCAGTACACCGGCCTGGAACGGCTGCAGGAGCGCTATGCGGGTCGCGGGTTCACCGTGGCCGGGTTCCCATGCAATCAGTTCGGTGGGCAGGAGCCTGGCACGGCGGAGGAGATCGGCACGTTCTGCTCGACCACCTACGGCGTCACCTTTCCCTTGTTCGAGAAAGTCGAGGTGAATGGTGAGAACCGTCACCCGCTGTACACGGAATTGACCGCGGTGCCGGATACGGACGGTAATGCCGGCGATATTCAGTGGAATTTTGAGAAGTTTCTCCTTGACCCGAGCGGCGCGATCGTCGGACGGTTCCGGCCGAGGACCGAGCCCGAGGACGCGAAAATTACCGCAGCCATCGAGGCAAATCTGCCGGCATGAGGTCAACGCTATTCGTGGCCCCGCCTTCTCGGGTGGGGCTACTTGGCGTCGTTGATGGGCCGGTTGCCTGCAGGTAGCCAGGCCCACTTGGTCCGCTGGCCTTGGCGATACCGGGTGAGCTGCGCTGGTCATCGGGTCGGGCACCTGTTGTTCACTCCTCGGACGTGTGTCGCTCACCGTCCGGCAACCCATTGTGTGAAATTTTCACGTTCTCCTTAATGTGCGTTGAGGGGCGCCCGATCACATTGGGGAGGTCACAAGGTGGCCAGGTTTCAGTTTTTCCGGAGTGAACGCAATCTTGTTCAGTGGCGACTTTTGGCCGGCAACAATCGGGTGCTGGGAGTCTCGATCCAAACGTTCCCCGAACATGCCTCGGCCCTTGCCGAGGTGGAGATCATCCGCAAATACGCGGCGGATGCCGATTACGAGGTCGAGCACGCGTCAGCGGGGCAGTGGTGGTGGCGGCTGAGCGTGCCCGACCCGAAATCGTCGGACGCGCCGCCGCTGGCGGAGGCGGCGTCAGGTCGCGGGTTCGCGCGGCGGATGGACGCGTTACTCGCTGTAGACCGGTTTCGGCAGCGGGCATGCGACGCCGAGCCGGACTGGTCACTCGCCGTGTTCCGGCCCGGCAGACGGGGCAGAGAAATCCCGGTGGACAGACCCCCATCACGTCCGGACCAACCCGACCCGGGCGGCGGGGACCGAAAGTACTAAAGGTCGCGACGGTCCGATCGGGACACTTTCGCGCAGATCAGCCGCAGCCAGGCGATCATCTTGTCCGAGATGGACGTCCCTGGCGTTTAGCGTTCGTTCAGCGCGGCGAGGACATCGGTGAGTGCCTTGCCCAGCGGCACATCGACCAGCACGCTCGCGTACTCGTCGCCGCGCGTCCGTCCACGGTTGACGATCAACACCGGTTTGCCCGCGTCCGCCGCGCGGCGCACGAATCGCAGTCCGGACATAACGGTGAGCGAGGAACCCAGTACCAGCAACGCATCCGCGTCGTCGACGAGTTGACGGCACAGCGCGACCCTGGCCTGCGGGACATTCTCGCCGAAGAACACCACGTCCGGTTTGAGTACGCCATTATCACAGTGCGCGCAGTCCACCAAGCGGAATTCACGGACCGCGTCCTGCGCGAGTTCGACGTCACCGTCCGGATTTGTTCGACCGGCCGTCGCATCGAAACCCGGATTGGCCGCGCGCAATCGCCGATCCAGTATCTCGCGGGCGCTGATCCGACCGCAGTCAAGGCAGATCACCCGATCAAGGGTGCCGTGCAGATCGACGACTCCCGGCGTGTCCGCTGCCTGGTGCAGACCGTCCACATTCTGGGTGATCACCCCGGACAGGTAGCCCAGTGCGCGCAGTTCCGCGACCGCGACATGCCCCGCGTTCGGTCGCGCCCGAGTGATGGTCCGCCAACCGAGAAAACTCCGCGCCCAATACCGCTGCCGAGCTTCCGCGCTGTCCCGGAATTCCTGGTACGTCATGGGCGTGTGCTTGCGCAGGCTGCCGGCTTCACCCCGGTAGTCCGGAATCCCGGACTCGGTGGACAGGCCCGCCCCGCTCAACGCGACCACACCGCCCGCGCCGAGCACCTCGACGACCTCGGTCAGGTCGTTCGTGCGGGGTGGAGGCGGACCGACGGGAGTCCAGGTGAGAGTGGGGCGCGTGCGCACGCGATCCAGCTTACGTCGGTGTCGCCGATGGTCGCGTTCGCGCAGGTCAGTCACGGAACGGGCGGAAGAACTCGCGGATTTCGGTGACCAGCTCGTCTGGCCGTTCCAGGGCGGCGAAATGGCCGCCTCGGTCGAACTCGGTGAACCGGGTCAGGTTGTACGCGCGCGCCACCCATTCCCTCGGCGGCGTGCCGATCTCCTTGGCGAACGACGCGTAGCCGGTCGGCGTTCGCACATAGGCGGTGTTGAACGCGCCGCTGTGCGTTGCCTCGTAGTAGAGCCGGGCCGAGGTACCGATCGAGTTGGTCAGCCAGTACAGGGTGATGTTGGTGAGCAGGTCGTCCTTGCTGAACACCGACTCGACATCCCCGTCGCAGTCGCTCCAGGCCCGGAACTTCTCCACGATCCACGCGGCCAACCCGGCCGGCGAGTCGGAAAGGCCCGCGGCCAGCGTCGACGGGCGTGTGCCCTGGATGTGGCCGTAGCCGCCCCCCTCTTCGCGCCACTGCTTGACGCCGTCCAGGTAGGCCTGCTCGACCGGGC
Source organism: Pseudonocardiaceae bacterium (assembly GCA_036500685.1). Taxonomy (GTDB): domain Bacteria; phylum Actinomycetota; class Actinomycetes; order Mycobacteriales; family Pseudonocardiaceae; genus CAJCJE01. Next base: position 4,375 of record DASYBO010000616.1, on the reverse strand, counting down.
TCAACTCCGTCGTCAGCTGGTCCGGTGCGGGCGCGCCGAGCATCAGGTTCAGGTGGATCGCGGCCACGGTGGCGCCGTGCTCGCGGCCGAGGCTGCTGGTGACGGCCGCGCCCCAGTCGCCGCCCTGCGCGCCGTAGCGCGGATAGCGGAGCACGTCGACCATGAGCTTGTTGAATGTGCCCGCGATGGCGGCGGGGGTGATTCCGGGGGTGCCGGGATGCGGGCTGAAACCGTAGCCCGGCAGGCTCGGCGCGACCAGGTCGAACGCGTCCGCCGGGTCGCCGCCGTACGCGGCCGGGTCGGTCAGCGGGCCGATGATCTTGTGGACTTCCCAGAACGAGCCCGGCCAGCCGTGCGTGAACAGCAGCGGGAACGGCCGCGGCCCCACGCCTTTGGCGTGCACGAAGTGCAGGGTCTGTCCGTCGACGTCCGCGGTGAACTGCGGCATCGCGTTGAGCCGCTGCTCGGCGGCAGGCCAGTCGAACTCGGTGCGCCAGTACTCCAGCAGTTCGGCCAGATAGCCCGGTGGCGTGCCGTGCGTCCACTCCGTCCCCGACAACGCGGGCGCGAACCTGGTCCTGGCCAGGCGTTCGCGCAGATCGGCGAGCTGCTCGGGGGTGGTCTCACTGCGGAACGGAACGACCTGCGCTGCCACATCTCCTCCGGAGAGCCGTCGGGGTGAACCACTGCCAGCATGCCACCGCGACCGGCCGAAGACGATCACCATGATCGCGATCACGCTCGCCACCAACCCGGCCACCACCGGGTCGGAAGGGACCAGGAACTCGCTCACGCTGATCGTGGTGTTGCAGAGGACCGCTACCCCGATGCTGCGCCCGGTGCGTTCGTAGAGCCAGACGATGATCACCCGGAACGCGATCGTCAGCAGAAATCGGCCCGCCGTCCAGGCCGGCGTGTTGCCGGCCTGGACATGCCATCCGGGAATCTGCAAGGCCGCCCAGATCGCGCCGATCAGCACGCTGCCGCCGACCATTCCGAAGCGCCGCGTCAGCGGTTCGGTCAGATAGCCTGACCAGCCGATTTCCTCGCCGAGCGCGCCGATCAGGAACACGCCGGACAACACCGGGATCAGCGCGAAGTCCGGTACCGGCAGCGGCCGGCCCGACGCGCGCAGCACCCAGTAGGTCGCGAACGCGACCAGCGGCGCGATGCACAACGCCGGCCCGAACCACCACCGCGGCCGCACCCGCGAGAAGTCCACAACCCGCCGCCCGAGCCGCACCAGCCCCTGCCGGCCCTCGGTCCAGCCGATCAGCAGCACCGCCGCCGTGGCCGGGCAGACCACTTGTAACGCGCCAACCGGGAGCTTGATCGGCAACCCGAGCGACCCGCCGCCGAAGCGCCAGAACGGGACCGACAATGCCAACACGAACACCAGGAACATCACCGGCCTGCGCCGGTCCACCGCGTCGGTCATCCACGCCCCCTGAACGTTTTCCGGGGCTGATCTTCACGTCGATCCAGGGCCGGGGGCATCAGGGAACCCCCGGATCCGACCCTGGGATCCGGCTGCGCACGGTCCACTGTGGCTGGTCACCCGACCGGATGAACAATTCCTGGTCAAGTTTCGAATTCGGCCACTTTGACTACCTTTTTGCTGTAGATAGCGGAAGGGAGAAGTTTCAGTGACAACGCATACTCTTGCCGCGGTCGACATCAGCGGAGGCCTGTCCTCCGCGTGGACCGCGATCGCGAACTTCGTGCCCAAGCTCGTCGCGTTCCTGGTGATCATGTTGATCGGCTGGGTGATCGCGAAGGTCCTCGGCAAAGTCGTCGCCATGGTGCTCGGCAAGGTGGGTTTCGACCGCGTCGTCGAACGCGGCGGGCTCAAACAGATGCTGGAGCGCAACAGCTGGAACGCTTCCACGCTCATCGCGAAGGTCGTCTACTACGCGATTCTGCTGATCGCGTTGGAGGTCGCTTTCGGCGTGTTCGGGCCGAACCCGATCAGCAACGTGCTCACCGCGATCGTCGGCTGGCTGCCGAAGCTGATCGTGGCGATGCTGATCATCGTCATCGTCGGCGCGATCGCCAACGCGGTGAAGAACCTGGTCGGCGGTGCGCTGTCCGGCCTGTCCTACGGCCGGATGATCGGCACGATCGCCGCCGTGTTCATCTGGGGGCTCGGTATCGTCGCCGCGCTCAACCAGATGGGCATCGCCACCACGGTCACCACGCCGGTGCTGATCACCGTGCTCGCCACTATCGGCGGCGTGGTCGTGGTCGGCATGGGCGGTGGGCTCATCATGCCGATGCGGCAACGGTGGGAGACCTGGATCGGTCGGATGGAGGCGCAACTGCCCGAGGCCAGGGCACACGCCGAGGCCTACCAGCGCGGCCAGGAGGACGCGAGCAGGGCCGGGGCGCAGCCGATGGAACAGGGCAGCGAACGCGCCCAGAGCATGCCGGGCGGCACCCAGCAGATGCCGCCGGGTCAGCAGTAGGAACGAATCAGGCCAGCAACCGGCCGGCCGAGTCAACCGACTCGGCCGGCCGGTTCGCGAGCGCGCACACGCCGAGCAGTCGCGTGGTCAGCCAGTCGGTCCTGGTCCAGTCGGCCAGGTGCACGGGGGCGGCGAACCGCCAGCCCAGCTCCTTGGCCTTGTCCAGCACGCCGCGCGCGTAGCCGGCGAGCACGACCACCCCGGCGACCGCTGCCGAGTCCTCGACGCCCACGTCGACGATGTCGCGTACGGCTGCCGCGTGCTGGTCGACCGCGGCGCCGAGCCCCGGTATCGCCGCCGCCGCGGCCAGGCCGGCATGGCCCAGTTGGTCGTGCAGCTGGGTCAGCGCCCGGCGGGCGGACAACTCGGCGAAGGCCGAGGCAAAACCTGACATGCTACCCACGGTAGCCAACGTCCACCCGAATAGGTAGTGGTCAGCCAAGTTCGACTATGGCATGCGCCACTGTGCGTGGTTGCTGTTGATCGGGCCGCACCTTACCGAGAATCGTTCGAAATAGCGATCCACCGGGCGGCCGGAAATGACGGATTCGCCATTGGTGGAAATGGCCTATTGGAGCCTTCGGCTCCGCTGAAATAAGGTCAACACGATGGCCCGCCGTGTCCCGACTTTGGTCGGGTGGCAACACTACTTTCGTTGGCTTGTTCCGCCACCACACTGGGGATTGACTCACAAGGCTTGCCACTTTTCGGTGTTCACGTGCGGAAACAAATGCGCGGGACAACCTCTGGAGGGAATTTCGTGAACAGACGTCGGCTGCTCGTCGCCGCGACCACACTGACCTTAGCCACGGCGGTGGCGATGCTGGGTGACGGGGCCGCGTCCGCGCTGACCGCCACCCCGGCACTCGCCCCCGCGCTGGCCGGCACAGCCAACGGCGGCGCGGTGATCGTCGTGCTCAAGAACCAGCACGCGAACGTGCCGCTCAAGGCCCAGGGCGCCGCCCGGACCGGCACCACCCACGCCGACCAGCAGTCCATCGTCGCGGACATGACCGCGCACGGCGCCACCAACGTCATCCAGTTGGTCAGCGTGAACGCGGTCGCCGCGCACCTCTCCGCCGCCGAGGTGAGCAGGCTGCGCGCCAACCCGGCCGTGCGGACGATCACCCCGGACACGACCATGACCGTGCCGCCGGCAGCCAACGTCGCGCAGGGCCCGGCACCCAAGCTCAACCAGGCGCTGTGCCCGGCCGATCCGACCAAGCCCTTCCTCGAGCCCGAGGCCCTCTCCACCCTGCACGTTGACTCCGCCAACCCGAACGACCCCGACCAGGCCAGCAAGGTCGCCACCGGCAAGGGCGTCGTCGTCGCGATCTACGGCATGAACGACCTCGCCGGCAACCCGAACTTCGTCCGGTCGGACGGCTCGCACGTGGTGATCGACGCGCCCGACTACACCGCCGACAACAGCGACGGCGAGTTCTACGGCGACGCGTCCTCCGTCGCGGGCCAGGGCCTGATCACCTACGACTACTCCAAGGAACTCCCGTACTCGGGCCTGCCCGCAGGCTGCACCTTCCAGATCAAGGGCGTCGCGCCCGGCGCGTCCCTTGTGGACGCCACCCAGATCGACACCCCGCCCAGCGCGGAGGGCCAGGGCCAGACGGTGTCCGAGTCGCAGGTCGTCGCCGGCATCGATCACGCGGTCGTGACTGAGCACGCGGACGTCATCTCCGAGTCCTACGGCTACACCCCGCAGCCCGGTGAGTACTCGGTCTTCTACGCCGCCAACGACGCCGCGGTCGCGGCCGGGGTCACCGTCGTGGTGTCCTCCGGGGACAGTGGCTCCTCCGGCACGGTGTCCTCGCCCGCCAGCGACCCGCAGGTGATCGCGGTCGGCGCCACCAACACGCTGCGGCTGATGTCGCAGGCCTACGGCTACACCGGCT
>DASYBO010000615.1:0-8964 GCA_036500685.1 Pseudonocardiaceae bacterium | reverse complement strand
CTCGGGATTCCTCAGCTCGTTCGACCCGGTACTGGCCGCCGGCCCGGTCGTCATCTCGTTTTCGATCAGCCTCGCGATCGGACTCATCGCCGGGGCCTACCCAGCCTGGCGAGCCGCGCAACTCAAACCCATCGAAGCACTGCGCTACGAATAAGCCACGCTGGCTCTGTTGCGTTGCCTTGAAGGAGGCGGTGCGACGCCGCCATTGCACGGAAGCTGGGTTGACCTCACCTACGCAAAGTCCAGTCCGGGGGAATCATGCCGCCAGCCTGGGCTTTCGCTTGCTGAGGCAGGGTGAGAGGCACGACCGCCAAACTCCGGATCTGGGATGGGGTGCGTTCCGTCGTGTCCGGCGGTGTTCACGCTAGGGCTGGTGACGGGCGCGTTGTTTGGCCTGTTTGCGGACCGCTGCTGGGCTCTGGCCATCCATCACGCGGGAGGCGAGGGAGTTGCGGACCATCTTCGGCGTCATCCTGCCCCGGCCCTGGGGGCCTAGGTAACGCTCGCCGTTCGGCCCGCGCAAGTATTCGATCGACGCGGTGACCGGCACGTAGCGGGTGGCCCGGCCCCGCCCGACGATGTCCCACAGCTCCACCCGCCGGGCCAGCCGACAGCAGGTGCACAACAGTGGACGTACCAGCAGCCCGTCCTCGGTCACGTCGACGAACACCATGCCGGCCTCGCGGATCGAGGGGAAGATGTGCCGGCCGCGTTCACGGCAGGCCAGCACCTCGTCGGAGACACCGTCGACGTAGTTGTCGACCTCGCCAAGATCCATCAGCAGCGGCGCGGACGCGTCCCGGGCGCGTTCGCCCTGAATCGACAGTGCACCGTCGTCGGTCGCGCCGTGTGTGGTTCGATCAGCCATCGCCGCGGTACTCCTCACACGTGACCCGATGAGTTCAATCAAGATCCGCCGCCGATTTGAACGGTACCTTGAATCCTCCGCCATCCCGTGGACGCTGCGGTGTACGGGTGTCGTGGCCGGCGAGCGGGGTCGGAACCTGGTCGGGAGTCCTGGCCGTCACACGAGATCGAGGCGACGCACACCGTAACGGCGCCGGGCTTGCTCCGCGGCCACGGCTGGCTTTGCGGCGTTGCCGACGGCGATCGAGCCGCCGTTCTCGTCGCCCGGCTCAGTCGTACGGATCGTGAGTTTACCGCCGGAGAAGCGCACCTTCGTGCCTTCGGCGACCGCGACGTGCTTCCGGTTCGAGGCGTTGCCGGGTTCGATCTCCACCACCGTGTCTGCGTGCTCGCCGACGGCGACCTGTACCTGGGCGCCGTCGGTTTTGAGTGCGATGGCGATCGGTTCTCGCGAAGCGAAGGTGGGCATGGCCGGTTCGTCCCCCTGTTCGTCGCGGTGAGGTACAGCCTCGGTACGCCCTGTGACCTTTCCACAGTGGCCGAGCGGAGTAGTGCCGGGGCGTCGGCGGGGCACCTGTCCCGCCGGCGGGACAGGTGGCGGGCACCGGTGCAACGCCGCTGCCGCACCGTGCCGGCCGACCGGTGGAGCCATTCTCTCGGCCCGCCGGACGTGGTGTCGTCGGACGAGCCCCGGACAGGAAGGAACGCGCATGAGTGGCCCGCCGGACGACAGGGTCGACGTCGCCGTTGTCGGGATGTCGTGCCGTTTCCCGGACGTGACCGGTCCGGACGAGTTCTGGCGCCTGCTGCTGGCCGGGCAGCAGACCGTCGGGACGTTCCGCGAGGCCCGGCGGGCCGTTCCGCACGACGTCGCCCATCCGGACGCCGCCACCGTCGCGGCCGGTTCCTTCTTCGACGCCGTCGACGGCTTCGATGCCGAGTTCTTCGGCATGTCCGCGGCCGAGGCGGCCGCCACAGACCCGGTGCAGCGGTGGGGGATGGAGCTGGCCTGGGAGGCCGTCGAGGACGCTAGGATGCCGGCGTCTGCGCTCGCCGGCCGCGCGGTCGACGTCGTCGTCGCAGCCACCGCGTCGGGCTACGACGCCCTGCGCAGTCTCTCCGGCAGCGACCGCGACGACCATTACGCCGCGCCGACTCCGGCCAGTCGTCGTCGCTCGTGGCGCTCGCGCTGACCTGCGACCGGATCCGCGCCGACGCTGTCGAGACGGCGATCGTGGGCGGTGTCAACCTCATCGTCGACCCGGACGCCGGTCTCGGGCTGGCCAACCTGGGTGCCCTCTCACCCGACGGGCGCTGCTTCACCTTCGACGAGCGCGCCAGCGGATTTGTGCGGGGCGAGGGCGGAGCCTTCGTCGTGCTGAAGCGGCACGATCTGGTCGTCGCCGACGGCGACCGCGTGCATGCCGTGGTGCGCGGCTGGGCCATCGGCAGCGGCGGCGCCTCCTCGCGGATGCCCGATCCCAGCCCAGGGCGTACGGACTCACCGGCGCGGCTCCAGGGTCCGGAGTCGGTGGTGTCACGGTCGGGTGTGCGGGGCGGTCGGTGAGACCGAACAGACCGACGCCGCGGTGGCCGAACACCAGTGGCGCGCCGAGCAGGCCGCCGACAACGAGCGCACGGCACATGAACAGTTGCAGCGGGTCCGCGCCGAGGCCGCCGAGCAGGTCGCGGCGGCCGAGCAGGCCACCGCGCACGCCCAGGCCGAGGCCCGCACACAGATCCTCACCGCGCAACAGCAAGCCGCCGACGCCGGCTCCGCCGCGACCCGGGCCGAAGCCGAACGCGCCGCCGCCGAACGACGCGCCGCCGAAGACCGCGCCACCACCGAACGGTTCCGGACCGAGACCGAGCAACTGCGCGCCCAAATCGAACAGCTACGCGCCGCACACCACGACGAACTCGCCGAAGCACGCCGCGAAGCCGCCGCGGAACGGGAGGCATCGGCGGCCCAGCTCGCCGCCCTACTCGCCCGACTCGACACCCCCACCGCGACACCCGCCGGTGGCAAGGGCTCAGACGCGGCCGACGCTTCACCGGTGAGCCGCCGCACCCGCGGGCGACGGGACGAGCCGTGATCAGCCCAAGCGGGTCGCCACCATCGGCGACACCCTCTACGGCCTCGAGCTCCCGAGCGCGGGGCCCCCATCCGGTGTGGCGCACCTCCTATGAGCAGCCAGACCCGCGAAGACCAGAGGTAGAGGCCAACCATCGCGAGCCCCAGGAGGACTACGGCGATCGCGATCCGGCAAGCGTTGGGGTCCGGGAATGCGGCGTCGACGTCGGTGCGCGGTACGGCTCTCGCCGTGCCTGTTTCTGCTCTTCCGGGTTGACAACATCTACAGCGTGCGCTTTACTATTTCAGCAAGGAAGACCGAAATGCCACAGGGATGGCGAGGTGTGGAGATCCCCGGAGGTGATCGTCTGGAAACCCCCGAGTATCGCGATCATCGAACATCAGTGTGACCGTTGGCGGGGCTCGATCGATCCGATCGGGCCCCGCTCTGATGTCGTCTCCCAGCGTGGACCTGACTCCCGAGAGGCGGCAATCGCAGACATGGGTGTGTCCCGGCTCGACGATCAGGACTATCCGGCGTTGACGATGGGGCAGGCCGCGGAGCTGCTCGGTGTGCAGCCGGCGTTCCTGCGTAGCCTCGACGCCGCCGGCGTGGTCACACCGCAACGCTCCGGGGGCGGGCATCGCCGCTACTCGCGGCGGCAGTTGGAGCTGGCGGCGCGGGTGCGTGAGCTGTTCGACGAGGGCATGACGCTGGAATCCGCGGCCCGGGTGCTGCGCCTGCAGGACCAGCTCACCGACGCCCGGGCCCGCATCACCGACCTGGAGAACAACCTTCCCAGTGACCTCGGCGAGAACCGGCCGGGCCAGTGAGAACCTTCGAACAGAACGGCTGGCGAGACTTACTCAGGCGGAACGTCGGGTGGGGCGAACACGCGGTGCCCCGCCGGTGGTGGGGTGGATACCGGCGGGGCCCGACGCTGACAGTGATCGCTGATGGTGATCGATGACGTTGTGCTGGAGATGGGCTGAGGGTGTCTCGCTCAGGCCGGGTGTCCTCACTGAGGCGGGCTGCGTTCCCGGGTCCGTGGGCTCGGCGACCGACGCTCCCGCCGTCGTGGTCTGCCCTCGCGCGACCCACGGCCGGCTCGTGCGTCGCGGGGTCGTCCCGCTGTCGCGGTGACGACGGCGACGGGTCGCGCGGGCGGGCGGTGCGGTGGGATCGCCGCCACGGCGCCGCTGGGATAGCTGGGCGGGAAGTTCGCATCGATCAATTCCGTGAACTCCCGTTCCAGCCACTCTGGATGGGCACAGATCAGCTCGAGGAACACCAGCTCGTACCCAGACCCGCTGTCAGCATTCGAGCTGACCTCCCGCGCGCTCGACGTCCTGATCGGGCCGGTCATGTCCGGCTCACCTCCCCGCGGAGTCAGGTTCGGACGGTGGTCAGGCGTTGATCTCCGTGTGCCCTCTGTCGGTGTTGGCGATGGAGATCTTGCGAGGCTTCGCCTTCTCCGAGGTCGGGATCCGCAGGGTGAGCACCCCGGCGTCATAGCCGGCGTGGATCTGGTCGGTGTCGAGAGTGTCGCCCAGGAACAACTGCCGGGAGAACACACCCAGCGGGCGCTCGGCGACCTGCATCTCCACGTGCTCACCGGTCACCACCGGGCGCCGCTCGGCCTTCACCGTGAGCACGTTGCGCTCCACGTCCAGCTCGATCGCGTCCGGGTCCACCCCAGGCAGGTCGAACGACACCACGAACTCCTCACCGACACGGTAGGCGTCCATCGCCATCGCGCTCGGCCGCGACCAGGTTCCTCCGGCCGTGCCCGCGGTGAGGCCGAACACCTGCTGGGTCAGGCGGTCGAGCTCCCGGAAGGGGTCAGTGCGCATCAGCATCGCAAGCCACTCCTTTCATGATCGACGACAGGGGCGGCGATGCAAACGTCGAAGCGACGGGTAAGGGGACCTCGTCCGCTCCGATACCTAGTATCGTAGCTACAAATTTTCTGCTTTGCAAGATATCTTTATGTGGCCTGTTCGGTGCAGGAGTGCTGACGGTGTTGTGGCCAGGGCACAGAATGGAGGAGGACCGCGATGAGCTTGACCAACGTGTGGGTGCAGACCCGCGGCGACGGTGTCGTGCGCGCCGATCAGGTCGTGGGGATCGACGCCCACCAGACCCCGGTGCTGACCGGGAAACCCGCGCGCTGGCTGCTCGATGTCGTGCTACCGACCACGATCGGCAGCGGCGCCCGCGACGGCTGGGGGGTCACCGCGCTGCACCGCACCCTGACCCAGACCACCGAGGACCCCGCCGGCGCCCCCGCCGCCCTGGCCCGACTCCTAGCCCAGCTCGACCACGTCAACGCCGCCGGCATCATCGCCGTCAGCACCGACAGCACCCCCGACAGCCCGCTCGGGGGCGAGGAGCTCAGCACCCGGGTGCGGTTCCGGTTCGTCCCCTTCACCTCGCCCGACCCCGGGCACTACACCGGCGCCGAGTACCTCTGACCCTCCATCCACACGGGCGAGGCCGGCTCGATCTGCTCCGACCTGACCTGACCTGACCGACCTGATCTGACCGACTCGTGTTTCATAGGCGACTACTCATGAAACACGACAGTCGTACCGGGTCGTGCAGGGCGAACACCGTTGCATAGGACGGTGCATACGCCTCGCCGGGTGCAACACCCCTATGAAAGGCACTGTTGCGTTGATGGATCGGAGGTCGGGCAGGCTGGTCTGATGCGCCGTCGTCCTGTCACGTGATCTTCGCGAGTTCGGTGAACGCGGCGGCGGGACGGAGTTCGTGTCGCGGCTGCGCGGGCAGGGCAGGCCGATCGTGGTGTCCACCGCGCGCGGGTACCTGACGGACCTGCGGTTGTTCCTGGACTATGTGACCGACGCCCGTTACGGCTGGCCGAGCGAGTGTCAGCAACGGTTCGGGCAGGCGCCCGCGCCGGTGATCGGGGCGTGGAACACCATCGCGCATGTCGCCGCCTACGAGGGTGGCCCGCAGCGTCGTCCGTTGACTTATGACGAGGTGCAGGCGCTGTTCGACGCGGCTGACGGGCGGGCGGAGGAGATCAGTCGCCGGGGCCGCAAGGGTGGTCTCGTCGCGCGGCGCGACGCCGCCCTGCTGAAGGTGATCTATGCGTTCGGGCTTTTCTCCGGGGCTCGACCTTGTGTGGGAGCTTGATTCCCCGAGTTTGTGCAGCTCAGAAGCTGTTGGTGGAACGCTAACGGCTGCAACAGCTGTGGTGCAAGCGGGCTCAGAGTGGTTCACCTGTTGGGGTCCGGGGCGTTGAGGCGGGTCATGAGTTCGCGGTTGGTGGCGCGGGCGGCGGCGAGGTCTTCGTCGCGTTCGTCGAGTTGTTGTTGTAGGTCGAGGGTTTGCTGTTCGAGCTGGGTGATCCGTTGGTGGAGTGTGTCGATGTCGATCGGGGCTCCGAGCCCGGACTCCCGCCAGGTTTGTTCGCCGAGGGCTTCGGACAGTCGTTTTTCCAGGTGCTGGATTCGGGTGTTGAGCCGGACGGCGCGTTCGTGCGCGGCGAGCAGGTCGGCTTGCAGCGATGCTCGGGTGACTGCCGGACCGGCGCTGGCGCCGATGGTGGGTTCGGTTTGCAGCGCGTGGATTCTCTCCAACAGGTCGCGGTGACGGTAGAGAAACGTGCGGTCAACTCCGGCGGCGCGAGCGAGCCCGGACGCGTTGATCTCACCGCCTTCGGCGGCAGCGAGGTCAAGGGCCGCGAGCACGCGGTGGCGGCGACGGACCGATTCGGCCCGCCGGCCGTCGAGCATGGGCTGGGTTCGTGTGCTCGCGGTGGTGCGCTTGCGGGAGTTCTGCGGCGTAGCGTTGGTCATGCGATGACCTCCGTGGTCGGTGGGGGTGTCGTGGTGGTTGCGAGGGTTGGCATGCCGAGGGGGACGGCGTGGGCGGCGCGGTGACGGCGCACGATCGCGACAGCGTCGTTGATCTGGGCTCGCTCGGGGTCGTCGAGTTCGGCGATATCGCCTTTGATCCTGTTGATCAACCGCCGGATCCGGCTGATCTCCTCCTCGGTGGGAGTGGCGTCGGCCCGTGCCCATTCGTCGACTCCGTCGACGGTGGCGGCCAGTCGCTCGCGGGTGCCCAGCAGCTCCTCCAGGTATGCCTGCAGGTCGGGCAGGAACCCGACGTTGGTTCGGAAGTGGTCGCAGCCGACGCAGCGGTATCGGACTGGGCAGGCACCCCCGCCGGCTTTGACGTTGGTTGGTTCGGTGCAGGTGCCGTAGGGGACGGCGACCTCCCCGATGGCGTGGCGGGCCCGCTCGGACTCCAGCAGAGCCTGGGCGTCCCGCCAGGTCCGGTTGCCGTGCCGGTCGAAACTGAGCGCGGTGACCTTGTCCACGGCGTCGCGGCGGCGGTCCCCGCCGATGCGGTAGTACCGCCGTGTCACCGAAAAGCTTCGATGGTCAAGGAGCTCGGCCAGGATGTCGATCGGGATCCCGGCGTCGGCGTGCCTTTGTGCGTAAGTATGCCGGTAGGCATACGGCACGACCTTGGCTGTATCGAACTCGACGCCGTCGCGTGTGTGCAGGGCAGGCAGAGCGGCGGCCCAGTCGCGGTGGCGGGCTTGCAGAGTGGTCTTGCTGATGGCCTTGTGCCCATCGGGATTGCGGTATGGCGTGGGCAGCAGTTTCAGCTTTCCCGGCGCGGTGGTGGGAAAGCGCTGCCGGACTCGTTGTTGTTGATCGGTGATTACCGCGGCGGTGGCCTTGCTGATCGGCAGCCGTCGTCCGAGCCGGTTGGCTTTGACGTTGTCGTAAACGAGTACGTCGCCACCGTCTTTGTCGCGGGCAAGGCAGTCCAGCGACAGGTTGAGGATGTCCTCGGGTCGGCGGCCGGTGTCGATACCGATCTGGGTAGCGACTTTGACCTCGACGGACTCAAGCTTGTCGAGGTTGGCGCACAACACCGCCATGATCTCCGGCGGCAGGCATCGACCCGGCTCGCCGCGTTCGGGGTCGTCGGGAATGTCGGCGCTCTCGATACCGAAGTCACCGGGCAACCCAGCGGCTGGCTGCCCACGCTTGGTCAGCCCCAACGACCGGATCCCAGCCAGCACCTGCCGCACGTCACGGCAGATCATGTTGCGGCGGTAGCGGCCGATCTGGCCGGTGAACTCCAGGTGGGCGAGCCGGTTGAGGAATGCCTCCAGGTCGTTTCGCCCCAGCACGGCCGGGTCGAGGCCGTGGTCGGGGCGGCGGTGCAGGTGCTCAGACAACAACCCAATATTGTTGATCTTTCCGCGGACGCGGGAGCCGCCGCTGCCACGGTGCTGGGGCAACTGTTGGGCTGCCCACCGCTTGGCGGCGCCGGTCAGCCAAGGCTGGGTGATCTTGGTGAACGACAGGCGGCCGGGATGACCGAAGACCGCCAAATCCCAGATGTCCTTGTCCTGCTCGACACCAGGATCCGCGAGCGCGCGGCGGGCATCGCGGGCGAACGCGGCCATCACCGAGCGCGCACGTTTGCCGGGGGCAAGGCTCGGAGCGCAGTCGTGGATCGAGGCGATCTGGTGGCGGCGGAGTGTGTCGCAGACAGCTCGCAGGACAACGTCGGTGAGCCGCAGACCGTCCCGGAGGCGAGTCTGCAAACCGATCAGCACCTCCACGATCACCAGGACAGGCAGTGCCCGCAGGTTGACCTGCCCCGGCTCGGCGACGCCCGATTCCCGGACTCGCCAGCCCTGCTCCTCCAATTCGGCACGCTGTTGATGGGCCACGCTCCACCGCTGGTAGTGGGTCGTGCAGTAGCCGATCGCGCCGTCGCCCGTGCGGGTGCACGCCGCCACCAGGCAGGCCGACAGCGGCAACCGGGGCCGCACTCGCGGGTCGGTCACGAACTGCTCCAGCGAGATCGGGATGCGCCTGCCCCGGAACTGCTGGGCATGCGGTTCGCACATCACCGCGCCCCGCACCGTCGGCGCGCACTGACAATTCAGGACCGCGCAGTGCGCTGCCGGCACCGGCGCGGCGGGCAAGCTTTCAGCGGCGTCGATGTCTTCGACGCTCAT
>DASYBO010000614.1:0-3317 GCA_036500685.1 Pseudonocardiaceae bacterium | reverse complement strand
ATCTCGTTGTATTTGTCGCCATCGACATTCAGGACAGTGGAAGTAGGTGTCCTCGATGCCGACGTACATGTGCAGGCGGCCGGAGATCTTCGGGCCTAGCGTCTGCCAGTTTGGTGCTGACCACGATAGACAGTTCGGAGTTCTTTCCCGGTAGGCGACGACCTCGTGGTCGATCACGCCGGTCTGCTTGTCCCAGATCGGACTGGGATAGCCGTCCGGGACTTGCGGGCCGAAGGCCGCCTGCCAGATGTCCCACTGGCCCCTGGCTGCGGCCGCGCGACGCGCCAATGCACTCTCATGCCGCATCGCGGTGGTTCAGCGGATGCCGATGAGTGTGCTTGTCTGCGGTGGGCTTGCTGGTGTTGGTGCGGGAGTTGGTAGGGCTCAGGGTGTTGTGTGCGTTTGTGTTCGCTTCGATGGCGGACCCCGTGTTGAGGCCCGGCGACGCCGACCTGATCGAGGTCGGCGCCGCCGCGGTGTTCAGCGCAGCGTCCTGAAGAACTCCCGGACGTCGCCGATGAGCAGGTCGGGGGCTTCCATGGCAGCGAAGTGGCCGCCGCGGTCGAATTCGGTCCAGCGCACGACATGGTGTTCGAGTTCGACAGTGCGGCGGATCGACCCATCCATGGGGAACACCGCGACCCCGGTCGGCACCGGGGAACGCTCGCTGGCGCCCCAGGCTCCGGCGTGCGCGGTCTCGTAGTAGCTGTTGGCCGAGGAACCGGCGGTGCCGGTCAGCCAGTACAGCATCACGTTGGTGAGCAACAGGTCCCGGTCCACCGCGTCCTCGGGCAGTTCGGCGGCAGGGTCGGTCCATTCCTTGAACTTCTCCACGATCCACGCCAGCTGCCCGACCGGGGAGTCATGCAGCCCGTGCGCCAGGGTCTGCGGCCGGGTGATCTGGATCATCGCGTAGCCGGACTGCTCGGTCTTCATGTACTCCAGGTTGCCCAGCCGCGCCCGCTCGGCCTCGGTCAGCTCCGCCACCTCGTCCGGGGTGACGTCGGTGAACGCGGAGACCCCGTTGACGTGCACGCCGACCACCTTGTCAGGGTTGAGCCTGCCGAGCCCTGGGGAGATGACCGCGCCGGTGTCGCCGCCCTGCGCGCCGTAGCGGTCGTAGCCGAGACGGTGCATCAACTCGGCGAACGCCCTGGTCACCCGGTTGGTGTCCCAGCCGACCTCGCGCGTGGGCCCGGAGAATCCGCTGCCGGGGATCGACGGGATCACCAGGTGGAACGCGTCCGCCGGGTCGCCGCCATGTGCTGTGGGGTCGGTCAGCGGGCCGATGACGTTCAGGAACTCCACGATCGAGCCGGGCCAGCCGTGGGTCAGGATCAGCGGCAGCGCGTCCGGCTCGGGTGAGCGCACGTGCAGGAAGTGGATGTCCTGCCCGTCGATCTCGGTGATGAACTGCGGGTAGGAGTTCAGTTTCCGCTCGTGGACGCGCCAGTCGTAGCCATCGCGCCAGTAGGCGGCCAGCCCCTTGAGATAGCTCACCGGCACCCCGCGACTCCAGCCGGCGCCGGGCAGGTCCGTGGTCCACCGGGTCCTGGCCAGCCGCTCGCGCAGGTCCTCCAGGTCAGCCTGGGGAATGTCGATGGTGAAGGGCCGGATCTCGCTGTTGTTCTGCATGCCGACAACGCTAGTAGCCGGTTAGGTCAGATCTGGTCCTAAGCAAGTGGCAGACTTTCAACCATGTGGGACACCTCGGCACGACTGCTGCGACTGCTCTCGCTCCTGCAGACCCGACGCGACTGGTCCGGCGCCGAACTGGCCGAGCGACTGGAGGTCACGCCACGCACCGTGCGCCGCGATATCGACCGGCTGCGCGAGCTGGGCTACCCCGTGCTGGCCACTGCGGGCACCGCCGGCTACCGGCTGGGCGCCGGCGCGGATCTGCCGCCGTTGTTGCTCGACGACGACGAGGCCGTCGCGGTCGCGATGGGCCTGCGCACGGCAGCCGGCGGTTCGATCACGGGTATCGAGGAGACCTCGGTACGCGCCTTGGCCAAGCTCGAACAGGTACTGCCGTCCCGGCTGCGCCACCGGATCAACGCCCTGCAGTCGATGACCGTGTCGATCGCCAACGCCGGCCCCACCGCCGACCCGAGCACGCTGACCGCCATCGCCGCGGCGTGCCGTGACTCACTGCGGCTGCGCTTCGACTACCACGCCCACGACGGCACCAGCAGCACCCGCACGACCGAGCCGCACCGGCTGGCGCACTCGGGCCGACGCTGGTACCTCATCGGCTGGGACGTCGACCGCCAGGATTGGCGCACCTATCGCGTGGACCGCCTGCACCCGCGCACACCCACCGGCCCCCGGTTCACTCCACGTACCCCGCCCGACCCCGACCTCAGCGGCTACACCTCACGGGCGATCTCCACCTCGGCCTACCGATACAAGGCCCGATTCACCCTGCACGTCAACGCGCAGACCGCGGCCGAGCGGATCGTCCCCACCACGGCGACCCTGGAACCGATCGACGAGCACACCTGCACTCTGCGAGCCGGATCCAATTCACTGGACGAGTTGGCCATCTACGTGGCGGGCAAAGGATTCGGCTTCCAGGTGCACGAACCCCCGGAACTCGTCGAGCACATCAAAATGCTGGCAGCCCGACTCTCCGACGCGACAGAATAAGCCCCGGCCACACGGCATGGGGGTATTCGACAAGTTCTGATGTTGCGGCGGCTCAGGCAGCGCACCGGCGCATCGCGCGCTGCTCGTCGGTGCCCACCGCTCAGCGGTCGGTTCGCGCAACGCGTTGGCCAACTGGACCCTGGACCGGACGCCAAGTTTGGTGAAGGCCGCGCGCAGGTGCGTTGCGATGGTGTTGACCGACACCTCCAGTTCGGCCGCTGCGGACCTGTTGGTGTGTCCCGCCGCGATGAGCGATGGCGACCCGGCGTTCGGTCTGGGTCAGCGCGGCGAGGCCGTGGGTCGCTTTCACGGTCGTTGCCGACCAATGGGGCCGGCGGATGCCGGCCTCGCGCAACAGGCGCTGCACCGCCGCGCGGCAGGTACGGGCATCGGCCCGGTGGTACTCGTCCCCAGACCCGGTCGAGTTGTGCCACGGCCTCGGCACGGCGCCCCTCGGCGAGCAGCGCCCCGCGGCGGACAGCGCGCCACTGACCATGTAGTGGATCTTCAGGATTGTGGAGTTGGCGAGCGGCTTGCATTGGTGCTGCGGGCATTCCTTGGCTTCGCACTTCGACGTGGCGCAGTCATGATCTGGGTAGCCATCGATCGGCGGCCGGCCGAGCGGGTAGCGGTGTCGGACCGTGCGGCATTCGTGCGGGCCGGTGACG
>DASYBO010000613.1:0-4136 GCA_036500685.1 Pseudonocardiaceae bacterium | reverse complement strand
ACTGCCGGCGCCTGCGGTGCACGCGCCTGCCGCGCTCGGCAATGCCCTCGGCGGTCAGGCCGAGTCGCGGACCCGCCTCGGCATTGGCGCGGGTGAGCAGTTCGCGGATCTCCTTGTCCTCGGGTTCGGTACCCATCGTGGTCACCGCCCCTCTCCGGCCAGCAGGTCGACCCGCTGCCCGAGCCGTTCGCGCACGCCGGCCAGCCCGCGCGCGGCCTGGCTCTTGACCGTCCCGGTCGAACAGCCCAACATCCGCGCGGTCTCCTCGACGGAAAGGTCGTGCCAGTAGCGCAGCACGAGTACGGCGCGCTGCCTCGGCGGGACGGCGGCCAGCGCCTGCGCGACCGCGACCCGGCCGGCGACGTCCTCGGCCGGTTGGCCGAGTTCGGGCGGGTCGTCGGTGACGTGTTCGCGTCGCCGCCACAGCCTGCGGTTCTCGGCGAGGAAGGTGCGCACCACGATCTGGCGGGCGTAGCCGTCGAGCTTGTCGTGCTGGCGCAGCTTCGGCCAGGCCAGGTACAGCTTGGTCAGCGCGACCTGGGTGATGTCCTCGGCCCGGTGCCAGTCGCCGCACAGCAGGTAGGCCGTGCCGCGCAGGGCATGCGCGTGGCCAGCGAAGAACTCGCTGAACTCGCTGTCCCACGGTGATCGCACGGCCCGTCCTCAACTAGCCGAAAATTTGGATGCAACCCGGCGCGCGGCTCGCGGCATGAGTACCTGTGCAGCGGGCGCCGAGCGGTGGCGTTCGCCAAGAGTACCTGGCGAGGACAGCAGATGAGCGCAGTGCCACAACCGGTGGCCGAGGTCGAGCCGGACTCGTTCGAACTCGACTGGGAACAGCCGCGGCGCACCCGGTGGTGGGAGCCGGGCGCGGTGTTCGTCGGAGTTCGGTTGGTGGGGGTGCTGATCCTCGCCGGCATCGGTGCGGCGCGTGGGAGATCATTGGTCGACACGCTGCATTCCTGGGACGGGAACTGGTATCTGCGCATCGCGGCAACCGGCTATTCCGCGCTCAGCGCGGGAGTTGACGCGAACGGCCATACCGCGGTGGACACCACGATGGCCTTCTTTCCCGGCTATTCGGTCATGATCGACCTGCTCGCGGCGCTGACACACCTCGCGCCGGTCGCGGCGGGCCTGCTGATCAGTGCGGCGGCGGGGATCGCTGCCGCTTATGGTGTCGAGCGGATCTGCCGGTTACTTGAGTATCCACAGTGGACCGGACTGATCTGTGTCGCGTTGTTCGCGGCGACACCGATGTCGGTGACACTGTCCATGGTGTACACCGAAGCGCTGTTCGCCGCGCTCGCGGTGTGGACACTGGTCGGGATCGTCAACCGGAACTGGCTGCTGGCCGCGTGTTGTTGCGGGTTCGCCGGATTGGTGCGGCCGAGCGCGGCGGTGTTGGTCGCGGTGTTGTGCGCGGCTCTGGTGGTTTCGGTCGCGCGCAGGCGCGATCATCCTGCCATGCTGCTGTTCGCGTTGCCCGGTGCGAGCGGGCTGGTCGGGTACTACGCGTTCGTGGTGAGCCGCACCGACAATCTGGCTGGCTGGTTCGAGTTGCAGAAGGCCGGCTGGGGGACCGCGTTCGACTTCGGCAGGGACAGCGCCACTTTCGCCTGGCAGGTGCTCACCTCGGACGCACCGCTGATGGAAACCGCGAACGTGGTCACCATGGTAGGCGCGATCGCGCTGGTGGTGATCGCGCTGCGGGAACGGCTGTCCTGGCCGTTGGCCGCGTACGGAATCGGCATCGTGGTGATGACCATCGGTTCCAGCGGGGTCACCTATTCCAAGATGCGACTGCTCGTTCCCGCGGTCACGCTGCTCATTCCGGTCGCGGCAGGGTTGGCCCGGCGCAGGCCGGGCACGGTGATCGCGGTGCTGGCCGTCGCGGCATTGGCCAGCGGCTGGTTCGGCGCGTACGCGCTGACCGACTGGCGCTACGCGATCTGACCCTCACGCAAATCGAGCCATGCGACCTGTTCCGGCGTGAGCACGATGTCCAGCGCGACAAGCGAGGACCGGGTCTCGTTCAGCGTGCGCGGACCGATCAGCGGGAACGTCGGGAAGGGTTGGTGCAGCACGTAAGCGAGGGCGACGGCGGTGGCCGGCACGCCCAGCTCCCGCGCCAGTTCGCGGACTCGGCGCAGCCGTTCGAAGTTGGCGTCGCTGTAGAAGCAGCGCACCAGTTCGGCGTCGGACGTGTCGTTCGGGTCGGCGCGGCCCGCGAAGAACCCGCGCGCCTGACTGGACCACGGGAACAGCGGCACCTGCCGTTCGGTCAACCACTGCCGTGACGCCGCGTCGCTGACGTGTTCGCAGTTGGCCCACGGCAGGTCGTAGGCCTGCGCAAGGGAGAAGTGGTCGCTCAGCGCCGCGAACGGCTGCCGGCCGGCACGTTCCGCGTACGCGTTCGCCTCGGCGAACCGGGCCGGCGTCCAGTTCGACCCGCCGTACCCGCCGATCCGCCCGGCCTGGCGCAACTCGTCGAGCGCGTCAACGAACTCGCCGACCGGGATGTCGGTGTTGTCGCGGTGCAGGAAGTAGATGTCCACGTGGTCGGTCCGCAACCGCTCGAGGCTCTCGGCGAGTTGCCGGCCGACCGATTCCGGGTTGTTGTGCGGGGTGTGCGCGCCCTTGCCGATCACCACGACCTGATCCCGTACGCCGCGATCGCTGAGCCACTGGCCCAACAGCGCCTCGAACCGGCCCGCGCCGTACATGTACGCGGTGTCGAACGTGTTGCCGCCGCGCTCGACGAAATCGTCGAACATCACCGACGCGTGCACCAGGTTCGGCTGGTTGTCAACGCCCATCACCAGCCGCGAGATCGGCTTGGCAACGCCGTGCACCTGGCCGTAGCGCATGGATTCGGTGCGCCGTGCCGGGCCGAAACCGGTGTGGATGCCGGTGGCTCGCTCGTGCGGGTAGACCAGGCCGATCTCGGCGCGCCATCGGTCCAGCGCGGCCATGTTGCCGAGCGTGTCGGCCCAACTCATCTCCGGCGCCTGCCGATCCGCGAGGTGCGCGGCGACCGTGTCCGCCTCGGCCGCGTACAACCCCCGCGGCTCGATCACGATCTCCTGGGTCTCGGCGCCCACTCGGTGCAGTTCGATCGTGGTCGCTTCGGTCCGGCTCGGCAGCCACGGCTGTTCGACCACCAGATACCCCTCGGAACCCAGCACCCGCAACGTGTTCTCCCGCGCCAACCGGATCCCGCAGCTCACCGCCGCCGTCACGCCGTCGGCGAAACGTAGCGACGCGGTGGTCCACTCGTCCACTCCGGTCTCGCCGATCCGGCCGACCGCCGTCACCGAAACCGGATCCGCGAACGCCTGGCCGGTCGCCGCACCGGCGATCAGCCGCGCCATGGACATCGGATACCCGCCGACGTCGAGAATGCCGCCCCCGCCAAGGTTCGGGTCGTAGAGCCTGCCGTCGGTGCGGAC
The DNA here is from genome assembly GCA_036500685.1 of Pseudonocardiaceae bacterium. Classification (GTDB taxonomy): domain Bacteria; phylum Actinomycetota; class Actinomycetes; order Mycobacteriales; family Pseudonocardiaceae; genus CAJCJE01. The sequence continues at coordinate 684 of DASYBO010000613.1, read as the reverse complement.
GTCGGCGGCGAAGGAGAAGGACGATTCGACATGTCGCACCTCGCCGATCGCGCCCGAGCCGATCAGCTCGACGAGCCTGCGCGTCTGCGGATGACAGCGGTACATGTACGCCTCCATCAGGAAGACGTCCGCCCGCCGCGCCGCCTCGACCAGCGCCATGGACCAGGCGTGGTTGAGCGTCAGCGGCTTCTCGCACAGCACGTGCTTGCCGGCATTGATCGCACGCAGCGACCATTCGAAGTGCCAGGGGTGCGGAGTGGCAACGTAGACCGCGTCGACCTCGTCGTCGGCCAGCAGCGCCGCGTAGTCGCCATAGGCTTTGTCGGCGCCGAATTCCTTCGCGAAATCGTTGGCCCTGGCCAGATCGCGACTGGCTACCGCGACCAGTTGCCCTGTCTTCGATTGTGGCAGTTGACCGGCGAATGCGCGGGCGATGCCGCCCGGTCCGAGAATGCCCCAGGCGAGCGTGCGGTCAGCCACGAACGACTCCTAACCTCGGCGCGGATCAGCGTCCTTCCATCTCAGCAGAATCCGCGCCGTGGATCGAGTTGTCCTGGATCACGTCGGTGACCTTTAGGGTGACGGCATGGATTCCTACGCCGCGATCGTCTTCGACCTCGACGGCACCATCGCGGACACGCCCGACCTGATCACCGCGATCATGGCCGGCATCCTCACCGACCT
>DASYBO010000612.1:0-1651 GCA_036500685.1 Pseudonocardiaceae bacterium | reverse complement strand
AGAAGCTGCGGGCGCGGACCGTGCTTGGCAGCGTCATCGCGATCGCGGGTGCTGCGGTGATCGCGGTCGCGGGTGGCAAAACGGGCGTGTCCCTGAGCGCGTTGGTGGTGTTGGCCGCAGCCCTCGTGCAAGGCGTCTATCACTTCGCCAGCAAGCCGCTGCTCGCCCGCTACACCGGCATGGAGGTCGCCTGCTACGCCATGTGGACGGGCACGATGCTGCTGATCCCGTTCGCCCCGGACGCGCTCGGCAGGCTCGGGCACGCTCCCGGTTCGGCCGTCGGTGCCGCGATCTATCTGGGATTGCTGCCTTCGGCGTTGGGATTCGTGGTGTGGGGTTATGCCCTCGCGCGGTTCACCGTTGCCGTGTCGACCGCCGCGCTGTACCTGGTGCCGCCGGTGACGTTGCTGGTCGCGTTCGTCTGGCTGGGCGAGGTTCCGCTTCCGGTCGAACTGGTTGGTGGGTTGATCAGCATCGCGGGCGTTGTTCTGATCAACGCGCGGCGGTCAGGGTCGAAGCTTCGCGTACATGAACATGTCGCGGCGCTGGCCGTTGACGGTCTCCCAGCCGCGCAGCAAACCCTCGCGTTCGTAGCCGGTTCGCTCAGCGGTCTTCCACGAGCCGGTGTTCCAGGGCTCGACGTAGAGTTCGAGCCGGGCGACCTCGGGCAGGGCAAGGCCCCATTCGGTGATCGCGCGCAACGCCGTCCCGGCAATGCCGCGCCTGCGCGCGCTGGCCAGGATCCAGTAGCCGACGCTGGCTCTGCCGTGCCCGATGTTGTCCAGCCACAACCCGATCTGGCCAACGGCCCTGTCGGTTTCCCGCTCGGCGATGGCGAAGGAGTAGCCGGCGCCGGTTTCGGACCGACTGTGCTGGCGCAGGATGAAGGCGCGCGCCTCGATCAGTGAGTCCGTGGCCGGCACGGTGGTGATCAGCGGGATGAACGGGTCGGCGGAGGCCTCCTGGATCAGCGCGACATCGCCCAACTCGAACGCGCGCAACATGAATTCGCCCGCCACCAGCCTCGGCATGGTCAACCCCATCCATGCACACTATCGACAGATACCGAGTGGGAGGGGACATCGATGGCGGACGAAATGGCGGAGTTGCACCGGACCGGGCGGCAGGTGTTCGCGGAGCGGGTGGCGGGCGGCGAGGCGCGGCTGGACACGTTGTTCGCGGCGGCTCCTGGACTGGCCGAACTGGCGGTCGGCGTCGTCTACGGGCATCTGCACGCCCGGCCTGCTTTGGATCCGCGCATGCGGGAGGCGACCGCGTTGGCCGCGATCGTGGCCGCCGGCATGGTGGAGGCGCCGCTGGCCGTGCACGTGCGGACCGGGCTCAGTGCCGGCCTCACGCCGGCCGAGATCAGCGAGATACTGGTGGAAACCGCTGCGTTCGCGGGGTTTCCGCGCGCGGTGAGCGCCGCGACCACACTGCCGGACCTGTTCACCGAGGCCGGTTCGCCGGTGCCACCGGAACCGGCGCCGCGCGAGATTCTGCTGGACGCGCTGGCCGCGCGAGAGCACGAGTTCGCCGGGCTGGACATGCAGGTGCTGACGATCGGGCCGGGCGCGGCGATCGCGATCTTCAGCAACCCGGACGGATCGCCCGCCGGCGTCGCGCACGCCCGCACCGAAGGTCGGAGCGT
>DASYBO010000611.1:0-9134 GCA_036500685.1 Pseudonocardiaceae bacterium | reverse complement strand
CGCGGTCCTCGACACCCACCCGGCCCTGCTGCGCCGCTCGCCCGGCTACGCCGAATTGATGCGCGCCTGGTCCGGCCCGCCGGTGCCCGCCGCGCCGTAACGCAGTCCGTCGATAAATAGATCGACCACCCGCTCCGCGTGCCCAGGTCGATCTTTCGACGTCGACGCGGCAAGGCTGCGTATCGCGTCCAACACATCGTCCGCCTCGACATCGGCCCGAACCTCGCCGGCCGCCACCGCCGCCGACAGCAGCGATTGGAGCGCAGGGCGAAGGCGCTCGTCGAAGTAGCCCGGCAACGGAGCGAACGCCGGATCGCCCGAGTGCAGTGCGGCGGCCAGGCCGCGTTTGGTGGCGATGAACCCGGCGAAGCGCCGCAGCCACCGCGCCAGCGCCTCGCCCGGCGCGTGCTCTCCGGCCAGTACCCCGGCCGCGTCCGCGGTCGCGTCGACCTCGTACTGGAACACGGCGACAACCAGATCGGAGCGCTGCGGGAAGTGTCGGTACACGGTGCCGACACCCACCCCGGCCCGCGCCGCGATCTCCCGCACCGGCGCGTCAACCCCGGAGGTCGCGAAAACGGCCTTGGCCGCGTCGAGCAACGCGTCGATGTTGCGCCGCGCGTCGGCCCGCACCCGACGCGTCGCCCCGGTGTCGTCGCCCACGTACCCCTCCGCTCGCACATGCGGAACCTAGTTCCACTTGATCCAGCGTACCTCGGCAGGCCCGTGATCAACTCATCGCCGCGTCGAGTTCGTGCCGATGCCGCTCGACCCACTCCCGAGCGGCGCGCACCTCTCGAACAACACCCTGATCACGCAACCGAACCAGTGCCGCGTCACCGGCCGAGGCCCCGGCCTCGATACCGCGCCAGCACCGGTCCTGCCACCACACGACGGTGTCCAGTAGAACCGGCCGATCGGCAAAACCGTACGCATCGGCGATCGCCCTCATCCGCTCGCCGGCCACAGCGGCGTCCGGCACCGTCGGGCCGAGGTCGAGAAACTGCCAGCACACCAGCGCGAGGTCGTGAACGCGGGCACCGGGTGCGGCCAGGTCCCAGTCGATGAACGCGACCGGCCGTAGGCCATCGGGCTGTTCCCGGTACACCGTGTTCTTCGGCGACAGGTCGTTGTGGCAGACCGCCTCATGCTCGCCGGCCAAGTCGGTGCCCGCGGTGAGGTCGTGGAATTCACGCACCAGGCGAGCCACCGCGACCAGACTCGCCACCGAGTCCACGTCCGGTGATCTCGGCGACTGCCACGGCACCTGACCTTCGACGAAGGTCAGCATCTCCCGCTGCCGTTCGTCGACACCCAGCACCCGTGGCGCTCCGGACCAACCCATGCGCTCGAACCGATCGAGCAGGCGGTGCACGAACTCGCCCCGAGCGCCGAGCGGCCGCCGCACCGTGTCGCCGACGCGCACCGGCCCGTTGATGAACCCGCCCGGCAACGGATACTCAGTCATCACCGCTGGAAAGCTTGCGCCGGGCCAACACGATCGCTCCGACGACCGGAGGCTCCTCGAGAAGAGTGATCTTCAGACGCGGATGGGTGACGGCGATCCGCGCCTGGAAAGCCTTGGCCAGCAGCGGTTGCCCGATGATCACGCTCCCCGCCGCCACGATGTCCGATGCCACCGCGCCGCGCGCGACCAATCGATCGACCACAGTGGACAGATGCTCGGCCGCGGCGTCGATCACCCCGATCGCCGTCTTCGACCCGGCACCGGCCGCGGCGAAAACCGCCGGTGCGCGCGGGCCCCAGTTGCCCGTGGTCGGTTCGTCGTTGACCGCGCGGGCCAGTGCCTCCGGCCCTTCGACCCGGAACGCGCGTTGCAGCGCGGCCAGTAGACCGTCGTCCGGCCTGCCCTCGTCGTGCGCGGTGAGTGCCGCGACAGTCGCCAGCCGAACGATCCCCGCCGACCCGGCCTCGTCGCCGATCACCCACCCCCACCCGCCCGCGAACAACGTGTCGCCGCGCGCGTCCTGCCCGACCCCGATCGCACCGGTACCGGCCACAACGCCGATGCCGCTGGTCAGCCCAGCCGCCGGCACCAACAGCGCGGCATCGTTGACCACCGTCGCCCGAACCCCGATCGCGCCGAGGGCCATCGCGAGCTCGGTGCAGTGCCGCTGCGTGTCACACCCTTGCGCGCCGACACCCACCGCGGCCAGTTCGGACACGCGCGGCAACACCCGATGCAGCCGCGTGTGCAGCCACGCGGCCGCCGCCTCGACGGGCGATGCGCTCCAGTCCTCCGCCGGCAGTTCAAGATCGACGAGCCTGCGCCCGTCGACCGCCTCGACCCGCACCGCGAGCTTGGTCCCGCCGACGTCCAGCCCCGCAACCACCCGCGTCATCCGCGCCGCCCATTAGCACATTTTCCCGTTGGCGCGTCGAACAATCCACATGGCCTCGAATTGTCCACAAGAGACGCTTCGCGGCTGGACTTCGCTCTGTCGCGCGATAGGCTGTCCAGGGGCCGCCCCCCGGTGGAGGGTGGGGGATGGGGGCGGGGGGAAAGTTGTGTTAAGGGGATTAAAACGGTCATAGTCTCGCCGGTTCAGGGTGTTGGGTCGGCTATGGCGACCTTGGTGTCGGTGTTGTTGAAGACGAACTCCTCGATGTCCACGCCGCGCAGGTTGGCCACCTCGCCGACCAGGACCTGCATGAACAGCGCCTCGACGATGGCGCGCTGCGCGGCGGGCAGGGCCGGCATTCGCACGGTACACAGCCGCGGGCCGGCCGGCACGGGCTCGGCGGTGAGCAGCACGACCTGGTGGCCGGCCTCGGACAGGGTTCGGGCGACCTCCAACTCGCGGGTGTCGCCGAGCAGCACGTGCACGCCGTCGCCAGCGGATTCCATCGAGCCGTGCAGGTACTGCCGGGTGCTCATCGCGGTCGCGTGAATGCGCGCGACCTCGCGGAACAGCAGTGCGCCGGATTCGGCCGAGCCGACGGACGGGCCCGCGCCGACGAAATCGATCGACGCCGCCGAGTTGAACAGCGCCGCGATCGGTTTGATCCGGTTGGTGAACTCGGTGTCGGAGGCGCGGAAGATCTCGGGTAGCGCAGCCCAGCCCGGATCGATGGTGCCGCCGTCCCAACTGTCGGCGATCAGGCCGAGCGCGGCGATGGTCGCGGTGTAGCCGATGGTGGACGCGTAGCTGTCCGGGATGTTGTCCAGGCTGATCGTCCGCTGTACCAGTTCGGCGATGGGCGATGGCTGGTAGTTGACCACGGCGTACCGGTGCTGTTCGGGCACCTCCTTGAGCACGGTCAACGTCTCGAAGCTGCGCCCGCTCTGCGACACCCCGACGATCGGATGGCGGCTCGGCGGGAACGGCAGCGGCAGGTCGCCCGCGCCGAGCCGCCAGGAGTGCACCCCCCTGCTGCGCAGTTCCCACACCGGCGCGCACGCGGCGGCGAGACTGGCGCCGATGCCGACGAAGATCGGGCCCGGCCCGGTCAGCTCACCCGTCGCCTGCAACGCGGTCAACTGCGCCGTGACCGACTCGATCGCGACGGCGAGCCGCTCGGCCTGGGTCAGGCGCGCCTCGACGAACGGGATGTCCCGACCATCCACTTTTCCTCCCCACAAGCAGCGGTGGTCACCAGGTTTGCGCGGTCGGATCCCAGTCGGCGGGCAACGCCGTGATCGGATCCGCGGAGCTGTCCAGCACGACCGGGGCCCCCGACTCGATCGAGTCCTCCACCGCGAGCATGGCGTCGAGCACGTGATAGGCGAGCCGGCCGCTGGCGCGCGGCGCTTCGCCTGCTCGGATGGCGCGCGCCATTTCCAGTACGCCGACCCCGCGCACCCTGGCCACGCCGGGCGGGGCGCTGCTGGACCAGTCGTCGGCGCCGTTGGCGTGCAGCCGCGTCGGGCCGTCGAAACCGCTGACCGGTACTTCGAGGGTGCCGGTGGCGCCGGAGATCTCGAAGCTCTGCCGGCCGACGGCGGAATCGAAACTGTAGATCGACGTTCCGACGACTCCGGAAACGAAGCGAGTTAGCACGCTAACATGGGTATAAACCTCGACCGGGAACGTGCTGCCCGCGTCTGGCCCCGAGCCGACCACCCGTTCGGTGCGCGGTTTGCTGCCGAGGGCCTGGATCGACTCGATCGGGCCGAGCAGCTGCACGAGGGTGGTGAAGTAGTAGGGCCCGATGTCGAGTAGAGGGCCCGCGCCTCGGGCGAACAGGAATTGGGGGCGCGGGTGCCAGGCGTCGGGGCCGGGGCCTTGCATGAGGGTGAGCACGGTGCGCGGCGCGCCGATCGCGCCTTCGCTGAGCAGGCGGTGGGAATGCTGGATGCCTTCGCCGAGGATGGTGTCCGGCGCGCTGCCGATCACCACGCCCGCCGCATTGGCCGCGTCGAGGACCTCACGAGCGGATTTTCGGTCCAGAGCAAGCGGTTTCTCGCCCCACACATGTTTGCCGGCGGCGATCGCGGCCAGCGCGACCTCCACGTGCACGGCGGGGGTGGTGATGTTGACGACCAGGTCGATGTCGTCGCGGGCGAGCAACGCGTCGGGCGAGCCGGCGAAATCGACGCCGTATTTGTCGGCTTGGGCGCGAGCTCGGTCCAGGTCGAGGTCGGATACGCCGACGACGGTCAGGTCGGGGTAGCTGGTGAGGCTGCGCAGGTATTCGTCGGAGATGTTGCCGGCGCCGATCAGGCCGACGCCGATGGGGCCGCTCACGCCGCCACCTCCTTGAGGAAGAACGCCGCGTTCCGTTCCAGGACCGGGAAGATGTCGCCTTCGTGTACGACCGCCTCGACGATGGTCAGTTCGATCGAGTCGCCTGCGAGCGCGAGCACATCCGCTTGGCGGTCGCTGATGTCCGGGCCGAGCATGGGCCGGTCGGGTGGGTTGGGCGGCTCGGTTTTCACGTGCAGGAAGTGGACGCGTTTGCCGAGGCGGGGGAGGAGTTCGAAGACGTCGGCGCCGCCGACGCTGGCCCAGTAGGTGTCGACTTCGAGAATCACGGTCTCGTCCAGCAGTGAGACGAGCAGGTCGTAGGCGGGTAGGCCGTTGATGTGGCGGCTGAACTCGAAGTCGTGGTTGTGGTAGCCGATGCGGACGTCGTGCTGGGCGGCGAAGGCGGCCGCGTCGTTGATGGCGGAGGCGAGTGCTTCGACACCTGCGCGGGTGGCGATGCTGTCCGGTTCGACCCAGGGGACGATGATCGTGTCGATGCCGAGCTGCTTGGCTGCGGCGATGATCGCGTTTCGGTCGAGTTTCGGGTCGACGATGTTCGCGTGTGCGGTGCGGGCGACCAGGCCGGCGTCGCGCATCGCGGACGCCAGCGCGTCGGTGTAGCCGAGGATGTCGTACGGCTCGATGTGCGTGAAACCCATGCCGGCCAAGCGGTTCAGCGTGTCGCCGAGCACAGCCGGGCCGAGGTCGTTGCGCACGCTGAAGAGCTGGACTCCGAGCTGAGCGGTCAACGTGGCCTCCTAGCCGTTGTCATGGTGGTCGGGCGCGCAGTGTTCGCTCGCCGGCAGGTCGAGCATGGGGTTGCGGTCGAAGAAACCGTGTGGTTTCAACACGAATCCGGTTGAGTCAACCGGCATCACCGGCCAGTCCTCCAGCCGGGGGAAGTGGGTGAGGCCGAACGTGTGCCACAGCACGATGTCGGTGTCGTCGACGGCGCGATCGGCCAGGGTCCAGGTGGGCAGGCCTGCGCCGCCGGGGTGCATGTTGACGAAATCGCCTGCCGGATGCTTTTCGTCCGGGGCGTAGGGCGTGACCCAGAGGTGTTTGGCGGCGAAGGTGGCGCGGGAGTGGAGGTCCGACTGGGCGTCGGCCAGGAGCAGCGGTTTGCCCTCCGGGTAGAGGACGTAGCCGGTGCTGCCGCCGATGCGGTTGTGAACCGAGGGATTACAGATCAGCCAGACGCGGCCGGTGTTGTTGTCGGCGACACGTTGGGCCTGTTGTTCGGTGCGCAGCCGGGTGACTCGCTGGACGATGCCGGTGCCGGTCGGGTTGTCCGCGCCGCGCGGGGCCGCTGCGGCTTCGAGTTCGTCGACCGCGTTGTTCGGGCCGTCGACCATCATGTCCAGGCGGGCACTGAACAGGTGCTGATGGTGTGGGGCGCCGAGGCCGGGCGCTAGTTCGGTGGCGTAGCCGTTGCCGATGTAGGCGGAGGTGAAGACGACGCCGGTCGCCTTGACCTCGAGTTCGATGGTGCCGTCCAGCGAGAAGTACCAGCAGAAGCCGTAGTCGTAGTTGCCGACCGTGACGAAGAACGAGACGACGAGGCGGCGGTTGCGGCGGGAGGCGGTCGAGCCGTTCCAGTTGTCGACATGCTTCCAGCCGATGCCGGCATCCTCCTCGTGGATGCAGATCGCCTGGGGCACCGTGCGCGCGTGGCCGTGCGCGTCCGCGAGGATGACGTCGAGGTAGGTGATCTCGCCGACGCAGTCGCACCCGAGTTCCAACGATTTGGCGAAGCCGCCGAGCAGGTATTCGCCGCCGTCGAAGAAGGTCTGAAACCAGCGTTGCGGGCTGGGATCGCCGTACGGGACAACCATTTCCGCGATGGACGCGCGGTAGATCACCGGGCGGCCCGCAATGCTGATGTTGTGCAGGACAAGGCCCTCGCGCTGGTCGAAACCGATCTGGAGTTGCCAGCCGAGCCAGTCGAGCACGCCGTTGTCGTCGACGGTGAAGCTCGGGCCATCGGGCTGGGTGATGTGGATCGGTTTGACGCCGGGCCGTTCGGGTTGGTCGACCCAGGCCGGGTCGTGGAAGTTGCCGTTCTCCTGCGGGATCGGGAGTTCGGCGTAGTCGAGGACGTCGAGCACTTCGTGGGTGACCACGTCGACGATGGCGGTGACACCGTCGACCGGATGGGCCCAGCCGAGGTCGTTCGGGGTCTTCTGCACGAAGGTGAAGCAGCGCTGGATGCGGTGGCCACGCTCGGCTTCGGCGAGTCGTCCCGCGGAGAGCGGGTTGACGCGTAACTGGGACAGGTCGGTGAGGCCGCGCTTGCGCATGGCCGCGAGCCACCGCTCGTCCTGCTGCACGATCTCCTGGACCAACCCGAACTCGGCCAGCACAACCGGGACCTGGCCATCGACGTCCGGGTCGAGCCGACGGGCCGACACCACACGGTTTTCGGCCGGACAGACGAGCACGTCGTGCGAGACGCCGGAGCGCATGTCGATGAGGAATGCGCGGAATTGGCGCGGCGCCGCCTTGCCGGCCAGCAGTTCGCGCTTGTCCTGCTCGGCAAGGCCGAAGTACGACACGTGCACGTCCGGTCGGAGATAGCCGTCGTGGCTCAACACCGCATGGCTGGCTTCGATCTCGTCCGCGCTCGGTGCGGCCAACGGGCCGGCTATCGATCGCGTGTCCGTGGTCGATAGTGGCATGGGAACCACTATATACCAATAGTAGACCAAAGCAATACAGGTATTTTTCGTTGGTCTGGCAAGGAAATCAGGAGCGGGCGAAGGAGGTGCGGAGGCGGTAGCGGTCGCCCACGTAGGAGATCGTGGATGCGAACAGCGGTTTGTCTGCGGGATTCAGGACCGTCTGGTGCATGACCAGGATCGGTTTGCCGACCGCAACGCGAAGATGTTCGGCGATGGTGGAGTCCGCTTCGCGGGCTTCGATGGTGGTTTCCGCATTGGCCAGTACCAGGCCGGCCGAAGCGAGCGCGGTGTAGAGGGATTCGGTGCGGAAATCGACGTCGGTCAGGCCGGGCGCGAGGTCGGCCGGGACGATCGAGCGGTCGATCGCGATCGGTACCTCGTCCAGCATGCGCACCCGTTCCAGCTTGAACAGCAGTGCGCCGGGGGCGACGCCGAGGGCTTCGGCCTCGTCTAGGGTGGCCATTGCGGTGTCCGCGCGGAGCACGACCGAGGTCGCGACCAGGCCCATGCGGGCAGCCGTTTCACTGAAGGATTCGAGGCTGTTGGGCCAGTCCTTGCGTTCGTCGGAGGCGACGTACCAGCCGCGGCCGTGCGACGGTTTGAGCACGCCGTCGTCGACGAGTTGCAGCAGCGCCCTGCGCAGGGTGACCCGCGAGATGTCCAGGCGACGGCACAGGTCGCGCTCGGGCGGCAGCCGGGAACCGGGTCGCAGGGCGCCCTCGGAGACCTGTTCGCGGATGGTCTCGGCGGCCCGCAGCCACAGCGGCTCCGGGTTGTCCGATTGCAACAACGTCACGGGGTGATCCGCCCAGTAGTAGATGCAACCGTCTCCCAGGTTCCGGACTTCATCGCTGCGTAGCAGGCATCGAGGATGCAGTTCACGATGTGCCCGTCCTCGAACGTCTCATCGGGCGCCTTTCCGGCGGCGAAGCAGTCGATGAAGTGGCGCATCTCCTGACTGAAGCCGTAGGCGCGCGCTTCTTCGGGGACCGGGTAGACCCAGCCGGTGTCGGCGTCGGCCTTCTCGACCAGGTAGCCGGCCGGATGTTCGATGAATCCCCACACCGGGGTGGACGCGGTGTCGGTGACAATGCGGCCAGCGCTGCCGACGAGTTCGTGGCGCAGCTGCATGCCGCCCTTCTCGATCCAGGACGACTCGACCGTGGCCAGTTGGCCGCCCGCGAATTTCAGCAGCGCGATGGCCGTGTCCTCGCCGGTGGTCTTGTCCGCGTGCGCGAGCGTGGCGCCCCAGGCGAACACCTCGGTGATCGGGTTGTCCTTGCCGAAGAAGTGCCGGGCCGACTCGACGGTGTGGCAGCCCATGTCGAGCAATGCGCCGCCGCCCGCGGTGTCCGCGTCCCAGAAGTGCGGGGCGTGCGGGCCGGAGTGTGCCTCGCGGGCGCGCATGGTCAGCAGGTCGCCGATCGCGCCTGCCTTGACCATCTGGTGGGCCTTGGCGATGTTGGGGGAGAACACCGAGGACTCGGCGTAGCCGTGCCAGACCCCGGCTTCGCGCACGATGCGCAGGATCTCGGCGGCCTCCGCACCGGTGCGGGCCAGCGGTTTCGTGCAGACGACGGCCTTGCCCGCGGCGGCGGCGATACGCACCGCGTCCACGTGTACCTCGTTGGGCAGCGCGACCACGACCAGGTCGACGTCCGGGTTGGCGCAGAGGGCGGCCATGTCGTCGTACTGGTGCGCGACCGGGGCCCACTTGGCCGCGAGGGCTTTCGCGCGGTCGAGG
>DASYBO010000610.1:0-6576 GCA_036500685.1 Pseudonocardiaceae bacterium | reverse complement strand
GACAGCAGCGTGGCGATCGACTCGTGGAGCCGGATCAACTTCGACGAGTCCGTCTGACCGGTCGCCTTGCCAGGCGTGCCGCTCGGCGATGCGTTCGACTCCATCTGGCGGGGCGGACCATAGGTTGTCAGGGCGGTGCCGTCCTCAACGGGTTCACGTCCTGCGAAGCTGGGTTGCAGTATGGTCATCGCCCTCACCTCCCTACGACCGTGGTGTCGACCTAAAAGAGCCCACTCTTGAGTTGGCGGGACATGCCAGTGTCGGATTTCGCTCGACTGGCTGAAGGGGGCCTACTCCAATGCGGTGATGTTGGGTGATTTGGGTCGCATTTCAGCTGCAATGAGGGGTGGAATCGCACCTTGATCGGTTCGTGATTGGCGAAATAGAAACCAAGATCGAAAACTCTTCTCGGCCTGCTCAGCGTGGGGATGCGTTGGCCACCGAGGGTGCTGGTCCGGGTACTGAACGACACCGGACCGGCGGATATCCCCGTCCCCGCGTCAGGCAGCCGGAGACCACTGACGGTAGAGAATTTCTTTGGCCGATCGGCCAAAGAAATACGTTCGCGTTTCAGCCGCCGGAATGCATCAGTTCGGCGCCAGCGGGGACGGTCGCGTCTTCCGGGTCGTCAAGCCAGTGCTCCGGCAGCGCCACCTTGGCCGGCGACCCCTGCCGGCCGCGCGGACCGTCCGCACCGACCGCGTACGCGCCGACGTTGCCCTGCTCGGCGACGGCGCCCAGCAACTCGTCCAGCTCGTCGAGGGTGTGCACGAGGCCGAACAGCTGGCGCAGCTGCGAACCGACCGGGAAACCGTGCAGGTACCAGGACATGTGCTTGCGCAGGTCACGAATACCCTTGTCCGGGCCGAAATGCTCGATCAGCAGCTCGGCGTGCCGGCGCAACACCACCAACACCTCGCCCAGCGTCGGGCCAGGACCGATCGGTTCGCCCGCGAACGCCGCGCGCAGCTCCCCGAACAGCCACGGCCGACCGAGGCAGCCCCGGCCGACCACGACGCCGTCGCAGCCGGTCTGGTCGACCATCTTCAGCGCGTCGGTGGCGCTGAAGATGTCGCCGTTGCCCAGGACCGGGACGGTGGTCACCGCCTCCTTGAGCCGCGCGATCGCCGACCAGTCGGCCTGACCTGAGTAGCGCTGCGCGGCGGTCCGCGCGTGCAGGGCCACCGCGACCGCGCCCTCCGCCTCGGCGATGCGACCGGCGTCGAGGTAGGTCAGGTGCTCGTCGTCGATGCCGATCCGGAACTTCACCGTCACCGGGATCCCGGCCGGCTCGGCCGCGCGCACCGCCGCCGACACGATGTCCGCGAACAGCCTGCGCTTGAACGGCACCGCCGCTCCGCCGCCGCGCCGGGTCACCTTCGGCATGGGGCAGCCGAAGTTCATGTCGATGTGGTCGGCGAGGTTCTCCTCGACGATCATCCGCACCGCGGCGCCCATGGTCGCCGGGTCGACCCCGTAGAGCTGCATCGACCTCGGCGTCTCGCTCGAGTCGAAGGTGATCATGTGCAGGGTCCCCGGATCGCGTTCGACCAACGCGCGAGTGGTGATCATCTCGCAGACGTAGAGGCCCGCGCCGTATTCGCGGCACAACCGGCGGAACGCGACGTTGGTGATCCCGGCCATCGGCGCGAGCACGACCGGCGGGTCGGCCGGGTAGGGGCCGATCCGGAGAGGCGATCGCTGGGTGGGGTGCACGTCCTCCATTGTGCGTGCACCGGGCGCCCGATCCGAAATCGCCAAGGTCAGCCCAGGTCGCGCGCGAGGACGTCTTCCTCGGTTTCGCGGCGGACCAGTAGGTGCGCCTCGCCCTCGCGGACGCCGACGAGGGGAGGCCGGCAGACCATGTTGTAGTTGGAGGCCAACGCGTAGTGGTACGCGCCGGTACACGGCACCGCGAGCAGGTCGCCCGCGCGGATGTCCTCGGGCAGCGGGATGTCCTCGGCCAGCACGTCGCCTGCCTCGCAGTGCCGGCCGACCACGGTGGCCGGGCGCAGCGCGGTCCTGGAGTGCCGGTTGATCCGGCGCGCCTCGTAGCGGGCGCCGTACAGCGCGGGGCGCGGGTTGTCGCTCATGCCGCCGTCGACCGCGACGAACGTGCGGGTGCCGTGCTTCACCGTGACCACCCGGTACAGCGTCACACCGGCATTGGCCACGATCGAGCGGCCGGGCTCGATGGTCAGCGCGGGCGTGCGCAGGCCGCGCAGGCCGCACTCGTAGTTGAGGGTGCCGAGCACCCCGTGCGCGAAACCGGGCAGGTCGAACTGGCCTTCACCGTCCCGGTAGGGGACGGCGAATCCGCCGCCGAGGTCCAACTGGTCGAGCAGGACGCCGTGCCGGTCGCGGACCCGCGCGATCAGTTCGACCATCCGCCGCACGGCCTGCTCGTAGCTGTCGACCCTGCGTACCTGCGAACCGATGTGGCAGTGCAGGCCGACCAGCCGCAGTCCTGGCGTGGCCAGCACCTTGGCGATCGCCTCGTCGGCCGCGCCGGAGGCCAGCGAGAAACCGAACTTCTGGTCCTCGACACCGGTCGCGACGGCCCGGTGGGTGTGCGCGTCGACGCCGGGCGTGACCCGGATCAGCACCGACTGCGGGAAAGTGACCAGGGCCGCCAGTTGGTCGACCTCGTCGAGCGAGTCGATCACGATCCGGCCGACCCGATAGGACAGCGCGGCCTTGAGATCCTCGGCGGTCTTCACGTTGCCGTGCAGCATGATCCGCTTGGCCGGGAAGCCGACCGCCCGGGCGACCGCGAGTTCGCCCGCCGAGCAGACGTCAAGCGAAAGGCCCTCCTCGGCCAGCCAGCGCAGCACCGCCTTGCACGGCAACGACTTGCTCGCGAACGCGACCTCCGCGTCCGGCAGGGCTTGTCGGTAGGCGCGGGCCCTCGTCCTGACCTCGTTCTCGTCGAGCAGCGTGCAGGGCGTACCGAAACGCGCGGCGAGATGACTCATCGGGACGCCTGCGAAGCTGAGGTCGCCGCCATCGATCGGGTGCGTCGCCGCCGGCCAGATCCCCTGCGCCAACCGGGGTTGGACCGAACCGGCAACGCTGGGCAACAGTTGGGCCAGTGTCACGTCGTCCTCCTGGAGAGCCGCGCTCGGTGCGCCGCTGACCTGTCCAGGAAACGTCGGTCCGCACTGCTCGGAACGGTTGCGGACGCGGCCATGACACCAGGCCCCGCCATGTTGCCGCGATCTTGACATTCACGTGACCACGGTCACGACTGGTTCGGCTCACGCCGTCCGGGAGAACCGCCGCTCCGCGGTCATCGCATGGTGGTCGGTCGTCCCCTGCGCGGCGCGCCGTGCGTGCTGCCGGGGTTCGAACCACCGTGGGCAGGCGGGTGTGGAACCAATTGGAACTGCGGCTGCTGCGTGACGATGCCGGGCGCGCTCGTGCCGGCCGGCGGGGGTGTCAGCGTGACGCCCGATGGCGGCGCGGTGAAGTTCTGGTTGGCGAAGACCAGCATGTAGGGCAGGGCCGCTCGGGCCGCGCGCCAGGTGTGCGTCATGCCGGGTTGTATCACCAGCGCGACCTTCTGGCCGCGCGCCGCCAGCGCGTTGGACAGCCGATGCCCGGTGGTCACGTCGGTCGGGGCGCTCTGGCCGACCGCGATGATCGCCGAGACCGGTTGGCTGAAGGTCATCGTCGGGATGTAGAGGCGAGGGTCGTTGGCCCGGACCAGGTCGGGGTGACCGGCCAGAACACCTACCGAGTCGCCGAGGTCGTCGTAGGGCAGGCTGATCAGCAGCGAGCCGAACGTCTCAAGGTGCTGCAGGCCGACGTTGAGCGTGCAGTACCCGCCGCCGGACATGCCGCCGATCGCCCGGTGGATGCGGTCGGGAACGGTGCGGAACTGCTTGTCGATGGTCGGCACGACGGTGTCGACCAGGTAATCCTCCAGCTGCGGGCCGCCGGGGATGTTCAGGCACTCCCAGTCGGTCGATGGCTGCTCGGCGGTCATGTCCGGCGCGACGATGATCATCGGCTGCACGGCGTGGTCGTTGAGCAGCGCCTGCATGGAGTTCAGCGCGTCGCCGGAGGTGAACCAGTCGTCGGCGGTGCCGTCCGGGTAGCCGTGGATGAGGTACACGACCGGGTAGTGGGCGTGCGCGTTGGCCGGGTTGTCGTAGCCGGGCGGCAGCATGACGTTGGCCCGACCGACCGGCACGCCGCGCGCCGGATCGGAGATGGTCACCTGCATGACGCGCGGGGTCTTGTCCTCGACCGTGGTCGCGGCCTTGCCCGCGTTCTTGGCGGTGGCCAGGGCCGCAGCCGCGTTCGCGATGTAGTTGTCCTGCGGCGTGGTCGCGGCGGCGAATCCGTCGCCCGCCGCTTCCATGAAACCGCTGCTGCGCTGCAACACCACGGCGAGGTCGTGTGCGGTCCGCACGTAGCCGACGTAGTTGTTGAGCCAGAACACGCCGGCCAGGCTGGCGATCACCCCGACGATGACCACCTTGCTAGACCGCTGCAGCGGAGGACGAATCTTGGCCAGCCGGCGCGCGGGCAGCGGCCGGAACAGCAGGTATGCCGTGACGGCCGCGGCGAGCAGCAGGCCCTGCCAGATGATCGGCGCTTCGAAGACCCCTTCGGTCAACGTGCGCGCGACCACGTCCGGCGGCAGGGTCGGGCCAGGACCGACCGACATCGCACCCCCAAGGAAGTATCAGAATCGCGGTCATAATGGCAGGTTCGTCCCCATAGACGCCGTGACCCTGCCCGACGTTGCGTGTAGGGGCGGTATGGGTGTTCCCGCTGTGCTCCGCATCACCGTAAGCGCCAGGCGTTCGCCTCGGCCCGGTGGGGTTGTCCGCGGCGCTGCTGACCAGGGTTTTTGGGGTTCTGGTCGCGCGGTGGGGTGGTCGACCGGACTCGCACCGGCTTCGCCCAGGTCCACAACCTGGGGCCTCGTCTACTTCGGCCTCGACCACAGTGCCCCCGCCAGGGCTCGAACCTGGGACCTCGACGGTCGTAGCGTCGCGCTCTGATCCAACTGAGCTACGAGGGCGGAAACTGTTTTTCGCACCGCGCACCGATGGTAGGAATCGAACCCACGGGCCGTGATTTTGGAGGTCACGCCGACCCCAGGTCGCATCGGTATGAATTGTTTTCGGGCAGCCGAAACAGACGTGCCACGGGAATGAAAAAACCGCCCTGCTCGACTGGTCCGAGGGGGCGGCTTCCGTTGCGGTGACGAGGAAACGTCAACGTCGAGAAGCCGAGGGCGGCCGGTGCCACATGTGCATGACACGGCGGAAGTCGCGCATGATCAGAAACCGGTGACCGCGCCAATGCCGGCGTCGCATCGTGCCCATGACTCCCTCCATTCCGTTCGCGTCGTCGATGTGGACATTCTGCGGTGATTCCTCGGTTCCGTCAACGCGTTTATTCGCGGACGGTCACCGTCGCCCCGACGGGCCGGGCCCCGGCCCACCTCGCCTCGAACCTTCGGTACGCTCTTGCCGAGGGGCCGTTAGCTCAACTGGCAGAGCAAAGGACTTTTAATCCTTGGGTTCTGGGTTCGATCCCCAGGCGGCCCACGTCCTCCGGACGACCCCTGCTCGTGCTGCGCACTTCGCCGGGTCGTCCGTTGTGATGTTGGGGGTCGAATCCCCCGAACCCCTACGCCACGGGCGCGACGTCACTCGCCACCACCGGCGACGGCACCACCGACCCGGCCCCGTTGTCAGAACTCGTGCCAGGTGAGGCCGCCGGACGTGTTGCCGGCGCATTCCACCGGGTTGTAGTTCGAGTCGATGCCGAACTGGCCCGGCTTGCTGCAGGGCTGGCCGGGTTCGTCGAACGAGTAGCCGGACTGGGTGGTCTCGGTCGAGGTGACCGGGGGCGGGGCCGCGTGCGTCGTGGTCGTGTGGTGGGTCGGTGGGGGCGGCGGGGTCGTGGTCGGCGCGGTGGTCGGCGGCGGGGCGACGGTGGTTGTCGGGGTGCCGGACAGGGCCGCGTCGGGCAGGGTGCCGGGTTGCATGCCGACGGTCCTGTTCGGGCCCGCCGGGGTCGGGGTGCCGGCGAGTTGGGTGGCGGGGCGGATCATGCCGAAGCCGACCGCGATCAGCAGCACCGCGCCTGCGGTCATGGCCAGGATGCGCAAGTTGTTGGGGGTGTTGCGGAGCTGGTCGATCAGCGGCAGCTGAGTGGTGGTGCCGGCGGCCTCGTCGGTCGGGTCGGTCGCGGTGGACTTGGGCCTCGGCTTGGCGAGGATGAGGGGGCGGCGGCCTCGGCCTGCTCGGTGCCGGGCGGATTTGCCGGTTGGCGCTGGCGCGACGATCACTCCGGAACGGGCCCTGTCGCCGGAGTGGGCCCGGTCGGTGCCAGGGACCGTCGGCGCGGTCTCCTCGACGGTAGCGGGTTCGGCCTCGTCCGGCGTGAAATGGGTCAACAGAACAGGGCCGATGCCACGCGACATGGGTGGCATCCTGCCGATTTTCGCGGAATTAGTAAAGCCCGCTGGAAACGGAAGCGGAACGGCGACCGTACCAGAACAGGGCACCGGCGCCGATCAGCAGGATGGGCAGCCCGATCGGACGCGACAGC
>DASYBO010000609.1:0-12278 GCA_036500685.1 Pseudonocardiaceae bacterium | reverse complement strand
AGCAGCCGGGCCACCCCCTCGCTCTGGCCCTTGATCGGACCGACCTTGGCCAGGTCGACCATGGCCCTGGTGACGTCGAGGAACTTCACGATCCGGCCGGTCGGTGGCGCATCGAGCACGACCGCGTCGTAGACGTGCCTGCCCCGGTCGTCGGTGCGACCGACGCACTCCTTGATCTTGCCGGTGAACAGCACATCGCGCAGGCCGGGCGCGAGGGTGGTGGCGAACTCGTTGGCGCCCATCCGGCGCAGGGTACGGCCGGCGAAGCCGAGGTTGTAGAACATGTCGAGGTACTCCAGCAGCGCGGCCTCGGCGTCCACCGCGAGCGCCCACACCTCACCGCCGCGCGGCGCGGCCGCGATCTTCTCCTCCGCGTAGGGCAGCGGGGGCCGGTCGAAGATCGCGGCCGCGCCCAAGGGTGGGGAGGTGTGGGCGCTCGCGGTGGACGCGGAAGCGGCCCTGCTTGAGTACCTCGCGATGTTCTACAACCTGGGTTTCGCCGGCCGCGCGCTGCGCAGCATGGGTGCGATCGAGTTCGCCACCACGCTCGCGCCGGGCCTGCGGGACGTGTTGTTCACCGGCAAGATCAAGGAGTGCGTCGGCCGCACCGACGACCGGGGCCGGCACGTGTACGACGCGGTGGTGCTCGACGCGCCGCCGACCGGTCGGATCGTGAAGTTCCTCGACGTCACCAGAGCCATGGTCGACCTGGCCAAGGTCGGCCCGATCAAGGGCCAGAGCGAGGGCGTCGCCCGACTGCTGCACTCCGGCGACACCGCGGTGCACCTGGTCAGCCTGCTGGAGGAGATGCCGGTGCGGGAGACCCTGGACGCGGTCGACGAGCTCAACACGGCCGATCTGCGGCCGGGCGCGGTGCTGGTCAACCGGGTCACCGAGCAGCGGATCCCGGCCGCGTCGCTGGCCGGCGCGGCCAGCGGCGCGATCAACGCGGCCAAGATCCGCGCGGAACTCGGCTCGGTGGGTCTGGATCTGCCCGAGGGGACCGTCGAGGACCTGGTCACCGAGACGATGGAGAACGCGGCCCGCGACGAGGCGTCCCGGCGCGCCCGCACCACCCTCGCCGAGGCCGACCTGCCCAGCCTCGACCTGCCGGAACTGACCGACGGGGTGGACGTCGGCGGCCTCTACGAACTGGCCGAAGCCCTTGGTGAACAGGGGGTCCGGTGACAACGCCGAACGGAAAACTGCTCCCACCGACCATCGACATCGACGCGCTGATCGACGACCAGAAGACCAGGGTGATCGTCTGCTGCGGCTCCGGCGGGGTCGGCAAGACCACCACGGCGGCCGCGCTTGGCGTGCGCGCGGCCGAGCGGGGCCGGCGGACCATGGTGTTGACCATCGACCCGGCGCGCAGGCTCGCGCAGTCGCTGGGCCTGCCCGAGTTGGGTAACCAACCCCGAGCCGTACAAGCCCCCGGATTCACTCCAAAGGGTGAATTGTCGGCGATGATGTTGGACATGCGCCGCACCTTCGACGACATGGTGCAGGCGCACGCAGGCCCGGATCGTGCCGAGCAGATCCTGTCGAACCCGTTCTACAAAACGATTTCCACGTCGTTCTCCGGCACCCAGGAGTACATGGCGATGGAAAAGCTCGGCCAGCTCGCCGCGACCGGCAACTGGGACCTGATCATCGTGGACACCCCGCCGAGCCGCTCCGCACTGGACTTTCTCGACGCCCCGCAGCGACTGTCCACTGTGCTCGATGGACGCATCATCCGGCTGCTCTCCGCGCCAGCGCGGGCAGGCGGGTTGGGACTGCGCAGGCTGGTCGGCGCAGGCTTCGGCCTGTTCGCCAAGGTGATCTCCACCATCATCGGCGGCCAACTGCTCTCCGACGCGTCGACTTTCGTACAGGCCTTCGACAGCATGTTCGGCGGTTTCCGGGAACGGGCCAACCAGACCTACACGCTGCTGCGCTCACCGGGCACGGCCTTCCTGGTGATCGCCGCGCCCGAACCGGACGCGCTACGCGAGGCGTCGTATTTCGTGGAGCGGCTGGAAACCGACAAGATGCCGTTGGCGGGACTGGTGGTCAACCGGACCCATCCGGTGCTGGCCGCGATCCCGGCGACCACCGCGCTTGCCGCGGCCGAGGAACTCGACCGGGCCGGGCAGCCGCAACTGGCCGGAGCCATGCTGCGGCTGCACGCCGACCGGGTCGCCGTTGCGACGCGGGAGAAGCGGCTGCTGGCGCGGTTCACCAAGGCACACCCCTCGGTTGCCGTCGTCGGCGTGCCTGCGCTGCCCACCGACGTGCACGACGTCGACGGATTGCGCGAGATCGCCCTGCGACTAGCCGGAAAATAGCCCCCGTAGCCACGTCCGGCACCCGTCGCCGAGCTGCTGATCTGTTCTGCTGTGTTCCGCCTCTTCCGGTTGATCCGTCAGGTGATCAACCGGACTTTCGCGCAGTTCCCGTTTGTGCGCTGCACTTTCGTGCGGTCTGACGAGTACTTTCGGCCCTCCGCAACCGGCTCGGCGCGGGACGCGGCAACACTGACGCGTCCCATCTGCGCCGAGCGCCTGCTCAGCTGACCCGGCAATCCTCCACCGGCTCGTGCTCGCGGCGGGCCTTGTCGAGCAGTTCACTCCACGAGGTCACGTCGGGACGACGTCGGAGGAGCGCGCGCCGCTCACGCTCCGTCATTCCGCCCCAGACCCCGAATTCCATGCGGTTGTCCAATGCTTCGGCAAGACACTCGGTCCGAACCGGACAACCCAGACAAACTACCTTGGCCCGGCGCTGCTCCGCCCCACGCACGAACAGTCCGTCCTGGTCCTCATCTCGACAGGAAGCACTAACCCGCCAGTCCGATTGGTCTACAAATGACTCGGTAAGAAACATGTTCCCCCTGCTCCTAGCGTCATTTCGACTGAAACCCGCCACCCCCTAGTGGCGGATCGCATAGGCTGACCACCTGACCGGTCTGCCCATCTGCTGCTGTCGTCAGACGTTGACGGACTGTAGAGGCGATTGGTTCCACTGCCAACACCGGGATATCGAGCTGTTATCTGGCGGCCGACCAACCGGGTCTTGACAACGCTGGCGGAACCGCTTCGGCGGGACACGGTGACAACACGTGTCTTACTGCACTCCGCGTAGTCTGGTCCGGTGCGAGTTCCCGTGGGTTTGCTCAGAATGATCGGTTTGTGCGCTTTGGCTGGTGTGCTGCTGGCAGGCATCCTGTCACCGATGGCGATCGGGGTCGGATCGCTGTCCAACCAGATCAGCGATTCGGTGGACAGCATCTCCAGCCAGCTCGCGGTCAGTCAGGTACCGCTGGTCACCACCATCGAGGACAGCACGGGCAAACCCATCGCGCAGCTGTTCGACCAGTACCGGCTGCCGGTCTCGTACAACCAGATCTCGCCGAACATGCGTGCGGCCATCGTCGACATCGAGGACCACCGCTTCTACACCGAGTCCGGCATCGACGTGCAGGGCACCATCCGCGCCGCGATCCATAACTCCTCCGGTGGCAGCACCCAGGGCGCGTCGACCCTGACCCAGCAGTACGTCAAGAACTACCTCGAGTACATCGTCGACCGCGCGCCCGCCAACGCGACACCCGCACAACAGTTGCAGGCCAAAGCCGCGCAGCAGGCCGACGTCAACCAGTCCGTGGCCAGGAAGCTGAAAGAGGCCAAGGTCGCCATTCAGCTCGGCCAGACCATGTCCAAGCCCGACATCCTCACGGGCTACCTCAACATCGTCCCGTTCGGCGCCGTCGCAGCGGGCCCGTTCGGCATCGGCGCCGCGGCCCAGGCCTACTTCGGGGTGAGTCCCGACAAGCTGACCATCCCGCAGTCCGCGATGCTCGCCGGCATGGTCAACAACCCCGTGCTGTACAACCCGTACAAGCACCCCGACCACGCCTTGGAACGCCGCAACACCGTGCTCAAGGCGATGGCCACCTACGGCTCGATCAGCCAGGCCGACGCCGAAAAGTACTCGAAGGAACCGCTCGGCGTCCTGGCCAACGGCCCGGTCCTCCCGTCAAGCACCTGCCTCAACCTGACCGACCAGGACACCGGCTTCTTCTGCAGTTTCACCCTGCAGTACCTGGAGAACGCCGGCTTCACCGTCGACCAGCTGGAGACCGGCGGCTACACCATCAAGACCACTTTGGACCCCACCGTCAGCGCCGCCGCCAAGCAGGCGGCCAACCACGCGGTCGACCCGAACACGTTCGGCATCGCCAACAGTTTCGTGGTGATCCAGCCGGGAACGACCTCGCACAACGTCCTCGCCATGGTCGCCAACCGCAACTACGGCACCGGCACGGACAACTCGCAAACCCAGACCAACATCCTCACCACCGTGTCCGACCCGTTCGGCGGTGGTTCGACCTACAAGTTGACCACCACCGCGGCCGCGATGGAACTGGGGAAGGCCGGACTGAACACAGCGCTGAACAACCCGAACTGTGAGACGGTCGCGCCGATCGCCAAAGGCGCTCCAGCGTACCCAGTGTGCAACAACGACGGCACCCCGCCGCAGCTCTCGCTCGCCAGTGCCCTCGCCGCCTCGCCGAACACCGGCTTCGTCAACCTGGAACTCAGCGACGGTATGTCGAACGTGCTGGACATGGCCTACCGACTTGGCATGCGCAACACGATGATGTCCAACCAGGCCGGCAAAACCCCGGACCCGAGTTCGTCCGCTTACACGCTGAAGCAGCCGCAGATCACGTCCTACCTTGGCAGCCCCTCCTTCACCCTTGGCGTCGGTCCGCTCAGCCCACTTGAACACGCGAACATGGCCGCCACGATCGGCAGCGGCGGAGTCTGGTGCCAGCCGAACCCGATCGGCTCGGTAACCGACCGATACGGCAGCCCGGTCGCGGTGAACACGCTGCCGTGCGAACAGGTCATTTCGCAGGCGCAAGCCAACAGCATGCTCAACGGCATGAGCAACGCCACGGTCAGCGGCACCGCCGCCGGCGAGGCTCGCAAGGACGGTTGGAACCGTCCGGTCTCCGCCAAGACCGGCACCACCCAGAACAACGAGTCGGTCGGCTTCGTGGCCGTCATCAACAACTACGCGGTCTCGTCGCTGGTCTTCGCCGACGGTTCCAGGCCGAACAAGATCTGCGTCGGGCCGCCGCCCCAGTTGATCAAGTACAAGGGCGACTGTGGAAACAACCTGGCATTCGGTGCTTCCCTTGCCGCGCCAACGTTCTTCCAGGCGTTCGAACAGATCCTCCAAGGTCAGCCACAAGATCCGATCCCGGGCGCCGACCCGAGCTTCATGGACGCGAACAATCACGGGCCGATCGTGCCGTTCGTGTTCAACATGCAGCAGGCCGACGCGGCCAATGCCCTGCAGGGCGCCGGCTACCAGGTGCAGGTCAAGGAGTTCAACTCCACTACGGCAAAAGGCACGGTCATCGGTGAAAGCCCGCAGAGCAACCAGCCACCCGGCACCCCGATCACCATCTGGGTGAGCACCGGCGTCACCCCACCGCCGCCCAACGCCCAGCCGCCGGCCTCGCTGGCCCCCGGCGCGACCGGGAAATAGCCGCGCACCAACGAGATGGCGGGAGGAGCAAACCGCTCCTCCCGCCATTTCATGTCCCGATAAGAAAATACGGCCGCATTGCCCAGACGATCAGGGGTTGAGGCGGGCTTTCACCAGGGCGGCCACCCGGCCGCCGTCGGCACGGCCTGCGACCTTCGCGTTGACGGCCTTCATGACCTGGCCCATCGCCCTGACACCCGGCTGGTCACCGAGCTGCTCGGCGACCTCGGCCACGGCCGCGTCGACCGCGGCGGTCAGCTCGTCGTCGGTGAGTTGGCTTGGCAGGTACTCGCTGAGCACATCGGCCTCGGCCAGTTCGCTCGCGGCCTGCTCGGGCCGGCCTGCGCCGCCGAACGCCTCGGCGGCCTCCTTGCGCTTGCGCACCTCGCGCGCGAGAACCTTGCGCACCTCGTCGTCGGAGAGTTCGCGCGCGCTCTTGCCCGAGACCTCCTCGGTGTTGATCGCGGCGAGCGCCATCCGGAGCGTGCCGAGCTTCACGCTCTCCCTGGCCTTCAACGCCGCCGTCATGTCGGCGCGCAACTGCGCCTTCAGCTCCGCCATGTCGAGCAACGCTACCGGGACGGACCAAGCCGAATACCGGCGGACGGTGACAACGCCGGCCCAACGGCGCGCGTCGTAGTCTCGGGGAGTGAACACGTTGGCCAAAATCGCCGTCGGCACCACCGCCCTGGGAGCGGCGACCATCGCCTACTCGGCCGGAATCGAACGACGGCACTGGACGCTGCGCAAGGCCACCCTCCCGGTGCTGGCCCCGGACGCGCGCCCGCTCAAGGTGCTGCACATCTCCGACCTGCACATGCTGCCCGATCAGCGGTCCAAGCAGCGCTGGGTCGCCGCGCTGGACAAACTCGAACCCGACCTGGTCGTGAACACCGGCGACAACCTCGCCCACCTGCACGCCGTCCCGGCCGTACTGCGCGCCCTCGAACCGCTGCTGAGCAGGCCCGGTGTGTTCGTCTTCGGCAGCAACGACTACTACGCGCCCAAGCCGAAGAACCCGGTCCGCTACCTGACCAAGAGCCGCAAACGCTTCCACGGCACCCCCCTGCCCTGGGAAGACCTGCGCGCCGCCCTGGTCGAACGCGGCTGGCACAACCTCACGCACACCCGCACCGGCCTCACCGTCGCGGGCCAGCAGATCATCGCCGCAGGCGTCGACGACCCGCACCTGCGCCGCGACCGCTACGCCGAGATCGCAGGCCGCCCCGCTCCCGCGACCCTGCGGCTGGGCATCACCCACTCCCCGGAACCGCGCGTACTCGACGCGTTCGCCGCCGACGGCTACGACCTCGTCCTCGCCGGCCACACCCACGGCGGCCAACTCCGCCTCCCCGGCTACGGCGCCATCGTCACCAACTGCGCCCTCGACCGCTCCCGCGCCCGAGGCGCCTCCCGCTGGGGCGCGCACATGTGGCTACACGTTTCCGCAGGTCTTGGCACGTCCCCCTACGCTCCGGTGCGCTTCGCCTGCCCGCCGGAAGCCACCCTCCTGACCCTGGTCCCGCGCCCCGCCACCGTCGGCGCGCCCGACCCCGAACAGACAAGCTCAGCCCGATTCGGTGCCGACATCGACATCCGCTAGACTTCTCCTCGGTCACCAAGACCGGGGTGTGGCGCAGCTTGGTAGCGCGCTTCGTTCGGGACGAAGAGGTCGCAGGTTCAAATCCTGTCACCCCGACCAGCGTGGGCGGCGTGTGTTTGCGGAGATCGCAAACATGCGCCGTTCGTCGTTGTATCTGGGGGCCAAGCCCCCAGGCCCCCGGCCGGAGGGAGCTTCGCTCCCCCGGACCCCCTCACGCGGGCGGCTTCTGCGCGGCTCGCCTTCGGCTTCGCGGTGTGGCTGGCAGTGGCAATATCTCCTTGTGACCTTCGACGCCCAAGCACCTGATCCCCTCTTCTCAGATCCCGTCCTCGAAGCTCGGTGGCGGGGACGGTTCACCGCCTTCCGCATCGCGTTGCCGTCGTGGCAGCTTGACGCGCCGGATCGCAATGTCTATCTGTCCAATTCGAGCGGGGTTTGGGAGATCTATGCGTGGGACCGCGCCGCGGATACGCATCGACAGGTGACTCGGCGCGAGCAGGGGACCTCGCACGGGACGATCAGCCCGGACGGGGAGTACATCTGGTGGTTCGACGACACCAGTGGGGACGAGTTCGGGAACTGGGTTCGGGAGCCGTTCGCCGAGGGCGCGCGCGAGCCGGCTACGCCGGGGACGCATGCGGGGTATCCGGCGGGGCTGGAGATCGGGCATCGGGTGACGGCGGTCGGGATGTCGACCGATGACGGGACGACGATCTGGTTGGCCGGGGCGGAGCGAGACACCGAGGTCGTCTATTCGAGCACGCATGATGCCGGGGTGGGGGCGTTGTCGCGGGACGAGCGGCTGTTGGCGATCTCGCATTCCGAGCATGGGGACAGTCGGCATCCGGCGTTGCGGGTGCTGGGCACCGCGGATGGACTGGCTGTGGCCGAGAAGTGGGATGGGGCCGGCAAGGGGCTTGACGTGCTCGGGTTCGCACCGGTCGTCGGGGACGGGCGGTTGCTGGTCGCGCATGAGCGGCGTGGGAAGACCGAGTTGCTGGTGTGGGACGTGCTGGCCGACACGGAATCGGAGATCGATCTCGGGCTGCCTGGTGAGGTGAGTGCGGATTGGTATCCGGATGGGTCCGCGCTTCTGGTTGTGCATACCTATCAAGCTCGGGATACCTTGCATCGCTACGATTTCGCGACTGGGAAATTGTCTACTGTGGATACTCTTCCTGGGACGGTGGGTGGGGCTTCGGTTCGGCCGGACGGGACTATCGAGTACTCGTGGTCTTCTGGGGCGGAGCCGTCGGTGATTCGCGCGCTCGCTTCGGATGGCACCGATCGGGTGTTGTTGGAGCCTGCGGGGCCGAAGGCGCCTCGGTCGGTTCAGTTGGCGGACGTGTTCGTGCCGGGGCCGGGCGGGGACATTCACGCGTTGATCGCCAAGCCCGCGGCTGCCGGCGATGGGCCGCAGCCGGTGGTGTTCGGCGTGCACGGCGGGCCGCACGCGGCCGATGAGGATCGCTACTCGGCGTGGCGCGCGGTGTGGGTGGACGCGGGATTCACCGTGGTCGAGGTCAACTACCGAGGGTCGACCGGATATGGGTCGGCCTGGCGGGATGCGATCGAGGGGCGGCCTGGGCTGACGGAGTTGGCCGATGTCGCCGCTGTGCATGACTGGGCGGTTGAGAGTGGGCTTGCCGATCCGGCGCGGTCGGTCATCGAGGGTGGATCTTGGGGCGGGTATCTGACGCTGCTGGCGTTGGGGACGCAGCCGGAGCGGTGGACGGCGGGAGTGGCGGCGGTGCCGGTCGCGGACTATGTGGCCGCGTACGAGGACGAGATGGAGCCGCTGCGCGATTTCGACCGGGCGCTGTTCGGCGGGTCGCCGGAGGAGGTCGGCGATGTCTACCGGGAGTGTTCGCCGATCACTTACGTCGACAAGGTGCGGGCGCCGGTGTTGGTGTTGGCCGGGGAGAACGATCCTCGGTGTCCGATCCGGCAGATCAATAACTATCTGGGCAGGCTGACCGAGTTGGGCTTGGCGCATGAGGTGTATCGGTTTGACGCGGGGCACGGGTCGTTGGTGGTCGCGGAGACGATGAAGCATGCGGCCGCGTCGGTGGACTTTGTGTTGCGGCGGTTGGGGATGCGGTGAGGTGAGGGTGAGGTGACGTGGCAAGGGGACGGCCGCTGGTGCGGTCGTCCCCTTGGTTTGCAGTGGGAGCGTTGGTCTTGGTCAGACGCGGGCGGTGAGCTGTACGTCGATGTTGCCGCGGGTCGCGTTGGAGTACGGGCACACCTGGTGGGCCTTGGCGACCAGGTCTTCGGCCTTGGCCTGGTCGAGGCCGGGCAGCTTGGCGTCGAGGACCACCGCGAGCTGGAAGCCGCCGTCCTCGTTCGGGCCGATGGTCACCTTGGCGTTGATCTCGGTGTCCTCGCCCAGCCTGATGTGCTCACGGCCGGCCACCGCGCGCAGCGCGCTGTGGAAGCAGGCGGCGTAGCCGGAGGCGAAGAGTTGCTCGGGGTTGGTGTGCAGGCCGCCGGGGCCGCCCATTTCCTTCGGGATGGACAGCTTCTCGTCGATCACACCGTCCGAGGAGTGCACTTCACCGTTGCGGCCGTCGCCGATCGCGGTGGCCTCGGCGGTGTACAACACCTTGAGCTGGGTCATGACCGGACTCCCTTGTGGGCTGAAGTGGGCTCTCTGTCCTGCAAAGCCTTCTACGTGATCCAACGCGGCGCATGTCGAGGGAAATCCCCGGGTGGGAAACGTCACCCGGGTCGGCGGGCATTGGCGAAGTCGACGACCTGGGCTCCGATGGTGCGCAGGTTGGCGGCCACCTTCGGGTCGGAGCAGCCGCCGTCGGCGTCGAAGGTGACCACTGCGGTGTTGACCGCGGCGCCGAGCGGGGTGGGCCAACCGCGCAGCGCGTGCACGATGGAACGCAGCGCGGTGAGCGTGGTGACCGCGGCCTGCCAGCCGAACGCGACGCTGACGCAGCCGACCGCGCGGCCGTCCAGG
Organism: Pseudonocardiaceae bacterium; assembly: GCA_036500685.1. Lineage (GTDB taxonomy): Bacteria > Actinomycetota > Actinomycetes > Mycobacteriales > Pseudonocardiaceae > CAJCJE01. The sequence goes on along the minus strand of DASYBO010000609.1, from coordinate 2,157 downwards.
TAGGGGTCGGTCTCCTCACGCAGGTCTTCCAGGTAGTCGAGGGCGTTCTTGACCAGACCGGACACGGTGCCGTGGTAACCGGGCGAGACGATCACCACGCCGTCGGCGCTGCGCAGTTCGTCGATGAGCCGTAACGCGTTGGCGGGACGGTCGGCGATGGCCGGGTCATAGAAGGGCAGGACGAGGTCGTCGCCGCTGAACGCGATGGTCTTCGCGCCTGCCTCCTCGGCGCCGGACAGCGCGATGCGCAGGGCGCGCTCGGATTGTGAGTCCGCCCGGAGCGATCCGCCGATGCCCACCACGGTGACCGTCATAGCGTCCGATCCTTCCATCGCCGGGTCATCAACGCTACGACCTCCAGTTTGCTGGAGATCAACGTCTTGTGCGGTAGGCCACGTTGGGCCGATCGATCAGCTACCAAGCAGTAATATGACCCGGATCACAGACCGGGAGGCTCGATGGCTTCGTTGCTCGATCAGGTTCCGCCGTCGTGGCTGGTGGCGGCGGTGCGTGGGATGTTCGCCCTGCCCAAGCCGATCCGCTCCCTGCTCGCCGGCCCGCCCGTGCGTGGCGAGGGCCAGTCACTCGACGCGGACATGCGCCTGCTGTTGCGGTTGGTGACGCTGGAGAACTTCAGCATGTCGGGCTCGACGCCGGAGCAGAGCCGCGCCGTGATCGAGGCCAACGGGCCATCGACCTCGGGACCGACCATCCCCTGCCAGGTCGGGGACCTGGTGGTGGCCGATGTGATCCCGGCGCGGCTGTACACGCCGATCGGACTGGCCGCCGGATCGCCGCTGCTGGTGTTCTTCCACGGTGGCGGTTGGGTGGTCGGCAGCCTGGACAGCCACGACGGCACCTGCCGGTTCCTTGCCGAGAACGCGGGGGCGCGGGTCCTGTCGGTGGGCTACCGGCTGGCTCCGGAACATCCGTTCCCGGCTGCCGTGGACGACGCGCTGGCCGCGTTCGATCACGCGATCGCGCATGCTGAGGAGTTGGGCGCCGATCCGGGATTGGTCGCGGTCGGCGGGGACAGCGCGGGCGGGAATCTGGCCGCTGTCGTCTGCCATCAGCGGGCTCGGTCGGGTGGGCCGGTGCCGGTGTTCGCGCTGCTGTTCTACCCGGCGGTCGACCCGTCAACACGCCGCGCGTCTCGGGAGCGGTACGGCGAAGGCCTGTTCCTCACCGACGCCGACATGACCTGGTTCGAGAACCATTACCTGCCCGATCCGGCCGATCGCGCCGATCCGCGGGTCGCGGTACTGCGCGCCGAGGATCTGTCCGGCTTCCCGCCGACCTACCTTGCCACCGCCGGTTTCGACCCGCTGCGCGACGAGGGCGAGGCGTTCGCCGCGCGGCTGCGCGAGTTCGGCGTCGCGGTGGCCCTGCGGCGGCAACCCGACCTGATCCACGGGTTCGCCACTTTCCTCGGTGTCGGCAACCGGCCGAGGGAGGCCACCGCGGAGGCGGTCGGAGCGCTGCGCGCGGGTTTCGCGGTGGCTGCGGCCAAAAAGGCATGAAGAACCCGGTGGAGCCGGCGGCGGGGGCACCGCCGGCTCCACCGGGTATGGGCCTATCCGGTCAGACCTTCGGCGGGGCGACCGGCAGGCTTGGTACTGGCGGCACCGGCACCGGCAGGCTCGGCACCGGCAGCGGCGGCAGCGGAACCGGCAGCGGGAGGCTGCCGAGCAGGCCGGTGATCAGGCTGAGCAACGTGTTCAGCAACGAGTTGAGCAGGGCGCCCACGGCGCCGAGCGGGCCGGGCAGCGGCGGCAGGATGTCCTGCGGAGTCGCGGCCTGGGTGCTCACCGGGGTCTTGCCCGCCTCGATCTGCTTGAGGGCCTGGGCGACCTGGTTGTTCTCCTGGGTCGCCTTGTCCACAGTGGACGCAGCGGCGGCGGACATCGCGGCGCGGCCCTGCGGCTGCGCCAACTGGCCCAGTTCGGTGGTGATCTTGTTGACCGCGTCCTGGACCCCGGCGACGTCGCCGTTGAGGGATGCGGCCTTGAGCTGGTCGTGCAGCACCTGGACAACCCCGGCCTGGTTCTGCAGGTACTGGGCGTTCGAGCTGACCGGCGCGGTTGCCGGTGCGGCAGGCAATGCCGATGCCGCACTCGCCAGACCGAACCCGGTCATCGTGGCCACCGCGGCAACCGT
>DASYBO010000608.1:0-2889 GCA_036500685.1 Pseudonocardiaceae bacterium | reverse complement strand
CATCGCGGACCGGATCTCCAAGGCGCTGCCGCCGCCGATCATGGCCAAGGACATCCCGCTCTCCGGCATCGTCGACCCGAAGCACGAGCGGTACGCGGAAGCGGCCGAGGTGCGCGGGCTGATCGAGACCGACCCCGAGGTCTCCAAGATCTTCGACACCGCGCGCGGCCTTGAGGGGCTGATCCGCAACGCGGGTGTGCACGCCTGCGCGGTGATCATGTCATCGCAGCCGTTGATCGACACGATCCCGTTGTGGCAGCGCGACGACGGCGCGATCATCACCGGCTGGGACTACCCGTCCTGCGAGGCCATCGGCCTGTTGAAGATGGACTTCCTCGGTCTGCGCAACCTCACCGTCATGGGTGACGCGCTGGAGAACATCAAGAACAACCGGGGCGAGGACATCGACCTCGACGCGCTCACCCTGGACAACAAGGCCACCTACGAACTCCTCGGCCGCGGCGACACACTCGGTGTGTTCCAGCTCGATGGTGGCGCCATGCGTGACCTGCTGCGCCGCATGCAGCCGACCGGGTTCGAGGACATCGTCGCGGTCAACGCGCTGTACCGGCCGGGCCCGATGGGCATGAACGCGCACAACGACTACGCCGACCGCAAGAACGGCCGGCAGGAGGTCAAGCCGATCCACGAGGAGCTGCGCGAGCCGCTCAAGGAGATCCTCTCCGAAACCTATGGTCTGATCGTCTATCAGGAACAGATCATGTTCATCGCGCAGAAGGTCGCCGGCTACTCGATGGGTCGAGCCGACGTGCTGCGCAAGGCCATGGGTAAGAAGAAGAAGGAAGTCCTGGAGAAGGAGTTCGCGGGCTTCCGCGAGGGCATGGTGACCAACGGCTTCTCCGACGCCGCGGTCACCGCGCTGTGGGAGACGATCCTCCCGTTCGCGGGCTACGCGTTCAACAAGTCGCACGCGGCCTGCTACGCCCTCATCGGTTACTGGACCGCCTACCTCAAGGCGAACTACCAGGCCGAGTACATGGCGGCGCTGCTCACCTCGGTCGGTGACAACAAGGACAAGTCCGCTGTGTACCTCTCCGAGTGCCGCCGCCTCGGCGCGAAGGTGTTGCCGCCGGACGTCAACGAGTCCTACATGCAGTTCTCCGCCGTGGGGACCGACATCCGCTTCGGCCTCGGCGCGATCCGCAACGTCGGCGCGAACGTGGTCGACTCGATCATCGCGACCCGGCAGAAGAAGGGGCGCTACACCTCCTTCACCGACTTCCTGTCCAAGGCCGAGATCGTCTGCTGCAACAAGCGAGTGGTCGAGTCGCTGGTCAAGGCCGGCGCGTTCGACTCGTTCGAGCACACCCGCCGCGCACTGTGCGAGGTGCACGAGGAAGCGGTCGACGCGGTCATCGGCCTCAAACGCCAGGAGGCGCTGGGCCAGTTCGACCTGTTCGGCGGCGGCGACGACACCGAACCGGCCAGCGACGACTCATCGCCGCTCGCGCACCTGAAGTTCACCGCCGAGGACTGGCCGCGCAAGCAGCAGCTGTCCTACGAGCGGGAGATGCTCGGCCTCTACGTCTCCGCGCACCCGCTGGACGGCACCGACCGGATTCTGCGCAAGCACGCGCCCAAGCCGATCGCGGTGCTGATCGAGGAGCCGCCTGCCGAAGGCGAGGTCGTGGTCGCCGGCATGATCTCCGCGCTGGAGCGCCGGGTGAACAAGAACGGCGAGCCGTGGGCGATCGCCACCGTCGAGGACCTCGACGCGGCGGTCGAGGTGTTGTTCTTCGCCAAGTCGTACTCGGTGTTCGCGCCGGATCTGATCGAGGACTCGGTCGTCGCGGTCAAGGGCAGGGTGAACTGGCGCGAGGGCAAGATGTCGATCTTCGGGTCGGGCATCGTGCCGCTGGACGTGAGCGCGGCCGAACTGAACCCCGGCACCGAGCCGCCGATCGTGTTGCTGTGCAACGTGGAGCGGCTGACCGAGGAAGTCGTCGGCGAGCTGAAGCGCACCCTGGCCGTGCACAAGGGCGACACCCCGGTGCAGCTGAAGGTGAAGTACCAGCACCGCACCACCATGCTGGCCATCGACGACTACCCGATCTCGGTGACGCCCGCGTTCCTCGGCGAGATCAAGTCGATCCCGGGCATCGCCGTCGCCAGCTGATCAGCGACGGCGACACCCGGCGAGCTCAGGCGGCTTCGCGGCGGAAGGTGCGTACTCCCCAACCGGTCGCGAGTGCCGCGAGCAGCACGGCCAGCACCGGACCGAGCCAGATGGCACGGGCCGACCATTGGCTCGCGACAAGAGCCCGTTCCGCGTCGACCACATAGGACAGTGGGTTGGCTCTGGACAGGCCATACAACCAACCCGGCGCGATGCTCATCGGCAGCAGGACGCCGGAGAGCAGCATCAGCGGCAGGACCGACATGCTCAGCAACGGCGCGAACGCGTACTCCTGGCGCACTTTCAACGCGAGCGCGTAGGACGCCGACCCGATCGCGACGCCGAGTACGGCCAGCAGTACCAGGCCGAGCAGGAGTGGCCCGATGCCGACCCGGAACCCGAAGGCCATGGCCAGCAACGCCAACAGCACCGCCTGGATGACCAGCCGCAGCACATCGCCGGTGACCCGGCCGAGCAGCAGCGCGGCTCGACTGACCGGGCTGACCCGCATGCGTTCCAACGAGCCCGAGCGGATTTCCGGCATCAGCGCGAACCCGGCGTACGCGGTGCCGAACAGCGCGGTCTGCACCATCATTCCCGGCACGAACCACTCCCAGGAGCTACCGCCTGCCGAGCCGAACGAGCGCAGCAGCGGCCCGAACAGCACCAGGTAGAGCAGGGACATGGACATGCCGATCAGCACCGACGTGGGGTTGCGCAGGGTCGGCCGGATCGACCGGACGAACACCAGC
>DASYBO010000607.1:0-11388 GCA_036500685.1 Pseudonocardiaceae bacterium | reverse complement strand
AACACCACCGGTGAGAACGCGGTCATCGTGTCGGGTTGCGTCAGCCAACAGGCCGAAGCGCTGCAGACCGCGCGGTCGTCGATGCCCGTGCCGCCACCGACGCCGCCGCTCCCCCAGCCCGTTGGGTTCAACCAGCCAGATTCGGTCACCCAGACGAACGCCTTCGCGCAGCCGCCGATCGCCAGCCCCGGCCCGATCTCGTCCACCGCGCAGTCCGCCGTGGCGCATCAGCAGGCGGCGCGGGTCATGCAGCAGTACCAGAGCAGCTCGGCCGACATCTCGCGCACGATCCCACAGTTCGCCGCGCCCACCAACCCGGTCAGCAACCCGGCCCCGCCGCCGGTCGGCAACCCGGCACCACCCGTCGGCCCTCCGAACACCGGACCGGCCCCCGTCGCCGTCGGCGGTTTCGGCAGGACCGTCCCGGCTGGCGGAAGCCCGGGTCGCGGCAGCCTGCCCGCCGTGGAGAGCGGCGGCGGCCAGTCCGGCATCGGCACAACCCAAGGGAGCCCGACACCGCGAGGATCGGGATCGACAGGCGCAGGCGTGACCGGCGAAGGCGAAGCGGCGCAAGGATCCCGCTCCACGCCCATGGCCTCGGGCGGCGGCCTCGGCGGCGCGGGCGGTCGGCGGGAGGAGGACCGCGAGCACAAGCGCAAGTACTGGCAGGAGGACGACGGGATCTTCGAGCTGGAGAAGCGGGTCGCACCAAGGGTGATCGGCGAGGAGAAGCGTGCCTGATCCGTGGCTGCGGCTCTCCGAAACCGAGTTCTTCCTGCTCTGGGACGCCGCCGACATCGGTGAACCGCCGATAGACCTGAACCTGCGCCACATCGGCCGAACCCGCACCGAACGCGCCCGTTTCGCCGAGGACGCCTCCGCCGACCTGCTCGACCGCGACCTCGGCACCGTGACGAAGCCGGTCGGCGAGCTCCTAGATGTGCTCCTGGCCATCGGCCGCCGCGAACTCACCCTGTCCCTGGCCGTCGAATGGGCCGAAGGCCGCTACCGCGCGATCGCGGGCCGAGGCCCCGAAGGCGCGGCGATCGCCGTGGCCGTCAACGACACCGTCGCCGTGCGCACCCTACGCCCGGCCACCCTCGTCGACGCGATCATGGACGAGGTGCCGCAGGCCCCGCCCGGCCCCGGCGTCACCGCGAACGTCGCCTGGGCCGACTACCTGCGCGCCTGCGGCGAAGGCGAACGCGACGGGATGGACGGGTTCATGTGGGTCCTGCGCGAGGCAGGCTTACGCGTCCCCGAGGCCCGCACCATCGCCCGCGCCGTCGTCGAACGCAACGGCGCGGGCCAGCTCGACGTCGGCTACCGCACCGGTCAGCCGCTCGAAAGTGTCGACTGGGTGGACACCCCCGACGGCCGCTACGTCCTGCGCCGCCGCGACAGCTGGCTCAGCGTGATCCCGGCCGACCTGCCGAAGCTGAGCCAGTTGATCAGCGAGTCACTCCCTGACTGACCGCCACCGCAAGCACTTCGGCCGTTGGTGAGTGCGGATCAGCTCGTCGAGCGCCGCGTAGACCTGATCTATCGGTACTTCGGCACCGGGTCGCATCGGCGACTCATGACCGAACCAGGTCGAGTAGTCGACATAGTCACGGTTCATGCCGTCGGCCGGCACGAGCCTGCCCGACTTCGCGTACCAGACCAACGCGCCGACCTCGCCGCGCACTCCGACTGCCAGGCAGGGATCACCGGATCCGTCGCCAGTCTTGAACAACCAGACATAGCCACTGATGTTGCGGTTGCCGCGACACTGGTTGGCCTTCCGCAAGAGAGTGAGCACCGGGGCCGGATCACCAAACGACGAGACATCGAGATGATCAGAGCCGATTAGCACCACTCACTCCCCCGCTGACCGCCACCGCAGGCACCTCGGCCGCCGATGTGTGCTGACCCACTCCTCGATCACCTGGTAGACCAGGGCGATCGACAGTTCGGAATGCGGCGGCATCGGCGACTCATGACCGAACCACGTCCAGTAGCAGTCGGCCTCGTGTTCATTCAGGCCATCGACCGGCACCAGTTCGTCATCGCCCGCGTACCACGCCAACGCGCCGATCTCACCGCGTACCCCGACCGCCAGAGCGGGGTCGTCGTCGCTCGTGCCCAGCCGAAACAACCAAACAAAGCCGCCAGCACGAAGCACCTCCGATGATTCGTTGGCCTCACGGAGCGCCGTGATTACCGGGCCAGGCTCTCGCTGCTCGGTGATGTCCAGCTGGTCGTACCCCATCAGCACCGGCTTCACGATAGTGGTCATGCGCGCCCCATGTAGGTCTTGGCGAACGATTCACCTTGCTGAGTGGTGCCGAGAACGGTCAGCGAATATCCGGGTGGCAAGTAGGCAGCGAGGATTTGATCACAACCCGTTCGCTGCCCCGGTCGGTAGCCGCAGGGAACGTGATTGATTGCCAATTGGGCGTTCGATCGACTCTCTCGGATCATCATCGTGGCCACCTTCATCTCGACGTGCGAACGGACGATTCTGACGACGGCCGGCCCGGCGCCCGCAGGTCGGCCATTCTCTGCTCGATGAATGTGGTCCACGTTCCATCCAGTCCCGAAACGAACGCGCCCAACACACCATACACGTACCCAAATGTCTTCTCACCATATTCTCCTGCGCGCACTCGACGGGGAAGGAGATCGATGCACCAGGCTGCCTCTGACGGGTAGCGGGAACCATCTCGAGCTTGGATCGATCCGTCGACGGATCGCGGCGGTCTCTTCATAGCCCCGTCGACGGTAGATCATCAACGGACGAATTCCGCCGAAAAAGACGAATAGCACACGATCGAGAACGGATTTCAATGCACGAAATTATCTGCTTCGAAAATCACTCTTTTGCCGATTGATTTCATGACCTGAAGTCGGTGTGATTCGCCGCATCGCCAGCCTCGGATTGGGGGCGCACGGCAGCAGCGGTATGCCTGGCGCGGCGAATGAAGCGATGGTCAGGACAGCACCGCGTGTCACAGGGAGCCTGACAGACGCCGCGCTAGCCCAACCAGTGGATGGCACTTCCGCTGGTTGGGGCTGTGGTCAGCACTGTCGGGCGGCCTCGGTACCTTCGCACGGTGACCCTCTCCGACGCCGCGGCTGCGGATGCGGCCGCGCACCTTGCAAGGCTGGACGCGCTCGCTCCGGGCCAGGTCAGCGCCGTGCACGTGATCGGTTCTGCGGTACTGGACGACTATCATCCCGGCACGTCGGATCTTGATCTGGTGATCGAACTCGCGCGTGATCCGAGCGAAGCGGATCTGCGCGTGCTGCTCGACGCGCACGTCGGGGCGGGGGCGAAAGTCGAGGGAACCTATGTGGCCAGCGGAAAGTTGGCCGATCCGGCGCCGATCGCCTCACTGATCAGCGATGGCGTAGTGCATTTCGCGTCGAAAAAGTTACATGCGGTGACCCGTTTGCAACTGGCCAGTTACGCGGCGACAATTCGCGGGGCCGCACCGGCGATCGAGCCGGATGTGCCGGCCGCACAGGATTTCTGCCGACGCAATCTGGTCGAGTACTGGTTGGACTGGCTGACCGGCGGCTCTCGGATCATGTTGCGCTACGCGCCTGCTCCGCTGACTCCTGGCTGGTTGTGGACGGTGGCCTGGGTGGGACTCGGGCCGGCTCGGCTGTGGCGGACGATCAACACCGGCGAGATCGTCAGCAAGAGCCTCGCGGGCGAACTGGCCGCCGAGCACTGGCCGGATCTGGGCGAGCAACTGCTGGACATCGTCGCTGAACGGGCTGGCAAGGGCCGCGAGCTCGGCAACAAGCACGGTCGGGCCGCGGTCGAGGTGGGGCGGCGGATCATGGCCGAGGTCGGGGTCGGGCCGGCCGCTGCCGAAGCCAGGCAGGATGCCGACCACAAGCAGGACGCTGACCACACGCGGGATGACGAACACAAGCAGGATGGCGACACGGGAGCGGCGGGGGCGCGGGGCGCGTCGGAGTGACGGTGGTGGCGGGTACGGTCTGATGCTGTGCCCAAGACCCTCCCCGATGCTACGGATACCGTGGTCGACACGTTGCCTCCTGTCACCGCGCTGCTGCATGCCGCGGTCACCGCGGTGGGCGGCGCGGAGCGGGCAGGGCAGGTCCAGATGGCCGAGGCGGTCGCGCGGTCCATTCGCACCGGTGAGCACGTCGCGGTACAGGCCGGCACGGGTACCGGTAAGTCCCTGGCCTACCTGGTGCCCGCCATTCGACATGCCGTCGCCGAGGACGCGACCGTGGTCATCTCGACGGCGACGATCGCGTTGCAACGCCAACTCGTCGACCGCGACCTTCCGCGCCTGGCCAAGGCGCTCAAGCCGCTGATCGGCCGCCTGCCGACGTTCGCGATTCTCAAGGGCAGGCGCAACTACCTGTGCCTGCACAAGGTGCACAACGGTGTCGCGGACGAGCCGGAGGACGCGACGCTGTTCGACCCCTTCGCGGCGTCCGCGCTGGGTCGGCACGTGAAGCGGCTGCACGAATGGTCCAGCGACACCGAGACCGGCGACCGGGACGAACTCGTGCCTGGCGTGCCGGACATGGCGTGGCGGCAGGTTTCGGTGAGCGCGCGGGAGTGTCTTGGCCTGAGCCGCTGCCCGGTCGGCACGGACTGTTTCGCGGAGCGGGCGCGGGCCGAGGCGGGCCGGGCCGACATCGTTGTCACCAATCACGCGCTGCTCGCGATCAACGCGCTGGAGGGCATTCAGGTACTGCCCGAGCACGACGTTGTCGTCGTCGACGAGGCGCACGACCTGGTGGACCGCGTGACCTCGGTGGCGACGGCCGAGTTGAGCGGGGCGACGGTCGCGGCGGCGGCGCGGCGCTCGGGGCGGCTGATCAGCCAGGAGACCGCGGACAAGCTGTTGGAGGCCGGCGACGGCCTGACCCTGATGCTGACCGAACTGCCGGTCGGCCGGCTCGACGAACTGCCCGAGCCGATGGCCGGGTCGTTGCGGGCGGTGCGGGACGCGGCGCGGTCGTGCATTGTCGCGCTGGGGCCGGAACGGGCCAATCAACGGGAGAACGTGGAGGACGCGACCGCGTACAAGATGGCGCGGGCCATGTTGGACGAGGCACACGACACCGCGGTGCGCCTGCTGGACGCGTTCGACGAGGACATCAGCAAGCGCCGCGACGTGGTGTGGGGTTCGGGTGAGGGCAACGGCAACAGCAGCAGCAGTTTCACCAACGCGCTGCGGGTGGCCCCTCTCGCGGTGGCCGGGCTGTTGCGGGAGCGGCTTTTTGGTCAGCACACGACGGTGCTCACGTCGGCGACGTTGACGCTGGGCGGCGCGTTCGACACGTTGGCGCGGCAGTGGGGGTTGCCGGTCACCCAGGAGCCGGCGCGCAAGGCGGAGGGCACGGCGACGGACAAGGAGCCGCCGAGCGACCGGAGCGGTCCTAAGTGGACCGGATTGGACGTCGGATCGCCGTTCGAGCACGAGAAGTGCGGAATTCTGTATGTCGCCAAGCAGTTGCCGGTGCCGGGGCGGGACGGGCTGCCGCCCGCGTACCTGACCGAGATCAAGGAACTGGTCGAGGCGGCGGGCGGGCGCACGCTGGGCCTGTTCTCCTCGATGCGCGCGGCCAAGCAGGCCACCGAGGAACTGCGCGGGGTGCTGGACTACCCGATCCTGTGCCAGGGCGATGACAGCACATCGTTGCTGGTGAACAAGTTCTCCGAGGATCCGCAGACCTGCCTTTTCGGCACGTTGTCGCTGTGGCAGGGCGTTGACGTGCCGGGTTCCTCGCTGCAACTGGTGATCGTGGACCGGATTCCGTTCCCGCGCCCGGACGATCCGCTGGCCTCGGCGCGCCAGCGGGCGGTGGAGTCGCGTGGTGGCAACGGGTTCATCACGGTCGCGGCGACGCATGCGGCGCTGCTGCTCGCGCAGGGCGCGGGCCGACTGCTGCGGTCCATGAAGGACAAAGGCGTCGTCGCGATCCTGGATCCTCGGCTGGCCACCAAGCAGTACGGCGGTTTCCTGCGCGCCTCGCTGCCGCCGTTCTGGTCGACGACCGACCCTCAAGTCGTGCGCGGCGCGCTGACCAGGCTGGACAAGGCGGCGAAAGACGCCGAGTGACCCGGCGCGCCGTGCCAGGGCGCACCGGGTCGGCGACCCTACTTGGCAGGGACCAGGCCCTGGAGAATCTTTCCCTCGGTGGAGAGATAGAAATTGCGGGCGTTGAACCGAGGCGAGTTCGCGAAGATCAGGTACAGGTACTTGAAGTTCTCCGCGAAGCCGTAGGCCGGCATCAGGTCGCCCAGCTGCATCGGGGTAGTTGTGACGTCGTTGACGATCGTGTAGCCGTTGGCGACGCGGGCATTTTTCTTCATGCCGAGGAAGTACTGCCAGGCGGTGGTGGCGAAGTACGGGTCATGGGTCTGGAAGTACAGGTCGAAGGACGCGTTTGCGTATTCCGGACGGAACTGGTTGCCCTTGTCGACCGCCGTCAGCGTGGTGTAGTCGAGTCCTTCCGGCAGGATCGGGTACTTGTTCAGCACCTGCGTCCAGGACTTGTAGTAGGCATAGGCGAGGTTGAGATCGCCGGCGTGGCCGAGCACTTCGGCCCAGAACGAGGCCAGTTCGGACTGTTGCCGACCGACCAGGGCGCCGGTCTGGAAGTCGACCTGCTTGTACCAGGTGAGTCCGTTGTAGACCTCGACCTCGTATTTGATCATCGCCGCGTTGAGTTCGGTGAACCAGTTCAGGCAGTCGCGGTCGCCGAACATGGCCCAGCCGCCCCACAGGTACTCGTAGAACGAGTCGACCGGCGGGTTCGGGGCCTCGTCGGTGCTGTCGGTCCAGTCACCGGTCTCGACGTTGAGAAAGGTGCCGAGCAGGTTCAGCGAGGACTTCTTGGCGATGGTGACCTGGTAGGCCTTTTTGGCCGCGTTGAAGTACTTCGGGTCTCCGGTGAGCTGGGAGAGCACGCCGAATTCCAGGATGTTGGTGCCGATCTCGGCCAGCGGCGGCGTGTTGCCGGAAACCGCGCCGGTGTGCAGGTTCACGAACTGGTAGGGCAGGCCGGTCGGCGAGGCGAAGGCGGGCATCAACCGGTCGGTGATGTCGACGGCCAGGGACAGCAGCTTCTTGTCCTTGATGGCCAAGTAGCCGGCGAGCAGGCCGCCGACGACCCGGATGATGGCCTCGAAGACGTGGAAGTCGCCGTCGATGTCGAAGTTGACGTTCTTGTCGATCCAGGCGACGCTGGCCGCGAGTTCGTCGTCGAGTTCCATCACGTACAAGGTGTCGAGCGCCTCGATCATCGACAGCCCGATCGAATGGCCGGGCACGAAGAATTCGCTGTAGGTCCCGGAAACCGGGTTGACCTGGTCGTGGCCCCAGGCGAATTTCTTGTAGCCGTTCCACGCGTGCAGGAACTCATTGCGGACCTGCGCGGCGGCCTGCTTGGCCGGGGGCGGCGGGACCGCGTAGTCGGAAAGTGCGTTGGAGATGCCAGTTGGTGTGGTGGCCGCGCTGGCGGAGCCGCTGAACAACCCGGTGAGACCGAGTCCGCCCGCGGCCGCGAGCGCGGTCAGTGCGCTGCGCCGCGTGAACGGTCGTCTCAATCCGCCCCCAAGATCCATGTCCGGTTCCCTTCCCTCGCCGATGACAACGTTGTCAAGCCGGAACTCGACTCAGAAGCTACCCAGCGGAGCCGTACGACTGCAATGGGCAGCCCGGTTTTCTGTCCACCGGACAGGAACCGGCGCCAGTCTGACAGTGGTTGATCATCGCCGCAGGTCGTGTTACCTGTTCAGGTAGTCGGCCACTGGGCCAGCACGGTGATCGTGCCGGGGGCGACCTCGGTGAAGCCAGCATCCCGGACGGCGATCACGCCGTGGTCGTACCAGGTCGCCTCGGGATCCTCGCCAGGGCACAGAGTTTTCCAGTTGAGCTGGTCGGCGATGCGTACCGCGCAGCGGAAGTCGGTTGCGGCCCATTCGGCGATCCGGTCGTCGCGGCCGGAACCGGACAACAGTGCGGCCAGCAACATAGTGGCGTGACCTACTTGAGCCGCGGCTTTTCCCGCTGTCATCGGCACGTCCGGGTTCAGCCACAGTACCGGGCGGCCGGGCGCGGGCGGATCAGCCGGTTCGATGGGTAGGTCGCTGCCGGAGATCTGCAAGCGGCTGATCTCCTTGGGGGTTTCGGTGACCAGACCGGGCACGAGCGCACGCGCCTGCGCGCCGTCGACCTCGATGGTGCGGCCGGGGAAGTCCTGGGCGGCGGCCCAGTGCGCGGTCCGGGCCCGCCGGGACACCTTGCGGATCCGGCCGTCGACCCAGGCCATCAGGTCCTCGTGCCAGGGGCCTCCCGGTTCTGCGCACTCGTCGAGGCAGACGGCGATCGCGGCGGCAGCGGCGGCTTCGAGCAGTGCGGTGCGGTGGGGCGGGTCGGCCTTGTCGATGTGCAGGATGATCGGCATCGCCCGCACCTGGTCGGGTTCTTCGTCCGAAACATCCACAGTGGACTCGCTTGGCAGCGAGAGCCAGTGCGCGTAGCGGGCGGCGAGCGGCGCCAGCACGGTGTTCATGGGCGTTGCGGGATCAGGCCGTCGGCGAGGTCGGCCGCTTCCACCTCGGAGCGGCGCACGCCGAGGATGAACAGGATCGCGTCGAGGAACGGGTGCGACAGAGCGGTGTCCGCGACCTCGCGCAATGCGGGCTTGGCGTTGAACGCGACGCCGAGGCCGGCCGCTGTGAGCATGTCGATGTCGTTGGCGCCGTCGCCGACCGCGACGCACTGCGCGAGCGGAATGCCGCAGTCCTCGGCGAAGCGGCTCAGCGCGACGGCCTTCCCGGCCCGGTCGACGATCCCGCCGACGACGTTCCCGGTCAGCTTCCCGTCGCGGACCTCAAGCTCGTTGGCCGCGCAGAAGTCCAACTCGAGTTCCTCGGCCAGCGGGTCGACCACCTGGATGAAGCCGCCGGACACGATGCCGCAGCGGAATCCGAGCCGCTTGAGCGTGCGGATCGTGGTGCGCGCGCCTGGGGTGAGCTGGAGTTCCTCGGCCACCTCGGCCAGCACGGATTCGGGTAAACCGGCCAGCACGGACACCCGTCGGCGCAGCGATTCGGCGAAGTCGAGTTCGCCGTGCATGGCCGCCTCGGTGACCGCGCGGACCTCGTCCTCGCGGCCTGCCCGAGCCGCGAGCATCTCGATGACCTCGCCCTGGATCAGCGTCGAGTCCACATCGAACACGATGAGCCGCTTGGCCCGCCTGGCCAGACCCGCGCGTTCGATGGCGATGTCAAGGCCGACGTCGGCCGCTGCCTCGCCGAGGACGGAACGCAGTCGCTCGTCGGCCTCGGCGCTGTCGTCGGTGACGGAAACCCGCAGTTCCAGGCCGGTGACGGGGTAGTCGGCGACCCTGGTGATCGCGTCGATGTTGGCGTTGAGCCGGGCGAGCCTGCGCGCGATCCGGGTGAAGCCCTTGGCGGTGACCGGGTGGCCGAGCACGACGATGACGTGCGTCGAGTCGACCTGGGCCGGGGTGTCGGTGTTGCGTTCGGTGCCGACCTCCACCTCGACCTGCATGCCGACGCTGGCCATGGCCTGCTCGACGGCCTCCTGTAGGCCCTCGGGGTCGGTCCTGGTGGCGACCAGCACGCCGAGTACGAGCTTGCCGTGGATGACCACCTGCTCGACGTCGAGCATGTCCGCGTTGTTCACGGCCAGCGCGGAGAACAGCACCGAGGAGACGCCCGGCTTGTCCGGGCCGGTCACGGTGATCAGGACTGGTGTCGCGGTCATCGAAGCCCTCCAGAGACAACGACACCGGGGTGCCCGTTACGGGTGCCCCGGTGTCATCGGTTTCGTGTGGTGTCAGTCCTTGCTCTCGCCCGCCGGCACCTTCACGGCGATCCGGTGTTCCTTGCCGGGGAACGCTTCGCGTTCCAGTCGCAGGCGTTCGACCATGTGCGGGTAGTGCAGTTCGAACGCGGGACGCTCGGAACGGATGCGCGGCATCTCGGTGAAGTTGTGCCGAGGCGGCGGGCAGGAGGTCGCCCACTCCAGCGAGTTGCCGTAGCCCCATGGGTCGTCGACGTCGACGACCTCGCCGTAGCGGTAGGACTTGAACACGTTGTAGATGAACGGCAGCACCGAGGCGCCCAGCACGTAGGAGCCGATGGTGGAGACCGTGTTCAACGTGGTGAACCCGTCACTGGGCAGGTAGTCCGCGTACCGCCGGGGCATGCCCTCCGCGCCGAGCCAGTGCTGGACGAGGAAGGTCAGGTGGAATCCGATGAACGTGGTCCAGAAGTGCAGTTTGCCCAGTGGTTCGTTGAGCATTCGGCCGGTCATCTTGGGGAACCAGAAGTAGATGCCGGCGTAGGTGGCGAACACGATCGTGCCGAACAGCACGTAGTGGAAGTGCGCGACGACGAAATAGGTGTCGGACACGTGGAAGTCGATGGCCGGGGCGGCGAGCAGCACACCGGTCAGGCCGCCGAAGAGGAACGTGACCAGGAAGCCGACCGAGAACAGCATCGGCGACTCGAAGGTCAACTGTCCCTTCCACATCGTGCCGATCCAGTTGAAGAACTTCACACCGGTCGGGATCGCGATGAGGAACGTCATCGCGGAGAAGAACGGCAGCAGCACGGCGCCGGTCGCGTACATGTGGTGCGCCCACACCGCGATGGACAGCGCGCCGATCGCCAGGGTCGCGTAGATCAGACCGCGATAGCCGAACAGCGGTTTTCGACTGAATACCGGGAAGATCTCGGTGACGATGCCGAAGAACGGTAGCGCCACGATGTAGACCTCGGGGTGCCCGAAGAACCAGAACAGGTGCTGCCAGAGGATCACGCCGCCGTTGGCCGGGTCGAAGATGTGCGCGCCGAGGTGGCGGTCGGCCAGAAGGCCGAACAGGGCCGCGGTCAGGATCGGGAAGGCCAGCAGGATCAGCACGCTGGTGACCAGGATGTTCCAGGTGAAGATCGGCATCCGGAACAGGGTCATGCCGGGCGCGCGCAGGCAGATCACGGTGGTGGCCATGTTCACGCCACCGAGGATCGTGCCGAGGCCGGAGAGGATCAGGCCGGTGATCCAGAGGTCACCGCCGACGCCAGGGGAGTGGATCGCGTCGGACAGCGGGGTGTAGGCGAACCACCCGAAGTCCGCGGCGCCACCCGGAGTCAGGAAGCCGGAGAGCACGATCAGGCCGCCGAACAGGTACGCCCAGTAGGAGAAGGCGTTGAGCCGAGGGAACGCGACGTCCGGGGCACCGATCTGCAGCGGCAGGATGTAGTTGGCGAACCCGAACAGGATCGGGGTCGCGTACAGCAGCAGCATGATCGTGCCGTGCATGGTGAACAGCTGGTTGTACTGCTCCTGGGAGAGGAACTGCAGCCCCGGCCGC
>DASYBO010000606.1:0-6672 GCA_036500685.1 Pseudonocardiaceae bacterium | reverse complement strand
GGTGCGGACGTCGTCCTCGGTGGTGCCGTAGTCGCCCTCGCCGAAGGCGACGTGCCGGATGACGCCGGTCTTGTCGATCAGGTACTCGGCCGGCCAGTACTGGTTCTGGTAGGCGTTCCAGGTCGCGTAGTCGTTGTCGATCGCGACCGGGTACTTCACGCCGAGCGCGGCCGACTGCGAGCTGACGTTGGACACGATGTGCTCGAACGCGAACTCCGGCGTGTGCACGCCGATGACCACGAACCCGTCCTTCTGGTAGGCGTTGTACCAGGCTTCGACGTGCGGAAGGGCGCGGCGGCAGTTGATGCAGCTGTAGGTCCAGAAGTCGATCAGCACGACTTTGCCGCGCAGGCCGGCCAGCGTCACGGGTGAGTTGCCGGGGGTGTTGAGCCAGGCGTTGATGCCGGTCAGTTCCGGTGCGGGGCCACAGTTTTCCAGCGTCTGGCCGTTGGCCTGGCAGTCCGCGCTCGGTTGCAGGGTGTTGCTTTTGTTGGTGCCGCCCGAATTGCCGGAGGTCAACGCGTGCAGTTGGCCCGCCGCGCTCGGATTCTGCTCGACGGAGTTCTGCAAGGCATTGGTGTAGCCCGGCAACGCGGTCTGCAGCCCGTCGGTCAGGTTGAGGCCGATGGCCAGGGCGACGACGATCATCAGCGCGCCCGCGGTCACCCGGATGCCTCGCGCGCGCTTGCGCAGCAACCCGGTCCTGCGCACGATCGCGTCCCCGGCGACGGCGAGCACCAGCAACGGCACACCGACGCCGATGCCGAACGCGACCGTGAGGACGACCGCGTCGAAACCGATCTTGTGCGTCGCGCCGACCACCACGATGGTGGCCAGCACCGGACCGGCACAGGGCACGAACAGCAGGCCGAGCCCGAGACCGGTCACCAGCCCGTTGCTGTCCGGATTGACCTGACGGCCGCGAATGCGCGCGAACGGCCGTTCCAGCAGTTCACCGAACCGGGTCCAGATCAGCCCGACACCCACCACCACCAGCACCGCGATACCGGCGTCGCGCAGCAGGTCCTGCGGAAGGCGCAACGCGGAGAGCACCAGTGAACCGAACAATGTGGACAGACAGAAGCTGAGCACCAGACCGGCGACCACGCCATAGGGCCGCCATGACATTCGCCTGCCGGTCTCGGCTTCCGGTTCGGGTGCGGGTTCCGGCGCACCGACCGAGACGGGCACCGGGGCGGGTGCGGGGGTGCGGCGGTTGGAGCCTGCGGTGAGCACCACGGGCAGGACCGGAAGCACGCACGGGGAAATGCTGGTGATCACGCCGGCCAGAAATCCGACCACGATCAACGTGATCATGCACGCTCCTAGATTGTCGCCCTGGATGTCCGCCAACACCCTATGTTCGCGATGTAACGGCTTAGTGTGAGATAGCCGTTACAGATGTCTTACGCATGTATGCATCGATAACTCGGTGGAGTTGACCGGCGCCGCCGGGCACCATTGCTGTTCATGGGCTTTTTGGAGGCAGGCGGGCTGGCCTACCGGCTCGCGGACGGCCGCGAGCTGTTCAGCGAGGTCAATTTCCGGGTTGGCATGGGCCAGGTCGCCGCGCTGGTGGGGTCGAACGGTGCCGGCAAGACCACCCTGCTGCGCATCCTCGGCGGTGAGCTGACCCCGAACGATGGCGGCGTCGTCGTGCAGGGCGGGCTGGGCGTGATGCCGCAGTTCATCGGTTCGATCCGGGACGACAAGACCGTCCGCGACCTGCTGCTCGCCGTCGCGCCCGCGCCGTTGCGTGCGGCGGCGCAGGAGCTGGACGAGGTCGAACTGGCGCTGATGGACACCGACGACGAGCCGACCCAACTGCGCTACGCGACCGCGCTGGCCAACTGGGGCGAGGCGGGCGGGTACGACGTCGAGGTGCTCTGGGACACCGTGACCGTTGCCGCCCTCGGGGTGCCGTTCGACCGGGCCAAGTACCGAGGCGTGCGCACGCTCTCGGGTGGCGAGCAGAAGCGCCTGGTGCTGGAGACGCTGCTGCGCGGCACCGAACAGGTGCTGCTGCTGGACGAACCGGACAACTACCTCGACGTGCCCGGCAAGCGCTGGCTCGAACAGCGACTCGGCGAGACCGGCAAGGCCGTGCTGCTGGTCAGCCACGACCGCGAGCTGCTGGCCACCGCCGCGACCGCGGTGATCACCCTGGAGGCCGGCACCACCTGGACGCACGGCGGCAGCTTCGACACCTGGCACGCGGCGCGGGAAGCGCGCTGGGAACGCGTCGCCGAACTGCACCGACGCTGGGACGAGGAGCACGAACGGCTACGCCAGCTGGTCATCACGTTGCGCGTGCAGGCATCGATCAGCCCGGACATGGCCGCCAGGTACCGGGCGATGCAGACCCGGTTGCGCCGCTACGAACAGAGCCCGCGACCGCCGGAGATGCCCAAGCCGGAGCAGGTGAAGCCGAGGTTGACCGGTGGCAGGACCGGTGTGCGGGTGGTCACCTGCGAGCAAGTGGAACTGACCGGCCTGATGCGGCCGTTCGACTTCGAGTTGTTCTTCGGCGACCGATTGGCCGTGCTCGGGTCGAACGGGTCGGGCAAGAGTCACTTCCTGCGGCTGCTTGCCGGCGGCGAGGTCGCGCATACCGGACTGTACAAATTGGGCGCGCGGGTGGTCGGCGGGCTGTTCGCGCAGACCCACGAGCATCCCGAGTGGATGGGGAAGGCCCTTGTCGACGTGCTCTGGCACGGTGACGGCGACCGGCGGGGCATGTCACGCGGACCGGCGATCGCCGTATTGAGTCGTTACGGGCTCGGCGCGTCGGCCGACCAGCGATTCGAAACGCTCTCCGGCGGGCAGCAGGCGAGGTTCCAGATCCTGCTGCTGGAGCTGTCCGGCGCGACCCTGCTGCTGCTCGACGAACCAACCGACAACCTGGACCTGACCTCGGCGGAAGCGCTGCAGTCCGCACTGGACGGCTTCACAGGGACGGTCGTCGCGGTGACGCACGACCGCTGGTTCGCGCGCTCGTTCGACCGGTTCCTGGTGTTCCGTTCGGACGGTGTAGTGGCCGAATCGGACGAGCCGATCTGGGACGAGACTCGAGTCGTGCGCGCGCGTTAGAAGTTTGTGTGACTGAATCCATGTGTAGGGCCCCGCGCAGCGGGTACTCCCGAGCGGTCCCGCTGCTTGGCACCGGCGGGGAGAGCAGTCGAGGAGACCCGTGGGCACCACAGGAGCCGAACAGCGGCAGTACGAGTTCGCCATCGGCCAACCCTCGATCCCGCCACTGACCGAACTGCGCAGCTGGCTGCGCGGCCTGCTCGCCGACGAACCGCATCAGTTGCTGATCGACGTCGAGCTGGTCGTGACCGAGCTGGTCACCAACGCCTACGAACACGCTGGCCAACCCTTGGCCGTGCGGATCAGTAGACCGGTGGACAGACCGGTGCTGCGCATCGAGGTCGACGACGGCGCACCGGATCTGCCGCCGAGACCGGGTGCGTCGACCCGTGGCGGGTTTCGGGGTCGGGGGCTGCTGATGGTCGACGGGATCAGCAGAACATGGGGCGTTGACCGAGGCAACGATCGCAAGACGCTCTGGGTGGAGATCCCAGTCAAGAGTTGATCCACAGGCAGAACGGATGGCCGGCCGGATCGAGACAGACGCGGACATCGTCCTGCGGCTGGTACTCGGCCAGTGTTGCGCCGCAGGCGATCGCGTGCTCGACGCTCGCGTCCAGGTCCTCGACCATGATCTCCAGGTGCAGCATCATCTGCTGGGCATCGGGGCGGGTCGGCCAGGTGGGACGGACGTAGCCCGGTTCGGTCTGGCAGGACAATCGCACTCCCGCGCCTTCGCCGCGCAGCATCACCCAGTCGGGTTCGGCGACCGCGATCTCCCAGCCGAGTAGCCGTACATAGAAGTTCGCAAGTTCGCCCGCATCGGGCGCGCTGATGTTCACGGTGGTGACGGTCAGGGACGGTTTGGCCACGTCGGGGCCCTCCTTCGCTGGGATTGTGTCATCGTGAAGCAATGACCGAGCAGGCGGACGTGACCTCGCCGCGCACCCGCAATCCGTGGGGGCAGGGTGAGAAGCTGCGCACCGAGATCCTGGTCGCCGCGGCTCGGTTGCTCTCCGAACTGGGCAGCGAGGAAGGCTTGACCATCCGCGGCGTCGCGCGGGCGGTTGGGATCGCGCCGGCCAGCATCTACCAGCACTTCGCGGACAAGGCCGAACTCGTGCGGGGTCTGGTCGCCTACGACTACGACCTGCTCGGCGCGCGGATGCACGCGGCCGACGAATCGGTCCCGCCGGAGGCGGTTGTGGCCAGGCTGCGGGCGCAGATGAGCGCGTACTGCCAGTTCGCCATCGACAATCCCGGCCATTACCGGTTGATCTACAACAACCGGCAGGCCGTGCCGCGAGAGCGCAAGATCGATCTGGCGCGGAGCCCGCTGGGCCAGGTGGTACTGCGGATTGTCAGCGCGTTCGAACGGTGCGAGGCGGCTGGCCACGAGTTGCGGCGGCCTGCGCGGCAGGCCGCGATCACGGTGTTCGTCGGCGCGCACGGTCGGGTCGCGCTGCATCACGCTGCGCCGGAGGACACCGAGAGCGCCGCGGGCATCCACTCGTTCGTCGACGACCTGATCTCGCTCGTGTTCGCCGACGAGGTCTGAATCAACTGTCAAACACGCTTGGTGTGCGCTTCAACACCTAGAGATGCCTAACGTCTGTTTGGTAAGTTACCAAACAGACGTTCACCAATCTGGCGGCCAGGAGGTTCGATGACTGACACGCTCGACACCGGGCTAGCGACCTACCCCATGCAGCGGCAACAGAACTGCCCGTTCGATCCACCGCCCGAGCTGGGCCGACTGCGCGCCGAGGAACCGATCACCCGCGTGCGCATCTGGGATGGCAGCAAGCCGTGGCTGATCACCGGCTACGAGGCACAGCGCGCGGTGCTCGCGGACCCGCGATTCAGCGCCGACTCGAGGCGTCCCGGCTATCCGTACACGACGCCATCGGTCAAACAGCGGCGCGCGCAGAATCCGGCGTTCATCACCATGGACAACCCGGAGCACGACCGCTACCGCCGGATGTTCACCCGCGACTTCATGATCAAGCGGGTCGAGGCGCTGCGCCCGCGCATTCAGTCCATTGTGGATGAACTGATCGACGACATGGTCGAGCAGGGCCCGCAGGCCGATCTGGTGCAGGCGCTCGCGCTGCCCCTGCCGTCGCTGGTGATCTGCGAACTGCTCGGCGTCCCGTATGCCGATCATGAGTTCTTCCAGCAGCGCAGCAGGCTGCTGGTGACCAGGAGCGACGACGCCGCGCCCGCGCTGAAGGCCACCGCCGAGCTGGTCGAGTACCTGACCGAGCTGATCAGCGCCAAGGACCGCGACCCCGCAGACGACCTGCTCAGCAGGCTGGTCATCGACCAGGTTCGGCCGGGCAACATGACGCTCAAGGCGGCAGCCGACACGGCCCTGCTGCTGCTGGTCGCCGGACACGAGACGACCGCCAACATGATCGCGCTGGGCACCCTGGCCCTGTTGCGTAACCCCGAGCAGTTGGCGATCGTGCGCGAGACCGACGATCCGCAGGTCATCGCGGGCACGGTCGAGGAGATGCTGCGCTACCTGACCATCGTGCACAACGGCAGGCGCCGGGTGGCGATCGAGGACGTCGAGGTCGACGGGCAGCTGATCCGCGCGGGCGAGGGCGTGATCCTGGCCAACGACGCGGGCAACCGCGACCCGAGCGTCTTCACCGGCGACCCGGACCAGCTGGACGTGCTGCGCGAGGCCCGGCATCACGTGGCGTTCGGGTACGGCATCCACCAGTGCCTCGGCCAGCCGCTGGCCAGGGTGGAGTTGCAGGTGGTGTACGGGACGCTCTACCGCAGGCTGCCCGAGTTGGCGCTGGCCGTTGCGTTCGAGGAGATCCCGTTCAAGCACGACATGCTCGTCTACGGCGTGCACAAGCTTCCATTGACCTGGTGACAAGGGGATTGGTCATGAAGGTGTTGATCGACCAGGACAAGTGCGTCGGGTCGGGCCAGTGCGTGCTGGCCGCGCCGACCGTGTTCGACCAGCGCGACGAGGACGGCATCGCGGTGCTGCTCACCGAAACGCCAACCGAGGACGCGCAGGACGGAGCACGGCAGGCGGCGCGGATCTGTCCGGCGTTGGCCATCGCGGTCGAAGACTGATTTTGTCCGGGTCGCGGGTTAGCGTGCGGCATGACGACACCGTGGACGCTGACCATCGACTGCGCGCACCCGGTCGAACTGGCCCGGTTCTGGGCGCTCGCGCTCGGCTATGTCGAGCGCGAGCCGCCGACCGGCTTCGCCACCTGGGAAGCATGGTTGCGGCACTACGAAGTCCCCGAGCAGGAGTGGGACGACGGCGCGGCCCTTTCGGATCCGGACGGCGTGCTGCCGAACCTGACCTTCCTCAAGGTGCCTGAGCCGAAGACCGCCAAACTGCGGATGCACTTCGATCTACAGGTCGGTGGCGGCCGGGACGACGTGCCGTGGGAACGTCGCTGGCCGCGCGTGCTCGCCGCGGCCGAGAAGCTGACCGCGGCCGGCGCGACGCTGCTGGTTACCGCCGAGGTGCTCGGCAAACCGGATCACCTGGTGATGGCCGATCCGGAGGGCAATGAGTTCTGTCTGGTGTAGCGGTTCGGGCCT
>DASYBO010000605.1:0-41096 GCA_036500685.1 Pseudonocardiaceae bacterium | reverse complement strand
CGCCGCTGGTCGTTTTCAAACCGTAACCTGGCGCCTTGACGCCGGCGCCTAGGTTGGATCAAGTTAGCGTAACCGAGCTAAAGCCCAGGCCGACCTCAAGTGCACCGACGGCCATGCACGATCGGCGTCAGCAGTCGGCTCGAGGCCCGGGACAACTTGGTGATGACGCGGCGTCGAATCGCTGACCCTGGTCATGGACGACTGTCGCAATGCGACTCTCCGGCGACCAGGGCGGCTGCACCGACGCGGGTGGCGTGCCGGCAGGGAGGATGCGGGTTGCTTCCTGGGGCGGATTGACCAGACAAACGTCGGCGGAGGCTCGTCGATCAGCGCGGGTAGGTTGGTAGATGGATTTTCCTGCGGTGCCGCGATCGGCTGGTTCCGGGCACAGGGCATGGCACAGCCATTAGTTGCCCAAAGCTGGATTGCCTGCTCGCAGAGATCACTGAGATCATTTTGGCGGGACTCCCGCCGTGCGGGTGCGCTCATCGCGGGTGGGCGGAACCGCCCTTCTCAGTGGATCAGCGTGCCAACACGAGTGGGGCCAGGTAACGCTGGGCGGTGGCGCGGACCTCGTCGTCGGTGCGCAGTGGCAGGCAACTGTCCGGGGTGAGCACCAGCGAGATGGACAGCCGGACCAGGATCTCGGCGACCTCCTCCGGGTTCATCCGCAGGGTTCCTGCCTTCGCCTCCGGGCTGGCCAGGTACTGCTGGACCAGGAACTCGCGGACGACGGCGAGGGCGGGGCCGCCGTGGATGGTCAGAAACGGCAGTGACGCCTCTGGCTCGATGGTCAGCATGCGGTTGAGCAGGGGCTGCTGGCGCGCGGTGCGCAGGCCGACGACGAATCCCTCGACAAGGCGTTCGGCGAGGGTGGGCAGGTCGGCGACCGCGGTGGCGATGTCGGCGAAGAACCTCCGGCACTCGCGGACCAGGACCGCTTGCAGCAGCTCGTCGCGGTTGGGGAAGCGGCGGTAAATGGTTGCTCGACCGATACCCGCGCGCCGCGCGATGTCGTCGACGCTGGTGCGGCGCAGGCCGTGATCGAGGTATTCGGCGAGGGCCGCGTCCAGAATCCGGATGCCGATTTCGTCGGTGTCCGGGGAATGCAGGATCTCCGCGAGCAGGGCTGACGCGGATACCGAGGTGGCCGGGGTGGCTGCAGTGGAAGTCATCGCGAAATGAGTTTATCGCGGCGACGGTCACATTCGAGCCGGACGTGGCCAACCGGTTCTACGGAACCCTGTCTTCGCCCTCGGCATATAACGCACGGGGCGCGGCAGCATCGGCCAGGTTGTCCGGATGATCGCGGCGACTTGACGAAGTCCGCGTTCGT
This sequence comes from Pseudonocardiaceae bacterium, assembly GCA_036500685.1. Lineage (GTDB taxonomy): Bacteria > Actinomycetota > Actinomycetes > Mycobacteriales > Pseudonocardiaceae > CAJCJE01. Next base: position 39,760 of record DASYBO010000605.1, on the reverse strand, counting down.
CGGAGTTGGTCCAGGTCAGGCCGAGGGTCTCGCGGGTTTCCGGTTCGAGCAGGCCGACGCCGAAGCGCCACATCGATTTCGTGACGATCGGCGCGAGTGCACGCCATACCGGCTGCGGCAGCCATGGTTGGGCCATGCTGGCCGGTTCGGCGGAGAGCCGGATGAACTCGGCTACCGCGGGCGTTTTCTCCAGCACATTGGCATATACGTGCTTGAAGTACTCGTCGAGCGCGGCGCGGTTCGGCGGGAGGGGGCGGTCGCTCATTCCGTAGTTTCGCCAGATGCGCACCGATTCGGCGAACAGTTGGTCTTTCTCCGCCGACGTGATCGGATGATCGAAAAGGTCGATCATCTTGACCACCACCTCGGAAATGGTGGCGTGCGCCCAGAAAAACACCTCGGGGTCGAGCGCGTGATAACGCCTGCCCTTGTCGTCGACGCCCTTGATGGTGGTGTGCAGGTCGCGGATGCGATGTCCTTCGGCCGCCGAACGCGGACCGTCGTAGACGACGCCGGCGATCTGCGGGACGGAGCGGAGAAATCGGTCCCAGGGTTCGGTGTAGAACGCTGAGTGCTCTACGACGCCCGCGCCGAGCCCGGGGAGGCTCAACTGCACGAGGCCGACCCAGGGGCCTAGCAGGATGGTGCGCCAGTCGCCGGAGTATCGCCAGCTCAGGGATTCGGGGCCGAGCCAGTCGGGAGCGGGCGAACTGTGAGCGGGCGAGCCGTGAGCGGACGGGCCTGGGTCGGATCGGTTGAGGTCGGATGGGTTGAGGTCGAAGGTTTCCGCGGCCATGTTTACCTCCGGTACATTGATACAAATATCGCATCTTTGTATCAGTTGGACAAGGGGCCAGGGGTCAGATGGCCGGGTTGGTGCTGAACATCTGGGGGTGTACCTGGGTGATGATGGCGACCAGCGTTGCGGATAGGAGTGTGCGCACCTGGTCTCTGGTCAGGGTCTTGCGGATCAGCCACTCCCTGGTGGCGACCCTGGCCAGGCCGCTGAATGAGCGGATCATCGCGCGCAGTTCCTCCCGGCCCTCGGTGATGTCGGCTAGGCCGACGGTCTCCATCATCCGGTCGGCCGCGATCTCGTCGGCTTGTTGCAGGATCTGCTCGACGTCCGGGTCGCGGCCGAAGCCGCCGGTGCCGATCGTGTTCAGCCACATGGTCCGGTTGCGCTCTATCACGTCGAGGAACCGCTCCATGCTGGCGTCCGCGCGCTGCTCGATGCTGCCGTGCGCCAAGCGTTCCACCGCGAACTCCGGGAAGAAGGTCAGCTCGCGGATCACTTCGAGGTACAGCTCGCGTTTGGTGCCGAAGTAGTGGTTGATCAGGCCACGGGCGACACCACTCTCCCTGGCCAGTTCGGTGGTGGACACCGCCTCGTAGTGCCGTTCGCCGAACAGCCTGCGCGCGCAGGCCAGGATCTGGGCTCGGCGCTGGTCGGGTTCGAGTCGTCGCCAGCGGGGTGCGGTGCCGCTGGTCACCTTGGCCCTCCGGTCTTGCGCCATGGGAGGTAGTCGGGCAGGTCCGTGCTGACCCGGCCGGTGAATTCCGGCGGCCTGCGTTGCAGGAAGGACACCACGCCCTCGATGGCGTCGGGGTTGCCGGCCGCGCCCGCGATCAGCTGCGAGTCGAGGTCGCGGGCGGGGAACGGCGAGTCGAGCGAGGCCATTCGGTAGAGCAGTTGTCGGGTGACGGCGACCGAGATCGGCGCGGTTTTGGCCGCGAGTTCTTCGGCCAGTTCGTAGGCGGCGGGGAGAACCCCGTCGGACTCGTAGAGTCGGTGTACGAGGCCGGATGCGTGTGCTTCCTCGGCGTCGAAGACGCGGCCGCTGATCATCCAGTCGAGCGCGGTGCCCATGCCGACGAGTCGGGGCAGGAACCAGGTGGACGCGCCTTCCGGCACGATGCCGCGTCGGGTGAAGACGTAGCCGAAGCGGCTGTCCTTGGCGGCGAGGCGGTAGTCGGCGGGCAGGATGATGGTGGAGCCTGCCCCCACCGCGGCGCCGCGGATGGCGGCGATGACCGGCTTGTTCATGGCGAAGATCGCCAGCGACGCGCGCCCGGCCGGTTCGTGGTACGTGGCGGGGGGGTCGTCCAGGGTGGCTCGGTCGGCGAAGGTCTCTCCGCCCAGATCAGCGCCCACTGAGAAGTCGTTGCCGGTTCCGGTGAACACGACGACCCTGATGTCGTCGTCGGCGTCGGCGCGCGGGAAGGCGTCGGCGAGTTCGTCGGCCATGCGGACGGTGTAGCCGTTGCGACGTTCTGGCCGGTTCAACGCGATGGTCGCGACGGGGCCGCTCACCTCGTAGGTGATCTGCTGATACTCCTCGATCGCCACGTCGGTCGGCCTCCTTCGGGTGATTCACGTCATGCGAACCGTAAGCCGATCCCCGGACTATTGACAAGCTGTCAACAAGGGGCAAAATGGGTTACTGGCGGGTAGTCAACGTTCGGACCCCGACGTGCCTTGCGCGGAATCGGGTGGCCGATGCGGCAAGGAGGCACGTGAGTGTGACTGCGAACAGCGAGGCATTCATCTACGAGGCGATCCGCACTCCACGCGGTCGCGGCAAGAAGACCGGGTCGCTGCACGCGACCAAGCCGGTGTCGCTGGTCGTCGGTCTGATCGACGAGATGCGCCGGCGCTTCCCCGACCTCGACCCGGCTCGCATCGACGACATCGTGCTGGGCGTCGTCACTCCGGTGGGTGACCAGGGTTCGGACATCGCGCGCACCGCGGCGGTTCTCGCCGGTCTACCGGACACGGTCGGTGGCGTTCAGCTGAACCGGTTCTGCGCGTCCGGCCTTGAGGCCGTGAACACCGCGGCGCAGAAGGTCCGCTCCGGTTGGGACACCCTGGTGCTGGCCGGCGGGGTCGAGTCCATGTCGCGGGTGCCGATGGGTTCCGACGGCGGCGCATGGGCGATGGACCCGGAGACCAACTACGAGACCTATTTCGTGCCGCAGGGCATCGGCGCCGACCTGATCGCCACCATCGAGGGCTTCTCCCGTACCGACGTCGACACCTACGCGGTCGGCTCGCAGGAGCGGGCGGCCAAGGCGTGGGCGGGCGGCTACTTCGCAAAGTCGGTGGTGCCGGTGGTCGACCGCAACGGCATTCCCGTGCTGGACCACGACGAACACATGCGGCCGGACTCGACGGTCGACGGTCTCGGCAAGCTGGGCCCCTCGTTCGAGGGCATCGGCGAGATGGGCGGCTTCGACGCGGTCGCGCTGCAGAAGTACCACTGGGTCGAGAAGATCAATCACGTGCACCACGCGGGTAACTCCTCCGGCATCGTGGACGGCGCCGCGTTGGTACTGGTCGGCAATGGCAAGGCCGCCGACGAACTCGGGCTGACCCCGAGGGCGCGCGTCGTGGCCACCGCGACCACCGGCGCGGACCCGACGATCATGCTGACCGGGCCGACCCCGGCCGCCAAGAAGGTGCTGGCAACGGCCGGACTGTCCGTTGAGGACATTGACATCTTCGAGATCAACGAGGCGTTCGCGTCGGTCGTGCTCAAGTTCATGAAGGACCTGAACCTGCCTGCGGACAAGGTCAACGTCAACGGTGGCGCGATCGCCATGGGTCACCCGCTCGGCGCGACCGGCGCGATGCTGGTCGGCACCGTCATCGACGAACTGGAGCGGCGGGACGCGCGACGCGCCCTTGTCACGCTGTGCATCGGCGGCGGCATGGGCGTCGCGACCATCATCGAGCGAGTCTGAGGGACGACGACACATGACCGAGAACATGTTCCGTTGGGAAGCCGACGGTGACGGCATCGTGGTGCTGACCATGGATGACCCGGACCAGTCGGCCAACACCATGAACGACACGTTCCGCCGCTCGTTCGACGAGACCGTGACGCGGCTGGAGGCGGAGAAGGACAGCATCACGGGCGTGGTGATCACCTCGGCCAAGAAGACCTTCTTCGCCGGTGGTGACCTGCGGCTGATGAGCAAGGCGACCAGGGCCGACGCGCCCGCGATCGCGGAGAGCTCCGGCGGGATGAAGGCCGCCATGCGCAGGCTGGAAACCCTGGGCAAGCCGGTCGTCGCGGCGATCAACGGCGCCGCGCTCGGCGGTGGGTACGAGATCGCGCTGGCCTGTCACCACCGGATCGCGCTGGATGCCAAGGGCAGCGAGATCGGTCTGCCCGAGGTCACGCTTGGTCTGCTGCCCGGTGGGGGCGGCGTGGTTCGTAGCGTGCGTAAGTTCGGTATTCAGAACGCGTTGCTGAACATTCTGTTGCAGGGGCAGCGGCGTAAGCCCAAGGACGCGCTGGGTCTTGGCATGGTCGATGAGGTCGTCGACACGCCGGAGGAGATGCTGGCCAAGGCGAAGGAGTGGATCAAGGCCAATCCTGGGGCGGTGCAGCCGTGGGACGAGAAGGGCTACAAGATTCCCGGTGGCACGCCGTCCAATCCGTCGTTCGCGGCGAACCTGCCGGCTTTCCCGGCGAATCTGCGCAAGCAGCTCAAGGGCGCGCCGATGCCTGCCCCGCGCAACATCCTCTCGGCCGCGATCGAGGGTGCGCAGGTCGACTTCGACTCCGCGATCAAGATCGAGACGACCTACTTCGTGGAACTGGTCACCGGTCAGGTCTCCAAGAACATGACCAAGGCGTTCTTCTTCGACCTGCAGGCCATCAACTCCGGTGGCAGCAGGCCGAAGGGCGAGTTCGAGACGTTCACCGCGACCAAGGCGATCGTGCTCGGCGCCGGGATGATGGGCGCGGCCATCGCCTATGTGTGCGCGCTGGCCGGGATAGACGTCGTGCTCAAGGACGTCTCGATCGAGGCGGCGGAGAAGGGCAAGGCGTACTCGAAGAAGTTGGTGGACAAGGCCGTTTCACGCGGTAAGACCACGCAGGAGAAGGGCGACGCGCTGCTCGCCAGGATCAAGCCCAGTGCCGACCCTGCCGACGCCGCCGGTTGCGACCTGGTCATCGAGGCGGTTTTCGAGAGCCCCGAACTGAAGAAGACGGTCTACGCGGAGATTCAGGACCTGCTCGCGCCGAACGCGCTGTTCGGTTCGAACACCTCGACGCTACCGATCACCGGCCTGGCCGAGGGCGTCAAGAAGCCCGAGGACTTCATCGGCCTGCACTTCTTCTCTCCCGTGGACAAGATGCCACTGCTGGAGATCGTGGTCGGCGCGAAGACCAGCGACGCGACGCTGGCCAAGGCGCTGGACGTGGCCAAGCAGATCCGCAAGACGCCGATCGTGGTCAACGACAGCCGCGGCTTCTTCACCAGCCGGGTCATCGGCACCTTCCTCAACGAGGCCGTGGCCATGGTCGGCGAGGGCGTGCCGGCACCGTCGATCGAGCAGGCCGGCAGCCAGGCCGGTTACCCGGCCCCGCCGCTGCAGTTGATGGACGAGCTGACGCTGACCCTGCCGCGCAAGATCCGGCAGGAGACCAAGGCCGGCATCGAGGCGGCAGGCGGTACCTGGGTCGCGCACCCGTCGGAAGGCGTTATCGACCGGATGGTCGAGGACTTCGACCGCAAGGGCCGGTCGACCGGCTCCGGTTTCTACGACTACGCCGAGGGCAAGCGGACCGGGTTGTGGCCGGGCCTTGCCGAGAACTTCGGCAAGCCGGGCGTTGACGAGCCGTTCGTCGACCTCCAGGAGCGGATGCTGTTCGCGGAGGCGCTGGAAACCGTCAAGTGCTTCGACGAAGGCGTACTGCGCACCATTCCGGACGCCAACATCGGCTCGATCTTCGGCATCGGCTTCCCGGCGTGGACCGGCGGTGTCATCCAGTACATCAACGGCTACCAGGGCGGCCTCGCCGGCTTCGTGGCCCGCGCACGGGAACTGGCCGCCACCTACGGCGAGCGGTTCAGCCCGCCACAGTCCCTTGTGGACAAGGCGGAGCGCGGCGAGAGCTTCGAATAGGCATACTGATTCAGCGGGCCCACGGCCGACCTCCATCGGTCGTGGGCCTGTTCCTTTTGGCCAGCACAGAACGGATGGACACATGGCGGAGAAAGGTTCCCTTGCCGGGCGGACATTGCTGATGTCCGGCGGCAGCCGGGGCATCGGCCTTGCGATCGCGCTGCGGGCCGCGGTGGACGGCGCGAACATCGCGTTGATCGCCAAGACCGACAAGCCCGACCCACGGCTGCCCGGCACGATCCACACCGCCGCCGAGGAGATCGAGAAGGCAGGCGGCCAGGTCTTGCCGATCGTCGGCGATGTCCGCGACGAGGAGCAGGTCGGCGCGGCCGTCGAGCGCACCGTCGAGCGGTTCGGCGGCATCGACCTGCTGGTGAACAACGCCTCCGCGATCAACTTGAACAACATCGGCAACCTGCCGGTCAAGCGCTTCGACCTGATGATGAACATCAACGTGCGCGGGACGTTCGTGCTCACCTCGGCCGCGCTGCCGCACCTGCTGAAGTCGGCCAACCCGCACGTGCTCACGCTGTCGCCGCCGCTGGACCCGGACCGCCGCTGGCTGGCCGCGCACGCGCCGTACACGATCAGCAAGTTCGGCATGACCATGCTGACCCTCGGCGTTGCCGAGCAGTACCGCGAGGAGGGCCTCGCCGCGAACTGCCTGTGGCCGCGCACGACGATCGCGACCGCGGCGATCCAGAACATCGTCGGCGGCGAGGCGGCGATGGCCGTGTCCCGGCGGCCGGAGATCATGGCCGACGCCGCGTACGAGGTCTTCGTCAAGCAGGCCAAGGAGTACACCGGCCAGACCCTGATCGACGACGAGGTGCTGAGCGCCGCCGGTGTCACCGACTTCGACCAGTACCGCTATCCGGGCGCGAGCGAGGATCAGCTCCAGCCCGACATCTTCCTCGGCTAGTTCGCCGGCTTCGTTTCCTTGCGCACCCAGCGGTTCTCGTAGTGCCGTGCGCTGGGTGGCCGCCCTGGCAGCGGTTCGGTGTTGTTGGCGCGCAGGCCGTCGACGGCGATGGCGAGCAGGCGGAGGCGGTTGTTCTCCTCCTCGTCGCTGGGTAGGCCGATGCGCCTGCTGAACCGTTCGATCAGCAGCGCGATGTCCAGGGCGGTCACTCCGGCCCGCAGTTCGCCCGCCTGCCGGGCCTGCTCGACGAGTTGTTCGACGAGTTCGCGGGCCTCTCGCGCGGCTGCCCACATTTCCGGGGTGCTGTCGATGGTGCCGGCGATCGGCGCGAGCGCGCCGGAACCGAACTCCACGCACCGGCGGATGTACTCGACGAGCCCCTGCCACGCTCGCGGGTCGGCGAGCCCGGCCGCCGCCGCGTCGATGGCCTGGCGCATGGCGACAAGGCACAGGTGTTGCAGCAGCGCCTCCTTGGTCGCATACCTGCGATAGAGGCTGCCGATACCGACCCCGGCCTGCTGGGCAACCAGCGAGACCGGCGCGTCGAAACCGTGGCAGAAGAACACTTCGCGGGCCGCGTCGAGCAGTAGCAGGTCGTTGCGCGCCGCCTCGGCCTGCCGGCCGCGCCTGCTCGGTTGCTCTCCGGTCATCCGCCTCACTCCCGCACTGTTGGCCGAGCCTACCTTGCGGAGTGTTTCACTCCGTTATAAATTTCGGAGCGAATCACTCCGATCAAAGGGGGCGGCATGCGTGCCGTGATACTCAACGAGTTCGGACCGCCGGAGAACCTGGTGCTCAGCGAGGTGCCGGACCCTGTCGCCGGGCCGGGCCAGGTGTTGATCGAGGTCGTGGCGGCCAGCATCACCTTCATCGAAACGCAGGTCAGGGCCGGGACTTTCGCCCTTCGGCCACCGGGCGAGTTGCCGGTCGTGCTCGGCAACGGGGTCGCCGGCACCGCCCTCGGCCGGCAGGTGGTCAGCACCACCGGCGGCATCGGCGGCTACGCCGAACGCGTTGCCGTCGACGCCGACGAACTGATCGACATTCCGGCCGGCCTCGCCGCCACCGACGCGCTCGCGCTGCTCGCCGACGGCCGCACCGCGCTCGGCCTCGCCGACGTCGCCGGGCCGGCCGAGGGCGAATGGGTGCTGGTCGAGGCGGCGGGCGGCGGGGTCGGCAGCCTGCTCGTGCAGCTGGCGAGAGCGGCGGGCGCGCGAGTGATCGGCGCGGCCAGCAGCCAACCGAAACTGGCCGTGGCCGAGAACGCGGGAGCCACCGCCGTTGTCGACTACCGCGCGCCCGACTGGCCGGACCAGGTGCGGAAACTGACCGGCGGTGCCGGGATCGACCTGGTCTTCGACGGCGTCGGCGGTGACGTCGGCGGCGCCGCGTTCGGCCTGCTCCGGCGCGGTGGCCGGTTCTGCGTGCACGGTGCGGCGAGCGGCACCATGACCAGACCCGACCCGGCCGAGGTCGCCGCCCGCGACCTCACCGTCATCGGCCTGCACCAGGTCAACCGCGGCCCCGCCGGCTTGCGGGAACTCTCCCGAACCGCGCTGGCCGAGGCGGCGGCCGGACGACTGCGGCCCACGATCGGCCAGACCTTTCCGCTCGCCGAAGCCGCCCGCGCGCACCGGACCATCGAATCGCGCGCCGCCATCGGCAAGACGCTACTGATCATCTGATGACGACAGCAGAAGGAATCTCCTTGCCAACACTGAAGATCGGCGTCTCGCTGGGTGTCAGCGGCGGCACCGCAACGGACATCCCCGACCGCGCCCGGCACGCCGAGCAAGTCGGCCTCGACTCGGCGTTCGTCGGTGACCAACTCGTCGGCTTGCGGCCGATCCTGGACAGCACGGTCGCCCTCGCCTCGGCCGCGGCCGTGACCAGTCGGATCGAACTCGGCTACGGCACCATGGTGCTCGCGCTACGGCCCGTCGCCTTGGCGGCGAAGCAGATCGGCACGCTGCAACTGTTGGCGCGGGGCCGGGTCATCCTCGGTGTCGGCGTCGGCGGCGCGATGTACGGCGAAGCCGCCTGGCACGCGGTCGAGGTGCCCTACCGAGAGCGGGGCAAACGAACCGACGCCGCGCTGGAACTGTTGCCCGACCTCATCGCCGGCAAGCCGACGACGCTCAACGGGCACCAGTTGACCCTTGCACCCGGCGCGCCCGTACCGCCGATCTGGGTCGGCGGCGGCTCGGACGCAGCATTGCGCCGAACGGTTCGATTTGGCCAGGCCTGGTTTCCGTCGATGATGACGGCGCCGCAAGCCGAGTCCGCCATGACCCGCCTCACCGAGTTCGCGGATGCTGCCGGGCGCCCGATACCCATACTGGCCATGGGCGGTGTCGCCGCTCTCGGTGTCACACAATCCACAGTGGACGAATACGCGGCCGGACTCGCTGGTAGCTATGGAATCGCCGCCGAGCAGGCCGCGAAGGTGCCGATCACCGGCAGTGCGCGACACGCCGCTGAGCGGTTCGCCGAATTCGCCGAGGCGGGTGTGCGACACCTGGTACTCGGCGTCGTCGGCGACGACTGGAAACGCCAATGCGCCCTGATCGCCGAAGCCAAGGCGCTGCTGGACTAGACGACCCTCAGGCGTTGACTCCCGCCAGGGCGAAGAACTCCTGGCGGGAGCGGGCATCCTCGCGCAGGGTGCCGAGCAGCGTCGAGGTGATCGTGGTCGACCCCGTCGCCTGGACGCCGCGCAAGGTCATGCAGGTGTGCTCGGCCTCGATGACGACACCGACGCCCTTCGGGTTCAGCTGCTCGCACAGCCAGTCGGCGACCTGCTTGGTCAGCCGCTCCTGCACCTGCGGCCGGCAGGCGAAGTGTTCGACGATCCTGGCCAACTTGGACAGGCCGAGAATGCGGTCCCCCGGCAGGTAGCCGACGTGCGCGACGCCCACGAACGGCAGCAGGTGGTGTTCACAGACCGACCGCACCGGAATGTCGCGGGCCAGGACCAGTTCGTCGTAGCCCTCGTCGTTGGGGAAGGTGGTGAGGTCGAACGGGCGCGGGGTGAACAGCTCGGTGTACGCCTTGGCCATCCGCCGCGGTGTGCCGCTCATGCTCTCCGAGTCGGTGGACACACCCAGGGCATGCAGGAACGCGGCTGCCGCCCGCTCCGCCTCGTCGAGATCGACGCCTGATTCGGGTGCTTGTACGACGCGCAGCGCGGACTGGACTGACATGGCAACGTCCTCGGGGGTGTGAACCTGGTTGTCGAGCTGGTCGTCCTTAATTTCGCAAATAGACTTTGGTCTTATTTCACACCGCGGTCAAGCCGCACTGGCAGAGTCCTGAATCACAGCGATTGCTACCATTTTCGTAGGCGATATGGTAGACAGCGTGAAAACGGGTGAAACGGGCATGTCCACCCCCGGTAGCGATGCCTCGATTCGGGCGGTCGCCGCACTGGAGGATCAGCTGCGGCGAGGCATGTACGCCTATATCCGGCAGGCCAGCAGGCCGGTCAGCCGCGACGAGGCGGCAGGCGCGGTGGGCATCTCCCGCAAACTGGCCGCGTTCCACCTGGACAAACTGGTCGAAGCGGGCGTGTTGTCCGCGCACTACGCGCCGCTGAGCGGAATCCGCAAGGTCGGCCGCAGTCCCAAGGTGTACGAACCATCCGGACTGGACATTCGGGTCAATATCCCACAGCGTCAGCACGAGTTGCTGGCCGCCATCCTTCTGGACGCGGTCCTTGCCGAGGACGACGAATCGGCCCGCGCCGCCGCGGTACGCGTCGCTCAGGACAGCGGCGCGGCACTCGGCCGGGAGGAACAGCGGCGCAGCAAACCGGGGCGACTGGGCACCGAGCGCGCCTTGACGCTGGTCGCCCAGGTGCTCTCCGGGCACGGGTTCACCCCGCGACGCGAATCGCCGGACCGGCTCCGGTTGCGCGACTGTCCGTTCCACCCGTTGAGCGGCAAGGCACCGGGCTTCGTCTGCGAGGTCAACCGGTCGTTCTGCGCGGGGGTACTGGCCGGACTCGACGCAACCACGGTGACGGCTGTACTCGAGCCGAAAGCCGGCAGTTGTTGCGTCGAGCTATGCCCGGTCGAACGCGGCTCGGTCGAACGCGGCTCGGCTGCGCGGCATTCGGGTGACGCCGGTCCGGTCGAGAGCGGTGCCGGTGAGACGGGGTCCGCCGAGCCGCGCGAACGGGAACATCCGGCGACCAACTGACCGAGCGCACGCTCAGTGGCTCGACCTGCGCCCATGGGATTCACCCGATAGCACGCGAGTTCGCTCGGGTGGAGGTTTGCCGGGCCGAGCCCGCATGCCACGGTCTTATCCGAGCCGCGTCCGTCGATCGGGAAGAGCAGGCACCGCATGCAGGCTTTCACACTGCCCGATTTCTACCTTCCGTATCCGGCCAGGCTCAACCCGAATCTCGAACGGGCCCGTGCGCACAGTTCCGCGTGGGCCAAGGACATGGGCATGCTGGACGCGCCCAAGCCAAGCGGCGGCGTGGTGTGGGATCAGGTCGCTCTGGACAAGATGGATTACGCGCTGATGTGCGCCTACACCCATCCCGACTGCGACGGGCCCACCCTCGACCTGATCACCGACTGGTACGTGTGGGTGTTCTTCTTCGACGACCACTTCCTCGAACAATTCAAGTACTCGCGGGACTCCGTTGGCGGGCGCGCCTATCTGGACCATCTCGAACTGTTCATGACCCGCGACGGCGAAACCCCACCCGAGCCAACCAACCCGGCCGAGGCCGGATTGCGGGACCTGTGGGAGCGGACCGTGCCGGCGATGTCGCCGGCCTGGCGCGAACGGTTCATCACCAGCACCCACAACCTGATGGTCGAGTCGATGTGGGAGCTCAACAACATCGACATCGGCCGGATCGCCAACCCCATCGAGTACATGCAGATGCGCAGGCGCGTCGGCGGCGCGCCATGGTCGGCCAACCTGGTCGAGTACGCGTCGCACGCGGAGATCCCGGACGCGATCGCCGCGCTGCGGCCGATGGAGGTGCTCTCCGACACCTTCTCCGACGCCGTGCACCTGCGCAACGACCTGTTCTCCTACCAGCGCGAGGTACGCGAGGAAGGCGAGAACTCCAACGCGGTCCTGGTGTTCGAGAAGTTCTTCGACCTGCCAACCCAGGAAGCGGCCGAACTCGTCAACGATCTGCTCACCTCCCGTTTGCAGCAGTTCGAGCACACGGCACTGATCGACGTGCCCGCCGTGCTGGTGGTGCACGCGATCCCGCCACACCAACAGGTACGCGTCGGCCTGTACGTCAAGGGCCTACAGGACTGGCAGGCCGGCGGACACGAATGGCACGCGCGCTCGTCGCGGTACATGAACGAGGGCGCGGTCGCCCGGACGCCGAACCCGTTCGGCGGACCGACCGAGTTCGCGAGCGCGGCCACCCAGTTCGCGTCCTCGCCGGGCCGGCTCGGCCTGCGCACCAGGACGGCGCAGTACTCGCACCGGCCCTACGAGCCGGTCGGGCATCTACCGCTGCCGCGGATCTACATGCCCTACCCGACCCGCACCGCCGCGCAACTGGACCTCGCGCGGGAGCACGCGGTCGAATGGGCCCGTGCCATGGGCATGTTCGACGCCGTGCCCGGTGCCGAGGGTGGCGGGATCTGGACCGAGGAGTACTTCGCCGGCCTCGACCTCGCCTACTGCGCGGTCCGGATCAACGCGGACGGCACGCTTGACGAGATCAACCTGTCCACCGACTGGCTGTCCTGGGGCACCTATGCCGACGACTACTACCCCACCGTCTTCGGTGCCACCCACGACGTTGCCGCAGCCAAACTTGCGAACGAGCGGCTGGTCCTGTTCATGCCGCTGGAGGGCGGTCCGACACCGGAACCGTTGAACCAGCTGGAAACCAGCCTCGCCGACCTGTGGCAACGGACCATCGAACCGATGACTATGCCGGCTCGGCGCGAGTTCCGCGACGCGGTCGCGAACATGACCGACAGCTGGCTGTGGGAGATGGCCAACCAGGCGCAGAACCGTATCCCGGACCCCATCGACTACGTGGAGATGCGGCGCAGAACCTTCGGTGCCGACCTGACCATCGACCTGGCCCGCTTGGCGCACTTCGCCGTGGTGCCGGCCGAGATCTACCAGAACCGGGTCATGCACGAGCTCGTCACCGCAGCACAGGACTACGCGTGTTTCGTCAATGACCTGTTCTCCTATCAGAAGGAGATCGAGTTCGAGGGCGAACTGCACAACATCGTCCTTGTCGTACAGAAGTTCATGAACGTCGACCGTTTACGAGCGCGGGACATCGCGAACAACCTGATGACCGCGCGGATGGAACAGTTCGAGCACATCGTGGCCAACGATCTGCCCGCGATGATCACCGAGCTGGATCTGGACGACGAGATCAGCAAGGTACTCATCGGACACGCCGATGGCCTCAAGGACTGGATGTCCGGCGTCCTCGCCTGGCACCAGCACGCCCTCCGGTACCCCGAGGCGCAGCTGCGCGCCCGGTACAACCCGACGACGTCTTTTCAGCAGAGCTCCTTGCAACCGACCGGACTCGGCACGTCAGCCCTGCGCCTGGCCAGTGCCCTCGCTTCAGCGGATCGGGCAGCGGCCTCGACGCCCTGACGAGCGGCCCGTCGCCCCCGTTGTCGGTCCGGCGGATGCGCGTCCGCCGGACCGGCTTCATCCGCTCGCTTGACACTCCTGACCGGCGGGACCTAGCGTTCCGACCGGAAACAACTGAACACGCCGTTGATCTTGCGCGGGAGAGTCCACGGTCCGCCGTGGCGCCGAAGGAGCAACACCTCCCGGAAACTCTCAGGCACACCTACCGCGCGAGGGAGGCAACTCTGAAAAGAGGCGCACCCGCGCCTCGCCCACGGTGCAAACCGTCTTCAGGACGGCGAAGCTCTCAGGCCAATGACAGAGTGGGAGGCTTTTTGCGGTTGGCGCGTCAGCGCCCACCACAAGGGAGCCTGCCATGGCCGAGGTGCCACCGGAGCATCTTCGTCACACCGCCGAGCACGAGTGGATCGCCGTTGCCGGCGACATCGCGACCATCGGGGTGACCGCGTTCGCGGCCGAACAACTGAGCGACATCGTGTTCGTCGGGTTACCGGCTGTTGGTGACACGGTGACCGCCGGGTTCGATCCGCGGCGAGCTGGAAGCTGCTCACCGCGTCCGAGTACCTCGACGTCCGAGTACCTCGACCTGACCGAAGGTGGTACCGCATGACCGATCTGTTGAACGCCGATCTGGCCACTGTCGACCCGGTGATCAGCGCGGCCGTCAAGGCCGAACTGGGGCGCCAGCGGGACACGCTGGAGATGATCGCCTCCGAGAACTTCGCACCGCTTGCCGTCATGCAGGCCCAGGGCACGGTGCTGACCAACAAGTACGCCGAGGGCTATCCGGGGCGGCGCTACTACGGCGGGTGCGAGTTCGTCGACGAGGTCGAGCAGGTGGCCATCGACCGGGTGAAAGCGCTGTTCAACGCGGAGTACGCGAACGTGCAGCCGCACTCGGGCGCGCAGGCGAACGCGTCGGCGATGGCCGCGCTGCTCGATCCTGGTGACACCATTCTCGGATTGGACCTCGCTCACGGCGGGCACCTCACGCACGGTATGCGGCTGAACTTCTCCGGCAAGCTCTACCAGGTCGCGGCGTATCATGTGTCCGAAAAGGACTACCTGGTGGACATGGCCGAAGTCGCCGAACTGGCGAAGCAGCACCGACCGAAGCTGATCGTGGCCGGTTGGTCGGCCTACCCGCGTCAACTGGACTTCGCCGCGTTCCGCGCGATCGCCGACGAGGTCGGCGCGATGCTGCTGGTGGACATGGCGCACTTCGCCGGGCTGGTCGCGGCCGGACTGCACCCGAATCCGGTCGAGTACGCGGACGTGGTGACCACGACGACGCACAAGACTCTCGGCGGTCCGCGCGGCGGGGTGATCCTGGCGAAACAGTCGTTGGCCAAGAAGTTGAACTCGGCGGTCTTCCCGGGCCAGCAGGGCGGTCCGCTGGAACACGTGATCGCGGCGAAAGCGGTCGCGTTCGGGATCGCCGCGTCCGAGGAGTTCCGGGAACGGCAGGCGCGGACGCTGGCCGGGGCCAAGATCCTGGCCGAGCGGCTGCTGTCCGAACGGGGTGCAGGCGTGCGGGTGCTGACCGGCGGGACCGACGTGCACCTGGTGCTCGTCGACCTTCGTGAGTCCACATTGGATGGAAAGCAGGCCGAGGATCGCCTGCACGACATCGGAATCACGGTGAACCGCAACGCGGTGCCGTTCGACCCCCGGCCGCCGATGATCTCCTCCGGACTGCGCATCGGCACGCCCGCGCTGGCCACCCGCGGGTTCGGCGACGCGGACTTCCGTGAGGTAGCGGATGTCATCGCGGCCGCGTTGCAGCCGGAACTGTCCGAACCGGAGCAGGAGAAGCTGCGGGCCAGGGTCGCCACGCTCGCCAGGGCACATCCGCTCTACCCGGGGTTGTCATGACCATCAGCGTCTTCGACCTGTTCAAGATCGGCATCGGACCGTCCAGTTCGCACACGGTCGGCCCGATGAAGGCGGCTCGGATGTTCGCGGTGAGCCTGCGCGACAACGGGTTGCTGGCCAGCACACGCACGGTGCGGGCCGAACTGTTCGGCTCGCTCGGTGCGACCGGGCACGGGCACGGCAGCGACCGCGCCGTGCTGCTCGGGCTGTCCGGGGAGGATCCGCGCACGGTGGATACCGACACCGTGCCGGAGCGAGTCGCCTCCATCCGCCAGGACCGCGCCCTCGACCTGCTCGGTGAACACCGGATCAGCTTCGATCCCGACGGCGACCTTGTGCTGCACCGGCGCCGTTCGCTGCCCGCGCACCCGAACGGGATGACCTTCACCGCGCTGGACGAGGCCGGCGCGGTGTTGCGCGCCAAGACGTACTACTCGGTCGGCGGCGGGTTCGTTGTCGACGAGTCGGCGACCGGCGCGGACCGGATCAAGGTGGACGACACACCGGTGGCGTATCCGTTCGCGACCGGGGTGGAGCTGTTGGCCCGGTGCGAGCAGACCGAGGCCTCGATCAGTGGCGTGATGCTGGCCAACGAGCTGTCCTGGCGGTCGGAGGAGCAGGTTCGGGGCGAACTGGCCGAGATCTGGCAGGCCATGCAGGACTGCGTGCGACGCGGCTGCACGAACTACGGGGTGTTGCCGGGTGGATTGAAGGTGCGACGGCGCGCGGCCGAGCTGGATCAGACGTTGACCGCCGAGCACTACGCCACCGACCCGCTGCGCATCCTGGACTGGGTCAGCCTGTTCGCGTTGGCGGTGAACGAGGAGAACGCGTCCGGTGGACGGGTGGTGACGGCGCCGACCAACGGCGCGGCCGGGATCGTGCCCGCGGTGCTGCACTACTACACCCGGTTCGTGCCGGGCGCGAACGACGACGGCGTTGTGCGGTTTCTGCTGACGGCAGGCGCGATCGGGGTGCTGTTCAAGGAGAACGCGTCGATCTCCGGGGCCGAGGTGGGTTGCCAGGGGGAAGTCGGTTCGGCGTGTTCGATGGCCGCGGCCGGACTGTGCGAGGTACTGGGCGGGACCCCGGCGCAGGTGGAGAACGCCGCGGAGATCGCCATGGAGCACAACCTCGGCCTGACCTGCGATCCGGTCGGCGGGCTCGTGCAGATCCCGTGCATCGAACGAAACGCGCTCGCCTCGATCAAGGCGATCAGCGCGGCGCGGATGGCATTGCGCGGCGACGGGACGCATTTCGTGTCGCTGGACAAGGTCATCAAGACGATGCGCGAGACCGGCGCGGACATGAAAGTCAAGTACAAGGAGACCGCGCGCGGGGGGCTCGCGGTGAACGTTATCGAATGTTGACCCGAGCCGGCGTCTCTAAATGAGACAGGCTGACGGCGCCACCACGAGTAAACCCAAAAGGCGCCGTCGCCACGACCGTGGCGCGGTACGGATGCCCGAAAGGGAGCCCGCCATGACGACCATCGACGCAAGTACCGAAACTACCCAACGAGCAGCAGCCCCCGCCGCCCCCGCCGCGCCGCCAGCTGACCCGATGATGATCGGTCTGCCCAGCTTCATCGTGGGCTCGGTCGCGCTCGGCCTCGTCCTGATCGGTTATGTTCCCGCCGCCGCGGTCGGCGCTTCGCTGGCCGTGATCATCGCCGCGACCGGACTCGGCCTTGTCATCGCCGCGATGTGGGCGGCCAACCTCGGGCAGAGCGCGGTGGCCGGGGTGTTCGCCATCTTCGCCGGATTCTGGCTCAGCTATGCCCTGCTGGTGCTGGGATTGACCCACAACTGGTTCGGCATCGGCGCCAGCGCCGCCGTGAGCACGCAGGGATTGTTCCTGATCTCGTGGCTGGTCATCGTCGGCATGCTGACGCTGGGCACGCTGCGCCTGCCGGTCGCGTACGCCTTGCTATTCGCGCTGATCGAAGTCGCCCTGGTCCTGGTGTTGATCGGCACCTTGCAGGGTTCGGCGAGCGTGCTGCACATCGGCGGAGTCGTGGTGTTCCTGTTCGCCGCGGTCGGTGCGTACCTGTTCTTCAGTTCGGCGTCCCAGGCAACGGGTGGTTCCGCCCTGCCGCTGGGCCGGGCACTGGTGTCCTGACCGCCTCAGCCGGCGCCCTTGTGGCGAGGGCGCCGGCTCGAGGTTCAGGCTTCGCGCTTGACCGCGGTGAGCAGCAACTGGGCCACATCGACGACCTCGAGGCTTTCGCTTGCCGCGCCGGTGCTCTGGCGGTCGGTCACGCCGTCGGTCATCATCACTCGGCAGAACGGGCAGCCGGTGGCGATCTTGTTGGGGGCGGTGCCGAGGGCTTCGTCGACCCGTTCCAGGTTGATCTGCTTGCCGATCCGCTCCTCCATCCACATGCGCGCGCCGCCCGCGCCGCAGCAGAACGAGCGGTCCGCGTGCCGTGGCATTTCCCGCAGGTTGGCGCCGGCGGCACCGACGAGCTCACGCGGGGCGTCGTAGACCTTGTTGTGCCGGCCCAGGTAGCAGGGGTCGTGGTAGGTGACGTCCTCGGCCATCGGTGCGACCGGGATCAGCCTGCGTTCGCGGACGAGCCGGTTGAGCAACTGGGTGTGGTGCACGACTTCGTAGTCGCCGCCGACCTGCGGGTACTCGTTGCCGATGGTGTTGAAGCAGTGCGGGCAGGTGACCACGATCTTGCGCTTGAGCGGTTCGCGGCCCTCGAACAGCGTGTTGAGGATTTCCACGTTCTGCTGGGCGAGCATCTGGAACAGGAACTCGTTGCCGGCGCGGCGGGCCGGGTCGCCCGTGCAGGTCTCGTCCGAGCCGAGCACGACGAATTTGACGTCGGCCATGTGCAGCAGTTCGGCCACGGCCTGGGTGGTTTTCTTGGCGCGGTCCTCAAAGGCGCCCGCGCAGCCGACCCAGAACAGGTACTCGACGTCGTCGGCGAGTTCGCCGTCGAACACCGGGACCTCGAAGTCGAGTGCCTCCGTCCACTGGAGACGGTCGCGGGCGTTCTGGCCCCAGGGGTTGCCCTTGTTCTCCAGGTTCTTGAACATGCCGCCGAGTTCGGTCGGGAAGTTCGACTCGATCAGCACCTGGTAGCGGCGCATGTCGACGATGTGGTCGACGTGCTCGATGTCGACAGGGCACTGTTCGACACAGGCGCCGCAACTGGTGCAGGACCAGAGCACGTCCGGATCGATGACACCGCCTTCTTCGAGGGTGCCGACCAGCGGGCGGGCGGCCTGTTCGGGACCTGAGCCGAGGATGCGCGGGAAGCCGGATTCGGGGACGCCGTGGTCATGGCCTTCGCCGACCTTGATGTCGACCGAACCCTCTTCCGGCATTTCCTGGCCGCCGATGAGGTACGGGGCCTTGGCGAAGAGGTGGTCGCGCAGGTCCATGATGAGCAGCTTGGGCGAGAGCGGCTTGCCGGTGTTCCAGGCCGGGCACTGGCTCTGGCAGCGCCCGCACTCGGTGCAGGTGGCGAAGTCGAGCATGCCCTTCCAGGTGAAGTCCTCGATCTTGCCGCGACCGAAGACGTCGTCCTCGCCGGGATCCTCGAAGTCGATCGGCTTGCCGCCGGACTCCATCGGCAGCAGCGGTCCGAGGCCGTCGGGCAGACGCTTGGCGCCGACGTTGAGCGGGGCGAGGCCGATGTGCAGGTGCTTGGAGTGCACGACGATGACCAGGAAGCCCGTGACCACCGCGATGTTCAGCAGGATGAACACGGTTTCGATGATGCCGTTGACGGTCGAGCCGAAGCCCGCGAAGGCATGGCCGAGCAGCCAGGACGCGAAGGGCCAGCCGCTGCGGGCGTAGGGGAAGTGGCCGGTGGCGTACTGGGCGCCTCGGTAGATCAGCAGCGTGAGCATGACCGCGGCGATCATGTAGAGCACGAGCCAGGCGGCGCCGGTGTGCGAGCCGTAGAACCGCGACTTGCGCTCACCGCGGGCCGGGGCCTGCCGTACCCGCAGGACACCGAACGTGACGAGTGCGACGAGCACCGCCACGGTGAAGAAGTCCTCGAGGAACCCGAGCCACTGGCCGTGGCCGAACCACCAGAAGCTGAAGTCCCGGTCGAAAAGGGCACCCCAGGTTTCGATGATGGTGAAGGTCAGGATGAAAAAGCCCCACATGGTGAAGAAGTGGGCAACGCCGGGCACCGACCACTTGAGCAGCTTGCGCTGGCCGGCAACCTCGGCGACCTCGGTCTCGATCACCCGGCCGAGTTCCTTGATCCGACCGCTGACCGGTTGACCGGAGCGGATCAGCCGGTAGAGCCACAGCACGCGGCGGCCGGCGATGGCCAGGCCGACGGCGGTGATCACCAGGCCGATGACGAGTCGCAGTATCACGAGTTCTCCCGGTTCGGGGGACTACGTTGTCGAATTCCCGGAAGCGTACGCCACGTTACCGGCCAGTAACCACCCTGACCGGGCCGGAACGTGGCCAGGATCGCACGACCGTGGGTACGGCGCCCCGGCGCGGGTCAGCGCCAGCACAGCTTGAGCGCGGCGATCAAGGCGTTGGTCGCGGGGGCGAAGGCGTGCTCAGCCGGGGCGGCGTAGCCGACGACGAGGCCACCGATCTTGGGGCCGTCGCCGAGCCAGGCGCTAGCCAGACCGTGGACGGCGACCGAGTGGCGGGCCAGGTGGGCCAGCACCTGCTCCTCCGGCGGACTGTGTTCGGGCAGCGGGAGCACGAGGTGCAGGCCAGCGGCGGCCGAGTCGGGCCAGACCGTGATGCCCTCCTGGCCGAGGGCGCCGAGCAGTCGCTCGCGGCGGGCGCGGTAGCGGGCCCTGCCTCGGCGGACCTGCTGGTCGTAGTGGCCGGCGTCGAGGAATTCGGCGAGGGTGAGCGACTCGAGGATGCCGGTGTGCTTGTCGGCGAGGCTTTTGGCCGCGCGCATCGGCTCGACCAGCCAGGACGGCAGCACCAGCCAGGCGATGCGCAGGCCGGGAATCAGGGTCTTGCTGGCCGTTCCGGTGTAGACGACGCGCTCCGGTGCCAGCGCCTGAAGGGCACCGATGGGTTGGCGGTCGAAGCGGAACTCGCCGTCGTAGTCGTCCTCGATGATCAGGGTGTCGGTGGCGTGCGCGTATTCGACGAGTTCGGCGCGGCGGGCCGGGTGCAGGGTGCTGCCCAGCGGGTACTGGTGCGCGGGAGTCACCACGACCGCGCCGAGGTCGCGGCGGGTGGCGAGTTCCTCGACCAGCACGCCCTTGCCGTCGACCGGGATGCCGACGGTCTTCAGGCCACCGGCCCACGCCATGACCCGGCGGAACTCGGCGAACGAGGGGTTCTCGAACGCGACCGTGTGTTCGCCTCGGTCGCGCAGCACCGCGGCGAGCAGGCCGAGGGACTGGCCGTAGGCGGCGGTGACCAGGATCGCGTCGGGGTCGGCGACCACTCCCCTGGTGCGGCCGAGGTAGTCGGCGAGAGCCTTGCGCAGCGCGGGATGGCCCTCGGGGGCGCCGTAGCCGAAGTCGGCGGCGGACGCGGCGGTCAGGGCCTTGCGGGACGCGGCAAGCCAGGTGGTGCGCGGGAACAGGGTCAGGTCGGGGCGGCCGGGCATCAGGTTCCAGCGCGGTGCGGGGCGCGGAGTGGCCGGTGGCATGGGGTGCGGGGGTTGGGCCTGGCCGGGCATGCCGACCACGACCGCGCCGGCGCCCTGCCGGATGCGCAGGTAGCCCTCGACGGCCAGTTCGTCAAACGCTTGCGTGACCGTGCCCCTCGCCAGCCCGAGGTCGGCGGCGAGGGCGCGGGTTGAGGGCAGCCGGGTGCCCGCGGTGAGCCTGCCGTCGCGGATCGCGTGCCGGATGGCCTCGGCAACGCCGTGTCGTCGGCCTTCTGCGGGGTCGAGGTCGAGGTGGAAGTCGAGACCGGTGCTGGACCACTCAACTGACATGGGATTGGACCATACCGGTGGGCCAGTTGCTGCCTAAGGTCGAAGCATGCCGACCGAGCGAATCAACCTGGGCCAGGAGCTGCCGGCCGCCTACCGACAGCTGATCGCGCTGAGCCGTGAGGTGGGCAAGGCCGCCACCGATGCGGGGATCGACCCGAAGCTGGTGGAACTGGTGAAGATCAGGGCCTCGCAGCTCAACGGCTGCGCGTTCTGCCTCGACATGCACTCGCTCGCCGCGCGCAAGATCGGCGAGACCGAGCGCAGGCTGTTCGTGCTGGCCGCGTGGCACGAGACCGACCTTTTCGACGAGCGGGAGCGCACGGCGCTGGCGCTGACCGAGGCCATGACCAACCTGCCGACCCTGCGCGACGTGCCGGACGAGGTGTACGCGGGCGCCGCGAAGGTCTTCTCCGAGTCGGAGTTGGCGATCGTGGCGTGGCTGGCGACCGTGATGAACACCTTCAACCGGCTCGGCGTGTTCGGCCGACTGCCCCTCCCTGAGGACGCAGCATGACCGGCGACCTGCGGATGCGCTCGACGCAGGCGCTGGACGCGCAGGCCACACGGCTGCGCGAGCTGCACCAGCCGGGTACGCCGCTGGTGCTGGCCAACATCTGGGACGCGGCGTCGGCCTGGCTGGCCGAGACGGCCGGCTTCCCCGCGGTCGCGACCAGCAGCGGCGCGGTCGCCGAGTCGCTCGGCTACGCCGACCACGAGGGCGCGCCTGCCGATGAGATGTTCGCGGCGGCGGCGCGGATCGCGTCCTCGGTGTCGGTACCGGTCACCGTGGACGCGGAGTCCGGGTACCAGTTACCGGCGGAGCGGTTCGTCGGCCGGTTGCTGGCCGCCGGAGCGGTCGGCTGCAACCTCGAGGACACCGACCACCGCACCGGGCGGCTGGTGGACATCGCCGAGCAGGTGGCCTGGCTCTCCGACGTGCGGGCGGCGGCGGCCGAGGCCGGGGTGCGGCTGGTGCTCAACGCCCGCATCGACGTGTTCATGCAGGCCTACGCGACCAGCAGCAAGCCGGACGAGCGGGCGCTGCTCGGCGCGGCGCTGCGCAGGGCCGACGCCTACCTCGACGCAGGCGTGGACTGCGTCTATCCGATCCTGGCTCGCCAGGCCGACACGATCGAGGGGTTCGTTGCCGGGGTGCAGCGGCGCCCGGTGAACATCGCTTACTTGCGCGAGGGGCTGAATCCGGCAAGCCTTGGCGATCTCGGTGTCGCACGCGTCTCGCTCGGCACCAGCCTGTGGCGCGCGACTCAGGCATGGCTGGCCGATCAGCTCACCGAGCTGGCGGAGGGCCAGAGCCGGTAGCCGCCACCAGGATCGATTACGGACCGTGCCGTGGGGATCGGGCACGGTCCGTAATCATCTCTTGACCCGATCGTGATTGTTGATCCAATCAGCGGAAAGTCACTGGACAGGATCGGGAACCGGGAACCGAAACCCGGCGTCTCACCCCACAGTGTTACTTGAGCGCGCTACGCTGTCGGCGGCGCACCAGCCACGTTGGGGCGTGGCCTGCCACGCATTGGTGCGCGCACCGGCAAAGACGGAGGGAAACCGGCGATGGCGACTTCGAACAACAACGACGCCCTTTTCGCTGCGGGTGGCATAGCTGGCCTGGTCGCGGAAATCGAGACCCTGATCACCCAATCCGAGAACGGCCTGCACGTGCAGTCCGGTGCCGCTGGCGGTGGCTACCGGTTCACTCCCTCGGAGCTGGAATCGGTGCTCGGGCAGTGGCAGAAGCTCCAGGTGGACCTGCAGAAGGCTCAGAGTTCCGTGACGCCCATGACCGACGTCCAGTCGCCCGCGACGGACACCGCGAGCCAGAACGTGGCAGGCGCGGCGAGCCGCTCGGGTCAGGCCTACCAGGACCACCTCGCGGCGATGCTCCAGTACACGGACCAGTACATCCACGCCCTGCAGACCGCACTGACGAACTACCAGAACGCCGAAGAGGGCGGGTCGCAGTCGATGCGCTCCGTCAACACCGGCTTCTGATCTCGAAGGGGGATCTCTGAATGGGCGGCTACTCGGCCACGCAGATCTACACCATGTTCCAGACCGGACCGGGCACGACCGGCATCTACAACGCGACCGACGGCGCGGCCACCCAGATGAGCACCCAGGACGATCTGAACAACCAGATCGTCCAGCTGAACAACAAGATGGCCGCGGGGTGGAGCGGTCAGGCGTCCGAGCAGGCGATGTCCGGTGCGATGCCGCTGGCCAACGCGGCGAACGACGCGACCAGCTCCCTTGCCCTGCACCAGGACGTGATGACCCAGCAGGCGGAGGCGTTCACCACCGCGCGCAACAGCGTGACGAACGTGCCATCGACGATGCCGACCAACACGATGAACGAGGTTCTCGCGGCGTTCGGCGACACGCAGCCGCTGGACAACCAGATCAGCCAGTACGCCTCGCAGTCCCACAACAACGTTCAGGTTTATCAGAACTACGCGACGACGAGCAGCCTCACCGCCGCCGAGGTGCCGCAGAGCTACGGCCAGATCCCGTTGAGCAACGCCACCATCACGGTGGTGCCGCCGACCTCGACCGGCGCGAGCGGTGGCTATGCCTCGATGACCTCGACCAGCGCGGTCGCGGGCGGTACCCAGGCCCAGCGCGAAGCGGCGTTGCGGCGGCTGTCGGCCGCGCCCGGTGCTAGCGGTAGCACCGGGGCGAGTTCCCTGGACGAGACGAGCGGTGCCGGGGCCGGCACGCTCGAGGTGCCTCCGGGCGGCGGTGTCAACGTGGGGCTGCCCGGCGCGCCGAACGAACCGAACTTCAACACCAACCCGGACGGTTTCATCCCGACCGCCCTCGAAGAGGACCTGGCGCTCGGCGGCATCCCCGGTGCCGCGGGTCGGTCCAACAACAACCAGGACAACGGCCCGACGCCCCCTGGCGGCGGGTTCGGTCCGAGCTTCTCCGGTGATCTCACCGGCGGCATGAACGCTCCGGTCGGCGGCCCTGGCGGCGTCGGACCTGGCGGCGTCGGACCTGGCGGCGTGGTTGGCGGCGGCTCCGGTGGCGGTTCGGCGCAGAACGCGATGAACAGCCTGCGCGGCGGTACCGGGCTCGGCTCCGGTTCCGGCGCGTCCGACCTGACCGCCAGTTCGCGCAGCGGCATCGGCATGGCCTCGCAGGTCGGCGAGGAGTCGATGCTGGGCGGCGGCGGGTTCGGTCCCGGCGGTCCCGGTGGCGGCGCGCCCGGTGAAGAGGGCGGCATGGGCGCGGGTGGCATGGGCGGTCGGCGCGACGAGGACGAAGAGCACAAGACAGCGTCGTACCTGCAGGAAGCCGACCCGGACGCACTGTTCGGCACGGACGAGATGACCGCACCGCGGGTCATCGGGGAATAACGGGTACGCAGAGATATCAGGCAATATGATGCTGGCCGCGGGTGATCACCCGCGGCCAGCATCATGAGCAGGGGTGGATTTCCGTGCTGTACAACCCGATCACCTTGGCCCTCGACACGATCACCACGGTGTGGCGCAGGGAGAACCTCGGGGAGCCGCACAACATCTTCGTCGACACCCAGTTCTGGTTGGACGAGGAGGGCGAGCGGCAGGCGTTGCAGCGGGCCGGCGACGACATGGCCATGCACGGCGTGCTGATGGGCCGCGACCTTTCCCCCGATTTCCGCGAGGCCCTTGAGATCCTGGCCCGGCCGAACGTGGAGTACTTCGGCTGGATCGGGGTGCGCTCGACGGAGGAGCGCGGCGAGAGCAACATCGCGGTGCTGGCCGCGTCGGTCGGTCAGGACGGCGTGCTGGCGATCCGCGACGGCGACCAGGCGACCATCGGACCGTGCAGCGCCGACGGTCTTGCCGAGACCCTTGTGGACAAGTTGCCGAACGTGGCGGCCGGGCGTGGTCGCGCGGTGAACCTGCCCGAGCGGGAGATGCGCCAGTTGCGCGCCCGCCGCGGCAACGGCGCGCCAGGGGAGGTACCGGGGCTGCCGCCGGAGGCGTTCAACGTCTTTCCCCGGCAGTCGATGGCCGAGGACGCGCGGGACCTGTTCACCGTGTTGGAGCTGCCCCGCTCCGGTGGCGGCGAGTTGTACGCGGCGGCCCGGTCGCGCGGCGGCGAGCGGCGGCGTTGCCCGCATCCGTTGGTGTACATGGACACCGACCAGGGCCGGTGGATCACCCAGCTCTCCGGTGATCAGCCGGGCGAGCGCTGGATGGTGGCGGCGCCTGCGAGCCGGTCGCTGTTGATCAGCAAGTTGCACGAGATGCGCGAGCGGATCGACTAGAGCGAATCGAGGAACTCGCGTACTTCTCGCGGGGAGCCGAGTATGAACTGTTCGGCGTTTTTGCCGTGTTCGGCCACGGCGGCGAGCACCTTCGGGCGGGCTTGGGCGCGGTAGGTCCAGATCCAGCGCAGGAATTCCGCGTCCACCTTGTCCGGACAGCCGGGCGCCTGGGTGTCCCTGCCGCGGCTGGCGATGGTCCTGCGGATCACCCTGACCAGGCAACGCCAACGCGGGAAGTCCAGGAATATCACGGTATCCGCGGCCGGCAGCCGAATGTCCAGCGAGCTGTCGTAGTTCCCGTCGAGCACCCAGGCCTCGCCCGCGATCAGTCCGCGTTGGATCTCGTGCCACTGAGGTTTGTCGGTTTTCTGCCAGCCGGGTTTCCAGAACAGCCGGTCCAGGTGAGTGACCGGGAGATCGAGCCGGGCGCCGAGAGTGCGGGCGAACGTGCTCTTTCCCGCGCCTGCGCAGCCGATGACCAGGATTTTGCGCACGATCGTCAACTTTACCGGTTGCGTCTCGCGATTCGGGCGCGCAACGGCTTAACTAGTCGGTAACCGCGAGCAGCCAACGAAGGGGTCGGAGATCGCGATGTTGAGCACGATGCAGGATGGGCAGCTGTCCATTGCCACGCTGCTCCGGTACGGGTCCACCGTGCACGGCACGGCCCAGGTGTCGACCTGGACGGGCGAGTCGGCCCGCAGGCTCAGTTATGCCGACCTCGGCGCGCAGGCCGCCCAATTGGCACACGCCCTGCGTGGCCTCGGCAACACCGGCGACCAGCGGGTCGGCACGTTCATGTGGAACAACAACGAGCACTACGTCTCCTACATGGCGGTGCCGGCCATGGGCGCGGTGCTGCACACGTTGAACATCCGGCTGTTCCCCGAGCAGGTCACCTACATCGCCAACCACGCGCAGGACCAGGTGGTGCTGGTCGACGCGAGCCTGGCGCCGCTGTTCAATCCGCTGCTGGCGACCTTCGACACGGTGCGCCACGTGATCGTGGTCAACGGCGACCCTGCCGTGATCACCGCGCCGGAGGGCGTCACGGTGCACGCCTACGAGCAGCTGCTGGCCGGTCAGCCGACCGAGTTCCCGTGGCCCGCCGTTGACGAACGCCAGGCCGCGGCCATGTGCTACACCTCGGGCACGACCGGCAACCCGAAGGGCGTCGTCTACTCGCACCGGTCGATCTGGCTGCACTCGATGCAGGTGTGCATGACCGACTCGATGGCGTTGACCCAGGCCGACCGGGGCCTGGTGATCGTGCCGCAGTTCCACGCGATGTCCTGGGGACTGCCCTATGCGGCGATGATGATCGGCGCGTCGTTGATCATGCCGGACCGGTTCCTCCAACCCGAGCCGATCGCGAAGATCATCGCCGCCGAGCGGCCGACCTTCGCCGGTGCGGTGCCCACGATCTGGCAGGGCCTGCTCGGTTACCTCGAGGCACACCCGCAGGATCTGGCGCCGCTGCACAACGTGGTGGTCGGCGGTTCGGCCTGCCCGCCCTCGCTCATGCGCACCTTCCAGGACAAGTACGACGTGCACATCCTGCACGCCTGGGGCATGACCGAGACGTCGCCGCTGGGCAGCGTCGCGCGGCCACCGGGTACGGCGACCGGCGAGGAGGCCTGGACCTACCGGTTCACCCAGGGCCGGTTCCCGGCCGCCGTGAGCGCGCGACTGGTGAACGACGACGACGAGGAACTGCCCTGGGACAACGAGAGCGTCGGCGAGCTGGAGGTGAGCGGGCCGTGGGTGGCCGGCGCCTACTACGGCGTCGACGACAAGGAGAAGTTCCGGGGCGGCTGGCTGCGCACCGGTGATGTCGGCGCGATCAGCCCCGACGGCTACCTGCGGCTGACCGACCGGGCCAAGGACGTGATCAAGTCCGGTGGCGAGTGGATCTCCTCGGTCGAGCTGGAGAACCAGGTGATGGCGCACCCGGCGGTCGCGGAGGCCGCGGTGATCGGCGTGCCGGACGAGAAGTGGGACGAGCGGCCGCTGGTCGCGGTGGTGGTCAAGGAGGGTCAGCAGGTCACCGCCGAGGAGCTGCGCGAGTTCCTTGCCGACCGGGTCGCGCACTGGCAGCTGCCGGAGAACTGGACGTTCATCGCCGAGGTGCCCAAGACCAGCGTCGGCAAGTACGACAAGAAGCGGTTGCGCGGCCAACACGCCGACGGCCAACTCCAGGTGGAGCGGATCGTCAAGGCGTAGGTTCGGCCTCCCGAAGCGGACATTCGTGCGCGTTCCCGGAATTCGGGAACGCGCACGTTTGCTTCGGCGGTGCACCACGATTGGCTCAATACACGCGAAACTGGGAGGTTGATCGCCGTGTCTTCAGCTCAACACACTCGCCGTGGTTTCCTCGGTTTGGCCGGCAGCGTCACGCTGGCCGGGTTGGCCGCGGCGGCCTGCGGTTCCAACACCGGCCGGGGGTCGTCCGGGAGCCCTACATCGTCGTCGGCCCTGCAACAGTGGTACCACCAGTACGGCGAGGACGGAGTCCAGCAGGCCGTCCAGCGTTACGCGGCCGCGTACCAGCAGGCGCAGGTGCAGGTCGGCTGGAAGATCGGCGACTACGACTCGGCGATCGCCACCGCGCTGGAGAACAGCGCCGTGCCGGACGTGTTCGAGGACCAGGTCAAGATCGACTGGGTGCGGGCCAACCAGGTGGTGGCGCTGGACGACATCATCGCGCCGGTCAAGGACGACTTCACCCCGGCGGTGCTGGCCGGGCACACCGTTGGCGGGCACGTGTACGGGATTCCGCAGGCGGTGGACACGCAGGTCCTGTTCTACCGCAAGAGCCTGCTGCAACAGGCCGGGGTGCAGCCGCCGACCACGGTGGCCCAGCTGATCGACGCGGCGCGGAAACTCACGCGCGACAAGGTGAAGGGCCTTTTCGTCGGCAACGACGGCGGGGTCGGCGTGCTGGCCGGACCGCTGTTGTGGTCGGTCGGCCTCGACTACCTGCACGAGGACGCGAGCGGCAAGTACACCGTCGGTTTCGACGATCCGCGCGCGGCGACCGCGGTGGCGACCCTGAACACCTTGAACAGCAACGGCAGCCTGCTGCTCGGCGCGCCCGCCGACTGGTCGGACCCGAGCGCGTTCACCCAGGAACTGTGCGCCATGCAGTGGACCGGGCTGTGGAACATCCCGACGATCAAACAGAAGTTCGGCGACGACTTCGGCGTCCTGCCCTTCCCGAAGTTCGACGACTCGGGCGCGGTGTCCGTGCCGGTCGGCGCGTACGGATCGATGATCAACGCGAAGAGCAAGCACATCGACGAGGCCAAGGCGTTCATCAAGTGGCTGTGGATCGAGCAGACCACCGACCAGTTGCAGTTCGACACCGCGTTCGGCTTCCACATCCCCTCCCGCAAGAGCCTGATCCCGCAGGCGACGAACCTCAAGACCGGGCCCGCCGCGGACGCGGTGAGTTACGTGCAGCAGTCGGGCCATCTCGTCGGCGGTCCGGTGTGGACGGCCGCGATGAACACCGCGCTCTCCGACGCGCTGAGCACGGTGGCCAAGAACGGCGGCGATCCGAGCGGGCCGTTGCGGGCCGCGGTGGGCACGGTGAACGGTCAGCTCAAGCAGCTGTTCGGCTGAGCGGTGGCAACACGGAAAGTTCGCACCGCGGGCGCGTTCTGGCTGTTCGTCGGCCCGTTCCTGATCGGCCTTGCGATCTTCGTCTACCTGCCGATCGGGTGGAGCGCGGTGCTGAGCTTCTTCCAGGCCCGTGACACGGTCACGCCGACGAAGTTCGTCGGGTTGTCGAACTACCTCGACATGCTGCGCGATCCCGCGTTCCTGTCCAGCCTCGGCACGTTCAGCCTGTTCGCGGTGTTCATCGTGCCGCTGACCTTCGTGCTGTCGCTGGGTTTGGCGCTGCTGGTCAACCAGTTGCGGTTCCTGCGCACGTTCTTCCGGTCGGTGTTCTTCCTGCCGACCGCGTGCTCGTACGTGGTGGCCGCGCTGATCTGGCGGACGTCGATCTTCTCCGGCGTCCGCTACGGCCTCGCCAACACCGTGTTGAGCTGGCTGGACCCGACCAGCAGCCCGGTGGCGTGGACCGCGACAACGCATCCGCCGCTGTACTGGGTGGTGCTGGTGACCCTGCGGCTGTGGTTGCAGCTGGGCTTCTACATGATCCTGTTCCTGGCCGGATTGCAGCGGATTCCGCGCCACCTCTACGAAGCGGCCTGGATCGACGGGGCGAAACCGGGCTGGCAGACGTTCTGGCACGTGACGTTCCCGCAACTGCGCGCGTCGTCGATCGCCGTGGTGCTGTTGCTGCTGATCAACGCCTACCAGGCGTTCGACGAATTCGTCAACATCCTGGCCACGTCCACCCCGAACGGCAACGTCTACCCGCCCTACGCCAGGCCGCCGCTGGTGTACCTGTACTACACGTCGTTGGGCAGCGGCGGCCAGGACCTGGGGCACGGCAGCGCGGGCGCGATCATCCTGGCGCTGCTGATCGCGATCGTCACCGTGTTGCAGAGCCGGTTCCTGCGATTGGGGCGGAGGGAGGTCGCATGATCGGCAAGGACGAACTGCTCCGGCCGCCGATTCGCGGTGTCGGTCCCGGCCGGATCGTGGGCGGTACCGTTCGCACCATCGTGCTGGCCGTCGCGGCGATCCTGTTCCTGGTCCCGTTCTACCTGCTGATCCGCAATGGTCTGTCCACTGAGGACGACATCACCGCGCAGACCTGGACATTCGTCCCGCATTCGTTGCAGTGGGGGAACTTCAAGGAGCTGTTCGGCGATCCCGAGGTGCCGCTGGCCACCAGTCTGGTCAACTCGGTGCTCGTTTCGGTGCTGCAAACCGTTGGCCAGCTGCTGTTCTGCTCGCTGGCCGGGTACGGTTTGGCCAGGATTCCGTACCGGCACGCGAACAAGGTGTTCTACGCGATCGTGGCCACGCTGATGATCCCGGCCGCGGTCAC
This sequence comes from Pseudonocardiaceae bacterium, assembly GCA_036500685.1. GTDB lineage: Bacteria > Actinomycetota > Actinomycetes > Mycobacteriales > Pseudonocardiaceae > CAJCJE01. The sequence goes on along the minus strand of DASYBO010000605.1, from coordinate 9,278 downwards.
GTTCCTGCCGACGTTCGTGGTGGTCTCCTCGCTCGGCTGGATCGACGATCTGCGCGGCCTGATCATCCCCGGACTGTTCAGCGGTTTCACCGCGTTCCTGTTCCGCCAGTACTTCCTGGACTTCCCCAAGGAGTTGGAGGAGGCGGGCCGGATCGACGGTCTTGGCTATTTCGGCACGTTCGCCAGGATCGTGGTGCCGAACTCGGCCGGGTTCTTCGCCGCGATCGGCGTCATCGACTTCATCGCGGCCTGGAACTCGTTCCTGTGGCCGATGATCATCGCGCAGGACTCGTCCTCCTACACGGTGCAGGTGGCGATCTCGGCATTCAATCTCTCGCAGCATCCAGCCATTCACGAGCTGTTCCTGGCCGGCGCGGTTTCCATCGTGCCGCTGCTGCTGGTGTTCGTGCTGCTGCAACGGTTCCTGCTGCGCGGCATCGCGGAAACCGGTATCAAAGGCTGATCAACCAATTGAAGGGAGCGCCGTGCGCGCCGTCGACCAGCAGGCGACCGAACTGATGCACTCGGCCATGCCGTTCACCCGAGAACTGGGCATCGAGGTGTTGGAGGGCAGCGCCGCCGTGATGTCCACGAGGCTCGCGTGGGCGGCGGAGAAATGTACGGCGGGCGGTGCTCTGCACGGCGGTGTGCTGATGGCCCTCGCCGACGCGACCGGCGGCATGTGTGCGTTCCTCAACCTGCCCGACGGCGGCACGGGGACCAGCACCATCGAGTCCAAGACGAACTTCTTCCGCCCGCTGACCGGCGGCAATGCCACCGCGACCGCACAGCTGCTGCACATCGGCAGGCGCACGATCGTGGTGGAGACGGAGATCCGCGGTGACAACGACAAGCTGGTCGCCAAGGTCACCCAGACCCAGGCGGTGCTCTAAGCGGCCCGGTAGCGGGCCGGGGTGATGCCGTAGCAGCGGACGAACCACCTTGTCAGGTGGGCCTGGTCGGCGAAGCCGGTGTCCGCCGCGGCGCCGGCCGCGGTGTGTCCGTCGGCGAGCAGGCGACGGGCCGCGCGCAGCCGGAGCTGTCGCTGGTAGTCGCTGGGCGCGAGACCGTAGGCGGCGGTGAACGCGCGGTGCAGCGCGAAGCGGCTGCAGCCGGCGACGTCGGCCAGGTCGGCCGTGGTGATGGCCCGCGCGTAGTCGGCGTGCAGCAGTTCCCGCGCGCGGGCCACGCCGGTCGGGATGCGTACCGGGCCGGTGGATCGGCCTCGGGTCGAGCCGCGGCGGATGAGCGCACGGACGGTGTCGGCGATGGCCTCGTCGGTGCGCAGCGGTTCGCCGGCGCGCAGCGCGTCATGCAGGCGGTGCAGGGCGGCGGCGAGTACCGGGTCGTGCCGGACCGGTTCGGCGAACAGGGGCAGGCCGGCATCGCCGCCGAGCACGTCGGCGATGATCGACGGTCCGATGTGGACCATTTTGTAGCTGAACCCGCCCTCGGTCGCGGCGTGGCCGTCGTGCGGGTCGTCCGGGTTGAAGGTCATCACCATGCCGGCCGCGCTGGTCTGCGCGGCGCCTCGGCAGGTGAAGGCCTGCGCGCCGGTCTCGGTCACACCGAAGGAGTAGCTGTCGTGGCTGTGCCGGTGATAGACGTGCCGCTCGAAGTGCGCGTGCATGGCCTCGACCGGATCGGCCGGCGACCGCCAGTAACTCGCCCAGTCCACAGGTTCCATTGTGCGCCCGCACCAGCGTTCAAGACGGCGGGGTCGGACCCGACGAGACTACGGGCATGACCAGCCCGAATCCCGTGCCCAAGATCGCCGTCGTACTGCGCGAGGACCTTGCCGCCTGGCAGAAGCTGAACGTGACGGCCTTCCTGGCCAGCGGCATCGCCGCGCGCTTCGGCGAACTGGTCGGCGCGGACTACGAAGACGCCGACGGCATCGACTACCTGCCGATGTTCGGCCATCCGGTGCTCGTGTACGCGGCCGACGCGGAGGGCCTGCGCAATGCGCACCGGGCCGCGCTGAGCCGAGGTCTGGCCGTGGGCGTCTACATCGAGGAGATGTTCGCAACCGGCAACGACATGGACAACCGGGCCACCGTGCGTGCGGTCCCGACCGAGAAACTGCCCCTGGTCGGGATCGCGGTGCACGGCGCCCGCAATGCGGTCGACCGGGCTCTGAAGGGCCTTTCCCTGCACTCCTGAGGAGGATCAGGCCTCGGCGTAGTGCTGCATGCTCTTGCGCAGCGCGACCCGGATGCCGATGACCAGCGCGCCCGAGACCACGAGCTGCAGCACGTTCAGCGCGGGCAGCGCGAACCCGATCGGCAGCGTGAACGCACCGCTGACCTCGGCGACGACCATGGCCAGCAGCACGACGCCGGCGATCGCGGTATAGCGGCGGACCTCGTGGCGATACCCCTCGTGCCGCCACGCCCGGTCCAGCCGGTCCACAACGGCCGGATTGTCCACACCGAACACTCGACGGATCACGTAGAAGATCAGCGGTTTGCCGAGCAGCAGCGAGATCAGCATGGCCAGGCCGAGGACCAGCGGAAACAGCCCGTCCTTGGCCAGCATGAACCGAGCGTTGCCGGTCAGTGTGGACGTGCCGATCGCGATCACGATGGTGAACAGCGAGATCACGCCCAGCGCGTCGATGCGGTGCTTGCGCAGCGCGGTGAACAGGGTGAACGCCACCGGCGGTATCGCGCTCGCGGTCAGCGCGGTCATGGTGGAGAAGCCGTTGTGGCTCAGTACCGCGTAGATCAGGTAGGGCACCGCGACGTAGCCGATGAGCATCGGCGCGATCCTGACCAGTCCGCGTAGTTGGTTGGTTGCCGCCTTGACCTGACTGCTCATGTTCCGCACTTCCCCATATCGCCGACCGATTCTGTTTTTCGCCAGGTCAGCGTCTCGCCAACGGGCCGCGCCGTGATCAGTCCTGAGGTTGAGCGTGGGTGGAAAACCGGGTTCGTGGGTGGAGACCGGCCTCCATCCACCAGACAGCGGTTTACAAACTGATTGCTCAGCATGAAAATCTCCGACAACCGCGTCCAGGAGACCAGGGAGTGCCGATGAAGCTGCGGAAAACCCGAATCGTGCTGGCCTTACTCGCGGGCGCCGCGCTCGCCTTCTCGCTCGCACCGGCGAATGCCGCACCGGCCGGTGCGAACGATCCGAACAACGCACCGATCAGTTTCCACCAGTGGCGCGGCCCGCTGGCCTTCCTGTCCGGCCAGTTCGACGGGACCCGGCCCGACCTGGGCGGCCTGGTGATCAACAAGCCGGTCGGCACGATCGACTACACCGACCCGACCCTGGGCACCACCAAGCCCTACGACTACGCGACCTGGCTGTCCCCCACCTATCGCCAGGGCTTCGGCGCGACGCAGCTGATCTCGTCGTGGAACGCGACCACCCCGGCCGGCACCTGGCTACAGGTGGAGATGCAGGGCACCACCAACGCGGGCGCGCGGACCGGCTGGTACGTGATGGGCCGCTGGGCCTCCGGCGACGCCGACATCCACCGAACCAGCGTGCCGAACCAGTCGGACACCAACGGCGAGGTGGACGTGGACACCTTCCAGTCGCACGCGCCGGTCACCCTGACCTCCTACCAACTGCGGGTCACCCTCTACCGCGCGCAGGGCAGCAAAGCCACGCCGACGGTTTCGATGGTCGGCGCGATGACCTCTGCCATCCCGGACCGGTTCACCGTGCCGGCCAGTCCGCTCGGTGGCGCCGAGGGGATCACGCTGCCGGTGCCCGCGTATTCACAGAACATCCACGAAGGCCAGTACCCGCAGTACGACGGCGGCGGCGAGGCCTGGTGCAGCCCGACCTCCACCTCGATGGTGGTCGCCTACTGGGGCAAGAGCCCGACCAAGGCCCAGATGTCCTGGATCGACCCGAGCTACGCCGACCCGCAGGTGGACCAGGCCGCGCGCGGCACCTACGACTACGACTACCACGGCACCGGCAACTGGCCGTTCAACAACGCCTATGCCGCCGAGTACGGCCTCGACGCGCACGTGACGCGGCTGCACTCGCTCGACGAGATGGAGTCCTACATCAGGCGCGGCATCCCGGTGGTCACCTCGGTGTCGTTCGAGGCGAGCGAGCTGACCGGGTCGAACTACAGCACCGACGGTCACCTGATGGTCGTGGTCGGGTTCACCAAGGACGGCGACGTGGTCACCAACGACCCCGCTTCCAACGGCGACGCGGCGGTGCGCAACATCTACAACCGCCACCAGTTCGAAACGGTGTGGCTGCGCACCGAGCGGATGCTGCCCGACGGCAACGTCGGCGGCGGCCCCGGCGGCGTCGCGTACATCATCACGGCCCACGGCATGCCCCTCCCGCCGGCACAGGGAGCCACTTCCTGAGGATCTGGGAATATCGCCCGAATGGCGGCTGGTGACCGCGTCCGAACGTTGGATTGCCCACCAGATCGCCACCGAAAGTGGTCAACCACCCACCCGGCGGATGGCCAATTGATCGCCACGGGCTACGCTCCCGCAGCTATGGGTGACCGGTGATCGGGGTTTGGGTCGCATACCAGAGCTAGGATCACCGGCCACCCAGAGTCGGCCGGGTCCGTGTCGACGCGCATCGCCACGGGCCCGTCCGCATCTCTGTCCTAGGCTGGCTCCTGATGTTCTCGGACGCCGACTACCCGGCCGACCCGTATCCGGGCGCCCGCCCGGACGTCTCCTTCGTGCATCTGGACGGACACGGTTCCGCGCTGCGCTCGCCACGTCAGGCACTGTCGACGGGCATCCCGGTGCTCGCCTACGGCTCGAACGCGTGTCCTTCGAAGATCACCTGGCTCCGGCACGAACTCGGCCTCGCCGGCCCGGTCACGGTGCTGCGCGCGCACTGCACGGGCCTGAGCGCGGTGTGGGCGGCCGCGTTGCGCGTCCGGGACGGCCAGCGGCCCGCGACGCTCGCGGCCGCGCCCGGCCGACGGGAGACGCACGCGGTGTGGCTGGCCACGCCGGACCAGGTCGAGGTGCTGGACCGGTGCGAGGGGCGCGGCGAGCGCTACCGCCTCGCGCGGCTGCGCACCGGCGAGATCCGCACCGAGGACGGCGTGCTGCTGCCGGACATCTACGCCTACGTCGGCGCGAGCGAAATCCGCATGCCGTTGCTCGTCGACGGGGCGCCAGTGCCGTGCGCGGAGGTCGCGCAGGCCGACGCGATCGGCCTGATCGGCGAACCCGGCCCGGACGGACTCGACGCCACCACGGTCACCGGCGCGCCGCGAGTGGACGACTGGCCTGCCACGGTGTTCGTCTACGGCACCCTGCAACCCACCGGCGCCGCATGGGACATCGCAGCGCCCTGGTGCGTTTCCGAGCCGACCAAAGCCGAGCTGACCGGCGCCCTGTACGACACCGGGCTCGGCTGGCCCGCGCTACGCCTGACCGGTACCGATCCGGTGCCCGGCTATCTGCTCACGCTGCGCTCGCCTGCCGAGGCCTTCGCGGTGCTGGACGAGTACGAGGGCGGCGAGTACCGGCGGGTGCGCGCCGTTCTCGCGGAGGACGCCGTGTGCTGGACCTACGAGTGGACCGCGCCGGTGGCCGGCATGGTCGCGCTGCCCCGAGGTTGGTGAGCCGGGCCCGTTGTGTTGAGCTGAACCCATGGTCGAACCACTGGAATGGTCGTTGTCCGGTCACGCCGGCGCCCTCGTCGGTCGCACCTGGCCCAATCCGACCGCCAGTTGGCTCGCCGTGCTCGTGCACGGCTACGGCGAACACATCGGCCGGTATCAACACGTCGCGGACGCTCTTGTCGCGGCGGGCGCGGTGGTGTTCGGCCACGACCATGCCGGGCACGGCCGCTCGGCGGGCGAGCGGGCGCTGGTCGCCGACTTCGAACCGGTCGTCGACGACGAACACCGTGTCCTCGGCTACGCCAAGGCCGAGTTCCCGAGCCTGCCGACTGTCCTGATCGGACATTCAATGGGCGGGATGATCGCGGCCCGCTACGCCCAGCGCTTCCCGGCCGACCTGGCCGCGCTGGTGCTGTCCGGTCCGGTGCTGGGCAACTGGCCCGGCCTTGATCTGCTCGAACTCGACGAGCTGCCGGCCGATCCGATCGACCCCTCGGTACTCTCCCGCGATCCCGCCGTCGGCGCCGCCTATGTTGCCGACCCGCTGGTCTGGCACGGCCCGTTCCACCGGGAAACCCTGCTGGCGCTGGACGAGTGCCTGCGCACGATCGACTTCGACCATCCGCTCGGCGACGACCTGCCCGCGCTGTGGCTGCACGGCGAGGAGGACCAACTGGTGCCGATGGTGGAGACCAGGACCGGGATGGACCGGATAAGGGGGCTGAAGTTCGAGGAGGTCATCTACCCCGGCGCGCGGCACGAGGTGTTCAACGAGACCAACTCGGCCAAGGTCCTTGCCGACCTCACCGACTTCGTGCACCGCACCGTCCTGATCGGACACTAGTCCTGCGGTTCGCCTTCCTGGCCCGCCAGGAACCGGGTCAGCAGGCCGCGGATCACGGTGGCCATGGCGAAGCCGTTCTCGGCACACCAGTCGCGCAGCTGCGCGTGCTGCTCGGCCGGCAGCCGCACCGGCACCACCTGGTAGTCGCCCTTCAGGGTGTTGCCCGCGAACAACACCGCGTCGGGGACCGGGGCGTCGTGGGAGTAGGTGGCGTAGGGCAGGCGCCGCGCGGGCGGGGTGGTCGTCCCGCCCTCCCGACTCATCCAGCTGGCGTATTGCCTGGTCACGCGGGTGAGAACCCAGGCAGTGACCTGTTTGCGCTCGTCGGCGGAGAGATGTTCGAGGGCTTCCACGAGCAGGTCGGCCGGCGGTCTTGGATTTGGCATCTTGCTCTCCCAATATCGGTGCGCTATCGCCACGATACCTCGTCCGATTCGTTCAAGACGGCACCCGAACCGGTGACCTACCGTCTCTGACATGGCCATTGATCGTTTCGAAGACGCCGCGCGGTTCATGGCGGTGACCGCGCGGGTCCTGGAATATCGCCGATTCCGGCACCTGTTCGTCGCGCCCGACCCGGACGGCGTTCTCGCCGCGCTGTCCGCTTACGCTACCCCGGACGGCGGCTACGGCTACGCCCTCGAACCGGACGGCCGCGGCCCGGCCGGCCAGCCGCTGCACGTCGACCTCGCGCTGCGTGTGCTCACCGAGATCGGCCGCCTCACCCCGGCAACGGCCGCGCTGATCATCGCCTACCTGGCCTCGGTGACCTGCGCGGACAACGGACTCCCTGCTGTGCACCCGAGCATCGGCGACGCCCCGCGCGCACCCTGGTGGGTGGTGGAAGACGAGCCGACGGGTTCGCTGATCCCGACCGCCAACATCGTCGCCCAACTGCACACCGCAGGCGTCGAGCACCCGTGGCTGAGCGCGGCGAGCGAATTCTGTTGGGCGCGGATCGACAAGATCGAGGACACCCACCCGTACGAGATCATCAACGTGATCCCGTTCCTCGATGCCGCGCCCGATCGCGCCCGCGCCGAAACCCGAGCCGAACGCCTCGGCGAACTCGTCCGCGACCGGCGCCTCGTTCTGCTCGACCCGGCCCACCCGGAGGACGCGCTGCTCTCGCCCGGCTACGCCCCCGGCGAGTACATGCTGGCCAACGACTACGCGCCAACCCCGGATTCGTTGGCCGCGCGCTGGTTCAGCGCGGAGGAGTGGCGTATCGCGCTCGCGCATCTCGCGGCAGGCCAGGCGGAAGACGGCGGCTGGTCGGTGCACCACCTGATGTGGACCCCGGCCGTTGAACCGGAATGGCGCGGCCTCGCCACATTGCGGGCGCTGACCACGTTGACCGCGTTCAGCTGAGCAGTTTCGCGGCGCCGCGTGTGATCTCCTCGGTGACCACCCGCAGCGCCCGGCCGACCGAGCGGCGGGCATGCCGGGCGAGCAGCAGGCCCGGTTCGGGGATCGACGGCGCGGCAAACCGCGCGAGGCGGCGTTCGTCGACCGCGAAGCTCGGCAGCACGCCAAGGCCGAGACCGGCCGCGACGCAGGCCCTTGCCGCCTCGACACTGCCCAGCCGCGTCGCGCGCACTCCGGGCAGGTTGCGCGCGACCTCGTCGCTGTACGCGCAGCCCTCCTCCAACAGGAACCACCGCCACCGCGCCAGTTCGGCCCAGGACCGCGCGGTCACCGGTTCGCGGCGGTCGGACACGAAAGCGAGTTCGAGGGTGCCGAGCCGGTCGAGGACGAGATCGGCCGCGTCGACCGACGGCTCGATGAGCAACGCGAGCGAGAGCGCACCCGCGCGCAGCGCGTCGATCGCGGCCGTCGTGCCGGTCGGGGTCAGGGTGACCTCGACGCCGGGATGGCGGCGCTGCAATGCGGCGACGACCGGCGGGAGTAGTTGGCCGCACAGGGATTCCGGCGCGCCGATCCGCACCGTGCCCTCGATCGGTCCGGTCCCCTCGGGCTCGCCGCGCAGCGCGGCCTCGGCGTCGAGTACGAGGGTCGCCTTGTCCAGAACGCGGCGGCCCGCGTCGGTCAGCACGGCGCCGCCGGGAAGCCGGTCGACAAGGCGCAGCCGGAGTTCCTTTTCCAGCGCCTGGATGTGTGCGGTCACCGTCGACTGGGCTAGGTGCAGCTCAGCCGCCGCCGAGGTGAAGCTGCCGGTTCTGGCCAGTGCGATGAACGTGCCGAGCACTCTGGTGTCCACCCGGCAATGCTATCGGTAATCCCGATACTCGGTATCGAGATTCATCGTTGGATTCGATCGGCGAATGATGCCAGCATTGATGCCATGACCACCGAAGCACTGCGCTACACCGCGTTCAGCACCGATCCGGCCGGCGGCAACCCGGCCGGCGTCGTCCTCGACGCGAGCGAACTGAGCGATACCGACATGCAGCGGATCGCCAAGGAGGTCGGCTACTCGGAGACCGCCTTCCTCACCCGCACCGCTGACCGAGCCTACCGGGTGCGGTACTTCAGCCCACTGGCCGAAGTGGACTTCTGCGGCCACGCGACGATCGCGACCTCGGTCGCGCTTGCCGAGCGAATCGGGGCAGGGTCACTGGTTTTCCGTACCAACACCGGCGATGTCACCATCGAAACCGCGCCAGGTACCGCGACGCTGACCAGCGTCGCACCGTACTCGCGGCCGGCGACGGAGGCCGAGATCATGGACACGTTGCGCGCATTGCGTTGGCAGCGAACAGATGTCACTCCGGCGTTCCCGGCTCGCGTCGCCTATGCCGGCAACGAACACCTGATGCTCGCGGCGGCGACAAGGACTCGACTGGCCACATTGGACTATGACTTCGACGCGCTCGGTTCGATCATGCGCGC
>DASYBO010000604.1:0-12731 GCA_036500685.1 Pseudonocardiaceae bacterium | reverse complement strand
GCGTGGTGTCGGGGTCGGGGATCAGTTCTCGGTGGATTCGGTCGAGGCCCCGCTGATGGGCGACTCAGCGCTCAATATCACTCCGTTCGATCTGCACTCGTCCGGCTCGATGCTGCAGATTCTCGGTAGCCAGGTCGCCGCGGGCGGGACCATCTGGTGCTGAATACCAGCTACTCCGGCGGCAACCCGGACTTCGACGTGTGGCTGAAGGGCAGCAACAACTCGTTGCCGACGCTGCCGCCGCCGGGCACCAAGATGGACACCATCACCGGCGTCTTCGACCTGCCCCAAACAAAATGGAGGTAGTTGCGGTCCCCGGCACGCTGTGCGCGCCCAGCGTGTTCCGGCGCCTCGCCGAGGAGTTGGCGGGCGAGGTCGAGGTCGATCCGGTGTCCTGGCTGACCGAACCCGGACCGTGGGACATCGCCACGGTCGCGGATCGGATCGCCGCGCGGATCGCCGAGCCCGCGCTGGTGCTCGGCCACTCGACCGGAGGCGCCATCGCGCTCCAGTTGGCGTTGGCGCATCCGGACCAGGTGCGCGCCCTGGTACTGGTGAACACCGGGGCGCACATGCGCGGACACGGCGACGTCGACCGGACCCTAGCCGCGATGGTCACCGACTGGGGTCCAGCTCTGCACGCAGCTGTGCTCGATCGCTCATTCGCGACGCCGCTGGATCCGGCCGACCGAGCCGAACTGCTCGCCTACGCGGCCACGGTGCCGGCCGAGGCCGCGCTGGACGTGCTGCGCAGCCAACGCGACCTCGACCTGACCCCCCGGCTGGCCCAACTGCACTGCCCCGTCACCATCGTGCATGGCGTGCTGGACAAGGCGCGCACCGTCGAGCGGGCCTACGAACTCGCCGCGGACATTCCCGGTTCGCGGCTACGCCTTGTCGAGACCGGTCATACGCCTGTTTACGAGGCGCCCGCCATCGTCGCCGAGGAGATCCTGGCCCTGATCAGGTAGTGGCGACCAGGAAGTCCTCGCCGGTCAACGGGCGCAGCCCGTCCTCACGATGCGCGAAGTACCGCTCCGCGATGTCCACTGAGGACACATGTCGCGCGGTGCGGAAACCGGCCTGTGCGGCCAGTTCCACCATGTCGGCGGGCGAATAGAAACTGATGAACGGCGTACCCGAACCCCGCGCGCCGCGCTCGGCCAGCTCCCGCAGCGGCCGGTCCTGTTCGGCCAGCAGGTCCAGCGGCAGTTGGAAGGTCATCGCCAGGGTGCTGCCCGGCGCGAGCGTGGCGGCCTGGCGCAGCGTGGCCAGGTTGGCCTCGGTGCTCAGGTACATGCTCACCCCGGTCGACGCCACGACCGCAGGACACGCCGGGTCGAAGCCGGCGCGGAGGAGTTCGGTCAGCCAGTCCTCGCCCGCCTCGAAATCCACCGGCACCAGGCTGAGCCGGTCCGGCACGCCGTAGCCGAGTTCGACCAGCCGCGCCCGTTTCCAGTCCTGTGCGGCGGGCTGGTCGACCTCGAAGACCCGTACGCCGTCGACGTCGGTGCGTCGCTGCGCGAACGTGTCCAGCCCGGCGCCGAGCAGCACGTACTGCCCGACACCCTGTTCGATCACCAGGTCCTCGATGAACCGCGCCCGCGCCGCGACCCCGGCTCGCATGCCCCTGGTGAACGTGATGTCCATGTCCGGCCGCTCGGTCCAGTCCTCGGGCGGATCGATCAGCCGCAACCCGACTTCATCGTCGAACACGTGCGGCGGCGCATCGACCCGCACATGCAGTGCGCGCCACAACGCGACCCGCGCACCGGTGTGCTCCGGCTCGGTCACGGCTTCGCAGGAGCCTGCAGGCTCCAGTCCCGGCCGTCCGGATCACGCACGACCATTTCCCTAGTTCCGAAATGCGTGTCCGCGAACGGCTTGACCACCTCGACCGACGGGTCGAGGTCGACCTTGTCCGCATCGGCCACCTTCAGTACCAGTTGCATCGCAGGCGCATCGCTTTCCGGTACCTCCGCGATGAACACGGACGGTCCGGTGCTGTTGCGGAGTTGGCCCGAGCTGTGATCGGTCTCGAACTCCAGCTCGTAGCCGAGCGACTGGAAGAACTTCGCGGCTTTCCCCCAGTTGTGCGTCGTCAGGAACACGGTCTCGATGCCCTCGGTCGCCATGTCAGTCTTCCTTCCGTTCGTTGTCGAGGTAGGTGCGCAGCGCGTCGGCCACCAGCGCCGACAGGGACGTGCCCGTCTCGATGGCGCGGTATTTGACCTGCTTGATCAGCCCGATCGGCAGGTACACGTTGAACTGTTTAACGTCCTCGTCGCCCACGGCTAGAATGCTAGCATGCTAGCAAGCCGACGTCACGGGGCTTCCAGACCACCGTCCGGCCTGCGCACCTGCGCGGCCCAGTTCTCGTGCAGGAACTTCACCGGCGGGTGGGCTGCCGCTGCCCGCTCGTCCAGGTCAACGCCCCAGCCCGGCGCCGTCGACGGGTACAGGTAGCCATCGCGAACGACCGGCGTGCCGGGAAAGACCTCATGGGTGGCGCCGTTGTAATCGTGCGACTCCTGGTAGCCGAAGGCCGGGGTTGCGATGTCCAGCGCCAGATTCGCGGCGACCCCGACCGGCGACACGTCGGCGGGGGAGTGGAACGCGGTGCGCACCCCGGACAGTTCGGCCAGCGCGACGAGTTTGCGGGTCGGGGTGAGGCCGCCGACCGCCGAGGTGTGCAACCGCAGCAGATCGACGCCGCCATCGCGGATCAGCCGAGCCGCGTCGGTCACCGAGGAGACCTGCTCGCCGACCGCGATCGGGATCGGCGCCGCCGCGCGTACTTCGGGCAGCCGGTCGTAGAATTCCGGCGCGACCACATCCTCTAAAAAGGACAGTCGATACGGTTCGAGCGACCTGGCCAGGATCACCGCCTGCTTCGGGGTGAGCCTGCTGTGCACGTCGTGCATGAGGTTCACCTGTTCGCCCAACCGCTCCCGCGCCGCCGCGAACAACGCCGGTGTCACGCGCAGGTACTGCTCGGCGTCCCAGCCATCCGGATGCGGCGAGCGCGGATAGCCGTTGCGGGTGCCCGGCGCGCCGTAGTTGCCGAGGCCAGGGCCGCCGACCTGTAACCGGACGTTGCGATAACCTGCCGCGATCAACTCCTCGGCTTGGGCCAGCGTCTCGTCGACGGTCGCGCCGGCCGCGTGCGAGTACACCTCGACGGCGGCCCGACTGCGCCCGCCGAGCAGTTCGTAGACCGGCATGTTCGCGCGCTTGCCTGCGATGTCCCACAGCGCCTGGTCGATCCCGGACAGCGCGTTGTTCAACACCGGCCCCTGTCGCCAGTACGACGAGTAGTGGATCAGCCGGGTGATGTCCTCGATGTCGGCGGGCGAGCGGCCGATCACCAGCGGGGCGACGTGTTCGGTGACCGCGGCGGCCACGGCCGCGTAGCGCTGGGTGAACGTGGCGCAGCCAAGCCCGTAGAGGCCGGGCTCTGAGGTGTCCACCCGCACGACCACGAGCGGAACCCGTTCCGGCGCGGTGACGATCGCGCGCACCCCCACGATCCGTACGTCGTCCCTGGACGGCCACGGCGGCATCGCCGCAGGCAGCGCGCCGGACGCGTCCAGCAACTCGTCAGTCACGAGGCGCCCCGACCACCCGCAGATGACCGAGCGAGGACTCGCGCGTCTGCACCCGGACCGGCAGCACCACCAGTTCCGGCCCGGCCGTGCCGCCCGGATCGGTGATCCGCTGGTGCAACATGCGCATGCTGCGCCGCCCCATGTCCCGCGATGGCAACGAGATCGCGGCAGCGGTCAGCGGCAGCACGTCGAACGGGCCCGCGTCGTCCATCCCGGCCAGGTCGATGTCGCCGGGGATCTCGTAGCCAAGCGCCAGCAGGTCGGCGGCGGCCGTCGCGAGCACATAACCGTTGGCGCACAACAGGACCGTCGGCGGTTCGGGACCGCCGAGCAGGTCGGTCAGGAGGGTGCGGCGGTCGGTATCCGGTTGGCTGCGGTAGTGGCGCAGCACGGTCAGGTCCTGGCGGACCTGGATGCCGTGCGAGCGTAAGGCTTCCACATGGCCTGCCAGCCGGTCGCGGACGCTGCTCGCCTCGGTCTCCTCCCACAGCGTCGCGATCCGTCGATGGCCGGCGTCGATCAGCGCCGAGGTCAGTTCCCGGCCGGCAGCCAGGTTGTCCGCGACGACCGCGTCGGTGGCCAGGTCCGGCCGGAACCGGTCGACCATCACCAACGGCACCCGAGCGCGACTCGCGCGCAGGTACGGTTCGAGCACCGCAGTGCCCTCGGTCGGGTAGACGATGATGCCGTCCACGTTGTGCGCCAACGCATTGAGCAGCGCGCGTTCCTCCCTGGCTGGGTCGTCCTCGCAGTGGTTGAGGAACAACCGGTAACCCAGTTCGGCGCACACCTCCTCGACCCCGGCCAGGATCTGGCCGACATGCGGCCCCTGCCGTTGCAGCACACAGGCGATGGTCCGGTCGGGCCTGCTCGGCCCGGTCGGCGGCTGGTCCGCGACGAACGTGCCCTGCCCGCGCCGACGCACCACGTAGCCCTCGTTGGCCAGGTCGGACAGGGCCCGCACCGCGGTCGCGTGGCTCACGTTGAACCGCTCGCAGATCTCCCGCTGGGTGACGAACGGGCGCCCCGGCGCGTAGTCGCCAGCGGCGATTTCGGCCAGCAGTACCTGCTTCACCTGCTGGTAGAGCGGTAGCTGTGCGTCACCGGATTCGTCCGCCATGCCGGAGACTTTAACATGCTAATTCGCGCTATTGACATGTTAAAACTGCGCGAATTATGGTCAACGTCACTCGACTCGGGTGGCAGCGGCCGAGGTCGACCCGAACGGCAAGGAGGGTCGCATACCCATGTTCCGACGAGGAAAACGACTGTTATCGCTGGTGGCGGCGACTACTGCTGGACTGGCTCTGCTTGCGGGCTGCGGTGGCGGCTCGTCGGCATCGGGCACCACCTTGACCATGTGGACGTTCAAGCAAACACATGTCAAAGCCTTGCAGGACGCCGCCGCGGCGTTCAAGGCGAAGACGGGCATTTCCGTTGACATCACCGCGTACACGCCGGACGACACGTACACCAGCAAGGTGCAGAGCGCGGCGGCAACGCACGGCCTGCCCGACGTGATGGAGGTGCACGCGGCGGGCGAGGACTTCACCTTCGGCGCGGCAGGCCTGCTCACCGACCTCGCGCCGTCTATCGACCGCGCCTGGAAAGCCCGATTCCTCAACGGAACCGCCGACGCGGGCCTTGTCACCCCGCAGATCTACCAGGCGTCGCTCAACCCGAAGTCCACCCACGACGGCGTGAAAACCGGCCAGTTGCTCAGCATTCCGTTCACCGCCGGCACGTTCGGCGTGATCTACGCGAACAAGGCAAAGCTGCAAGCAGCCGGACTCGACCCGAACTCGATCCCGAAGACCTGGGAGGACCTGATCGCCTGGTTGAAGGCGACCACGGCGAAGGATCCGACCGGCGGTGGCATCAACCTCGGCCTGTCCGACTCGTCGACCGGCCTTGACTGGCTGATGGAACCGTTGGCGTACAGCGATCTCGGCAAGGCCAAGTACGAGGCGCTGTTCGGCAAGGACCGCACGCAGGACTGGGGCAGCCCGGCCGGCCAGCAGGTGCTCGACCTGTACAACCAGATCACCCCGTACTGGTCGCCCGGTGCGCAGACGTTGACCATCGACAACGCGGATCTCGGCTTTGCCCAAGGCAAGTCGGCCTTCGACATCGGCGGCACGTTCACCATGGCCTCGCTGCAACAAGACGGCATGGATCCGAACAACATCGTCGCGTTCGGCCTGCCGCCGGCAGCGAACGGCGCGCTCGGCAGCGCGTTCAAGCTCGCCCCGATCGCGTTGACCGGCCTTGCCATCACCACGCAGACCAAGAACTCCTCGGCCGCGTTGCAGTGGCTCAACTTCCTGACCACCCAGGAGCAGGCCGGCAAGTTCGCGCGGACCTCGTTCGACCTGCCCGGCACCGACCTCGGCGCGAACGCGACCAAGGACGTCGGCCCGTACCTGAGTTCGCTGGAGTCCGTGTTCGGCGCCGGGGACAGCGCGTTCAACCCGACCCAGTCCGCGTTCCAGAGCCCGACCTGGGACCAGCAGAAGGCCGGGGACATCGTGATCAAGATGTCGCCGTTGAACCAGGCCAACTCGGCCACGGTGAACAGCCAGCTCGGCGCCTACAACATCGACGGCTGGAAATAGCCCGTGGCAGCGCACGTTCTGCGGCCGCCTGCGCTGCGCAGGCGCAGGCGGCTTCGGGAAGCGATCACAGGCTACGCGTTCGTGGCACCCGCCCTCGTGCTGTTCGCGGTGATGGGCCTCTACACCATCGGCTACGGCTTCGCGTTGAGCTTCGCGCGGTGGAACGGTTTCACGCCGACGTGGAGCTGGGTCGGCTTCGGCAACTACCTCGACCTGCTCTACCGCGACCCGGTCTACGCACCCCTGGTCCGCAACGCGGCCCTCAACACGTTGGCCGCGATCATCGCCGTGCCGCTGATCACGGCGTTGATCAGCTTCCCGCTGGCGTTCGCGCTGAACCGGATCCGGTTGCTGCGCACCACGTTTCGCACCGTCTTCTTCCTGCCCTACGTGACCGCCGGCATCGCCGTGTTCTACGCGTGGACGTACGTGTTGCAGCCGGACGGGTCGCTCAACTTCATCCTCAGCCACCTCGGCCTCGGCACGCTCACCCAGCCGCAGGGGTTCCTCGGCAACCCGGCGACGGCGCTGCCCACGTTGATCGTGGTGATGTGCTGGGGCGCGATTCCGGTCGGCATCCTGCTCTACCTCACCGGACTGCAAGCCATCGACGGCACCGTGCTGGATGCGGCCAGGGTCGACGGCGCGAGCAACCTGCGCACGATGACCGCGATCATCTGGCCGCTGATGCGCCCGATCACCGCGGCCGTGATCATGCTCAACGTCCGCGACGCCCTCCAGGGCTTCCAGATCTTCCTGATCATGACCAACGGCGGGCCCGGCACCGACACCACCGTGCTCGGCCTCGAGTCCTACAAGCTCGCCTTCGCCGCCAACCTCGGCTCGACTCTCGGCCTGGCCAGCGCGCTGGGCTGGATCTTGTTCGTGGTGGCGTTGCTGCTGGCCGCGCTCAACCTACGAGTGCTGCGGAGCCGCGCATGACCAGCGTCCTGCTCCCGGCGGAAACCACACGGGAAGCCGCGCCCACCCGAACCCGCCGCAAGCGCTTCTCACCCCGCGTGATCACCTACCTGATCCTGGTGATCTACGCGCTGATCAGCCTCTATCCGTTCGCGCTGATGGTGTCCGGGGCGCTGAAGAACAACCAGGAGATCCGGCTCGACGGCCACCTGATCCCGCAACAGCCGACCCTGGCCACGCTCGCGCACACCTGGACTGAGCTGCACTTCTTCAGTTACTTCACCAACAGCCTCGAAGTCACCGGTTTCACCACGCTCGGCGTGCTGGTGATCTACTCGCTGGCCGGCTACGCCTTCGGCGTGCTCGACTTCCCCGGTCGCAAGCTGCTCTATGGCCTGTTCCTGGCGCTGCTGTTCGTGCCGGGCATCACCATGCTGCTGCCGATCGTGATCCTGCAGAGCAAACTCGGCATCCTCGGCACCCATCTCGGCATCGTCCTGCCGTTCATCAACGGCACCGCGCCGCTGTCCGTGCTGGTCATGACCAGCAACTTCCGCGCGGTTCCGACCGAACTGCGCGAGTCGGCCCGCTGCGACGGCGCGGGCGAACTGCGCACGTTCCTCTCCATCTACCTGCCTACCTGCCGGCCGGCATTGACCACGATCGCCCTGCTCACGGCCATTCCGACCTGGAACGAGTATGTACTTACCAGGGTCTCGCTGAACGACCCGTCGACCTTCACGCTGCCGATCGCCCTCCAGAACCTGAACTCGACCCTCGCCCCGCAGCAGAACGTGCTGATGGCCGCATCGCTGATCATCGTCATCCCGGTGGTGATCCTCTTCGTCATCCTGCAGCGGTACTTTGTGAACGGCTTGCAGGGCGCGGTGAAGGGTTGATGAGCATGCGGGTGTTGGTGACCGGAGCCGGTGGCGGACTCGGACGAGAAACCGTCGAGCGGCTGCACAAGGAGGGCCATGTCGTCCGGGCCCACGACCGGGTCGACGTGCCCGGCCCTGCCGACGAGGTCGTCATCGGCGACCTGCGCGATGACGACACCCTCGCCGAGCTGATGACCGGCCTCGACGCGGTCGTGCACGCCGCCGCGCTGCCATCGCCCGGCGCGGGCACCGAGGACGAGGTGTTCACCAACAACGTGGCCGCCGCCTATCGCGTCCTCTACGCGGCCGGCCGCGCCGGCATCAAGCGGATCGTGTACATCTCCAGCCTGTCCGCGCTCGGCATCGCCTGGGCGCGCCGCGACGTGTCGCCCGAGTTCGTGCCGATCACCGAGGATCATCCCTACCTCGGCGAGGACACCTACGGCCTGTCCAAGTACCTCGGCGAACTGATCGCCGACACGGCGGCCCGCCGGTTCGACGCGACGATCATCAGCCTGCGCTTCCCGTTCCTCGGTACGGGCGAACGCATGCGCCGCCACATCGCCGGCGTCCGCGACGATCCCGCCCCCGAACGCGTCGCCCTCTGGGGCTGGCTGGACACGCGCGACGCGGCCGGTGCCATCGCCGCCGCGCTCACCGCGTCCGCCCCGCCCGGCAATCACGTGGTCAACGTGGTCGCGCCGGACACCACATCCGTCATCCCCACCCGGGAGCTACTGGCCAGATACCACCCCACCACCCGCATCGACGCCGACCTGCCCGGTTTCAGCACACCGTTCGACGCCATCCGCGCTCGCGAACTGCTCGAGTTCACCCCGGCCCACCAGTGGAGGCCCGCAGATGACCAGTAGGACCGCGCTCGTCGTGCGCGGCGGCTGGGAAGGCCACTTCCCGGTCGAGGCGACCGACCGCTACGCCGCCGAGCTCCGCGCCCGCGACTACCAGGTGACCTTGTCGGAGACAATGGACAGTTACCTCGACGCGGATCTGCTCAACAGCAGCGATCTCATCGTCCAGTGCTGGACCATGGGCACGATCACCGGCGAACAGCTCGCCGGCCTCTCATCGGCCATCCGCGCCGGCACCGGGTTCGCGGGCTGGCACGGCGGCATCATCGACTCCTTCCGAGCCGAACCCGGCTACCACCTGATCACCGGCGGCCAGTTCGTCCACCACCCCAAGGGCTTCGTCGACTACACGGTGCGCGCAGCGTCACCGGTCCCGCACCCGCTGGTCGCAGGCCTCGGCGAATTCGCCGTGCACACCGAGCAGTACTACGTGCACGTCGACCCGACCGTGCGCGTGCACGCGGTCACCCAGTACGTCGACGACCCGGACCTGCCCGGCGCTGCCGGCACGCTGATGCCGGTGACCTGGACCAGGAACTGGGGCGAGGGCCGGGTGTTCGTCACCACGCTCGGCCACCACCCGCCGGATTTCGCAGTACCCGAAACCCACGAGATGATCATCAGGGGGTTGTTGTGGGCGACCCGATGAGGGTCGGCATCGTCGGTACCGGCCAGATCAGCGGCCAGTACCTGAAGACGTTGCCGCGCCTGACCAATCTACGCCTCACCGCCGTCGCCGACCTCGACATCGACCGCGCTGCCGCCATTGCCCCACCCGGCGTTCGCGCACTCTCGCCATCGGCCCTCTACGCCGCCGACGACGTGGACATCCTCCTCAACCTGACGATCCCCGCCGCGCACCAGGAGGTCGCGCTCGCCGCGATCGCCGCCGGCAAATCCACCTACGGCGAGAAACCACTGGCACCGAACAAGAAACAGGCCCGCGAGATCCTCGACGCTGCGGCCAATGCCGGCGTCGCCGTTGGCTGCGCCCCCGACACAGTGCTCGGCACCGGAGTGCAGACCGCGCGGGCCGCGCTCGATGCCGGTGAGATCGGCAGGCCGATCGCCGCGACCGCGTTCATGACCACCCCCGGCCACGAACGCTGGCACCCGGCCCCCGAGTTCTACTACCAACCCGGCGGCGGCCCGCTGCTCGACATGGGCCCGTACTACCTGACCGCGTTGGTCCACCTGCTCGGTCCGGTCCGTCGCGTTGTCGGCATGTCCGCGACCCCGCAGGCCACCCGCACCACCAACACCGGCCGGACCTTCCCGGTCGACGTGGCCACCCACGTGACCGGAGTGCTCGAACACGCGGACGGCGCGCTGTCCACATTGCTGATGAGCTTCGACGTGTGGGCCGCGCAGCTGCCCAGGATCGAGGTGTACGGCACCGGCGGCAGCCTGTCCGTACCCGACCCGAACGGCTTCCACGGCCAGGCCCGCATCTTCCGCGCGGGCGGCGAATCATGGGCCGATCTCCCGGAATCCGGCGGTTATCCGAACGCGGCGCGAGGCTACGGCCTGGCCGACCTGGCCCGCGCCATCCGCACCGGAGGCCAACCGCGCGCCAGCGGCGACCTCGCCTTTCACGTCCTCGACGTCATGGAATCGCTGCTCGCGGCGGCCGAAACCGGCACCTCGATCACCATCACCAGCGACGTCGCCCGCCCCGCGCCGGTTCCGCTCGGCGCCCGACCCGAGGAGGTGTGACATGCGGATCGGTATGGTCGGCCACGCCTTCATGGGTGCGGTGCACTCCCAGGCCTGGCGAACGGCACCGCATTTCTTCGACCTTCCGCCACTCGAACTGACCGCGATCTGCGGTCGATCCGAGGACCGCGTCCGCGCGGCGGCCGAGAAATTCGGTTGGCAGAGCTACGAAACCGACTGGCGCGCCCTGGTCGCCCGCGACGACATCGACATCGTGGACATCTGCACGCCCGGCGACAGCCACGCCGCGATCGCGATCGCCGCCCTCCAGGAGGGCAAGCACGTGCTGTGCGAGAAACCGCTGGCCAACACCGTCGCCGAGGCGGTCGCGATGGTCGCCGCCGCCGAACGAGCCTCCGGCTTCGCGATGACCGCGTTCAACTATCGCCGCGTGCCGGCGCTCGCCCTGGCCCGCCAACTCGTCGAGGCCGGCCGACTCGGCGAGATCCGCCAGGTCCGCGCCCAGTACCTCCAGGACTGGCTTGTCGACCCGAACTTCCCGCTCACCTGGCGACTCCGCGCCGAACAAGCCGGTTCGGGCGCGCTCGGCGACCTCGGCGCGCACATCGTCGACCTCAGCCAATTTCTCACCGGCCAGCGCATCACCACGGTCGGCGCGCTGCTGCACACGTTCGTCAACGAGCGCCCATTGCCGGAAACGCCGAAGGAACGCGGCCCGGTCACCGTCGACGACCTCGCCCTGTTCACCGCTCGATTCGACGGCGGCGCGATCGGCTCGTTCGAAGCGACCCGATTCGCCACCGGCCGCAAGAACAGCATGCGCATCGAGGTGAACGGCTCAACCGGCAGCCTCGCCTTCGACTTCGAGTCCATGAACGAACTGTCCTTCTACGACGGACAGGAAAACCCGGCCACCGCAGGCTTCCGCCGCATCCTGGCGACCGAATCCACCCATCCCTACATGGACGCGTGGTGGCCGCCGGGCCACGGCATCGGCTACGAGCACACGTTCACCCACCAGGTCCGCGACTTCGTCAAGGCGATCGTCGAGGGCGTGCAGCCGCGCCCGTCCTTCGCGGACGGCCTGCAAGTCCAACAAGTTCTCGCCGCCGTTCAGTCGAGCGGCCAGGCCGCCGGCACCCACATTCCCGTCCCAGGTTCGAACTGACCCAGGAGGCATCGATGGCGCGCCCGATCACCCTGTTCACCGGCCAGTGGGCCGACCTCCCGTTCACCGAGGTTTGCCGACTGGCCTCCGAATGGGGCTACGACGGCCTCGAGGTCGCCACCTGGGGCGACCATTTCGACGTGCAGGCCGCCCTGCACGACGACGAGTATCTGCCCCGTTTCCGCGAAACCCTGGCCAAGTACAACCTCGGCTGTTGGACGATCTCCTGCCACCTGACCAGCCAGGCCGTCTGCGACCATCCGATCGACGAGCGCCACCAAGGCATTCTCGCCGCGCGCATCTGGGGCGACGGCGAGCCCGAGGGCGTACGCCGACGCGCGGCCGAAGAGATCAAGGACACCGCGCGCGCCGCCGCCAAGCTCGGGGTCGACACCGTGGTCGGCTTCACCGGTTCCTCGATCTGGCACACCGTCGCCATGTTCCCGCCCGTCCCACCGGAGATGATCGACCGAGGCTTCGCCGATTTCGCCGACCGCTGGAACCCGATCCTGGACGTGTTCGACGAGGTCGGCGTCCGCTACGCGCACGAGGTGCACCCGAGCGAGATCGCCTACGACTACTGGACGACGGTCCGCGCGCTGCAAGCCGTCGACCACCGCCCGGCCTTCGGCCTGAACTTCGACCCGAGCCACTTCATCTGGCAGGACCTCGACCCGGTCGGCTTCCTCTACGACTTCCGCGATCGCATCTACCACGTCGACTGCAAGGAGTCGGTCAAACGCTTCGACGGCCGCAACGGCCGGTTGGGCTCGCACCTTGGCTGGGGCGATCCTCGGCGCGGCTGGGACTTCGTGTCCACCGGGCATGGCGATGTGCCGTGGGAGCAGTGCTTCCGGATGCTGAACAGCATCGGCTACGCCGGCCCGATCTCCATCGAATGGGAGGACGCCGGCATGGACCGGCTGATCGGCGCGCCCGACGCGTTGGCGTTCGTGCGGCGGTTGAGCCAGATCGAGCCGCCCGCGGCCTCG
>DASYBO010000603.1:0-22927 GCA_036500685.1 Pseudonocardiaceae bacterium | reverse complement strand
AACGGTCCTGTGGCGCAGCTAACAGAATCGTTGGCGGCAGCGATCAATGTGTGTCGGGGCGATCAATCCGCAATGCACCGTCCGGGAGGTTACTTCGACATGACGAGTCCAACACCAGATCTAGAGACCCGGCTTTACGGGATGATGCAGCACGTGATGGCAGCCAGCGCGAACCGGGCCGAGTTGTCGGTCCCGAGTGATCGGGGCGTCGTCACCAAGCAAGATGCGCTGGACGCTGTATTGCAGCTGGCGGCTGCCATCGACGAACCGGCCCAGAACGGCACCGTCCCTGCGGAGATCGCCAAGTGGCAGGGGTCGTTGCTCATGGTGGTCCGCGAGTACATCGAGCCACTGCCTCCGGGTATGGGGGCGGACCCGAATGGTGGCGAGTCGGATCACTTCACGAAGGACCTTGAGCAGCTGGTGCGGGGACTCCGTGAAGGGGGCGATCGCACAGGTGTTCGTGGATAGCCGCCCGTAATCTGGCACGGAACTGGCACGACGGGCAGTTTGACCGAGCGACGCGAACGGCCAGGTCACGGTGAAACCGCTGTGCCCTGGCTGTTTGGAGTGGAGCGGGTGACGGGAATCGAACCCGCATGACCAGCTTGGAAGGCTGGAGCTCTACCATTGAGCTACACCCGCGAGGCCCGAGCGACCGGGCCTGCACACAGCTTAGCGTCTCGCGGTAAGCTACCTGCGCGCGCCACCCAGCGGGTGGCGGGCGGGGTATAGCGCAGCTTGGTAGCGCACTCGCTTTGGGAGCGAGGGGCCGCCGGTTCAAATCCGGCTACCCCGACTTTCTGCCTCTGACCAGCGGAGACTCTGGTCAGAGGCATGGCTTGCTCGTAGCACTGGGCTCGATGACACCACAAATCAGCAGGTCTGGCGCACCGGATCGTCGGGCGCCAGGGCGTCAGCGATGCCCGGGTGGCCAGGGCCGCACGCCACTGCCCAGTCAGCCGGCCGGACAAAACCGTCCCGGGTGGTCAGCGATCAGGCCGGTTCTCGGTGATGAGATCGATCGTGTGTCGGGCGGCTTGGGCCAGCAGGGTGGCGTCCGAGCCGATCCCGATGAACCGGAATCCTTTGTCGGCGTAGTGGAGTGCGGTGACGGCGTCCGGGGCGAGGATGCCCACCGCGGTGCCGGCCGCGTCGGCCGCGGCGAGCACCCGTTTGACGGCGTCCTGAAAGATCGGTGCCGTGGTGTCGCCGGGCACGCCGAGATCGTGGGAGAGGTCTCGCGGGCCGATGAACAGCACGTCGATCCCGGGAACGGCGGCGATCTCATCGACCCGTTCCAGCGCTCGCGTGTTCTCGATCTGGATGATCCCGATGATCCGGTCGTTTGCGGTATCCAGGTTTTCCGGATGCAGCCCAAAACCGCAGGCCCGGTTGTACGTCGCGACACCGCGATCCCCGAGCGGGGGATAGTGCAGGTGCCGGATGGCTTCCTCGGCCTGGGCAGCGGATTCCAGCCGGGGAAACATGACCCCAGCGGCGCCCGCGTCCAGCACCCGGCCTGCTCGGATTCGGTCGTCGGATTCGACCCGGACCAACATGGGCACACCGTGTGCGTCGGCCGCGAGTTGTTGAGGTATCAGGGCACCTTCGCCGCCAGCACCGTGTTCCAGGTCGGCGAGCAGCCAGTCGAACTCGGCGAGTGCGCAGGCTTCCGCCGCCAATCCGGAGCCGAGACCGAGGAAAGTGCCGTAGAGGACGTCCCCGGCAGCGAGGCGTCGTCGAAGATCCGTCACTGGCCTCGCCCCGACAATCGCTCAGCGAGCTTGAGCAGCGCGGTGTGGTCCAACGCGCCGTCGCCCTGTGCGCGCACCGCCGCCATCAACTGGCCGACGATCGCGCCCACCGGCAGGATAGCGTTCACCTGGTCGGCAAGGGCAAGGCCGATCCGCAGATCCTTGTGATGCAGGTCGACTCGGAAGCCGGGCCGGAAGTCGCGGGCCAGCATGCTGGCCGCCTTGCGATCGAGGATCCGGTTCCCGGCCAGGCCGCCGGCCAGCACGCGCAGGCCTTCTTCCGCGTTGACGCCGGATGCCTCCAGCAACACGATGGCCTCCGCGACCAACTCGATGATGCCGGCGACGACGAGTTGGTTGGCTGCCTTGACGGTCTGGCCTGAACCGTTCGGGCCGACGTGCACGATGGTGGTGCCCAGTGCCCGCAGCACCGGCTTCGCGAGTTCGACGGTGGCCGCGTCGCCACCGCACATGATCGAGAGGGTGCCGTCGACGGCTCCTTGTTCGCCGCCGGACACCGGTGCGTCGATGGCGCGAATTCCCTTGTCCTGCGCGGCTTGCGCGACGTACACGGCGGTGCGCGGCGCGATGGTGCTCATGTCGATGTAGAGCGCTCCCGATCCGGCGGTGTCGACGATGCCCTCGGCACCGAGGGCGACGGCCTCGACGTCCGGCGAGTCGGGCAGCATCGTGATGACGATCTCGGCGTCGCGAGTGGCGTCCGCGATGGAATCGCCCGCGTGGCCACCCAGCGACACCAGCTTGTCGACCGCGGCCCTGCTGCGGTTGTAGCCGGTTACGTCGAAGCCGGCCTTGACCAGATTCGCGGCCATCGGGCCGCCCATGATGCCAAGACCGATGAACCCGATTCGGCTCTGCCCTGCCACACGCTCCTCCTAGTTGCGTCGGTGCCCATCATTCAAACATAAGAACACGTTCAGGTATATGAACATGTTCGAGATTTTCGTCCACCAGCCGCGAAGGCGACGGCGACGGCAGCGGCGAAGATCGCGGCGAGCGCGATGACTGCCGTTGGGGACCACAGGAGGATGCCCGCACCGGCCGCCGCGCCGACGAGCATCGCGGCAATGGAACCGAGCCTGCGATGCGGTTTGGCGCCTGGCCCGCCGACCACCTTGCTGTCAGCGGCCAGGCCGGTGATGGTGAGCGTCAGTACCGTGGTGGTCAGGTCGGGGACACCGAAGTGGCGGACGGTGCTGTTCTGCAGGCCGAGGGCGATAGCCAGGACGGCGATGGTCGCGAAGCTGCCGTGACCGGCGAACGGCAGTACGCCGACACCGGTGAGCAGCGCGGCCAGGCCGAGGATGATCGCTTCCGCGGTGAGCATGGCGGCCAGCCAGTGCGCGGGCCGCGTGGCCGCAACCGCGTGCGCGACGCGACCGCCGACGAACGCGCCTGCGACGAACGCGGCCACGGCGATCAGCGAGGCGAGCGCGGACAGCCCGGAGTGCTGGTCGACGCTGAAGCCGAGGAACACCACGTTGCCGGTCATGTTGGCGACGAACACGTGCCCCAGCCGCAGGTAGCTGACGGCGTCGACGAGTCCGGTGACCGTGGTCAGGGTCAGCAGCGCGGCCACGGTCTGCCGGGAGCCCAGTGGTGATGCGACAGCCATGGGGTTCACCTCCTCTGGGAATTGTCGCCTCAGCTGACCGCGCCGAGCGCGGCGCCGATGCCGGTGATGATCGCCCCGCCCAGCGCGATGGCGATGAACGAGCGAATGAAGCCGGTGTTGAAGAAACGCCACCGGATCCAGGCCAAGGACACCAGCTCACAGGCGATCGTGGCCAACGCCACAGCCAACGCGACGTGGTAGTCCGGAATCAGGAACGGCAGCGTGTGCAGGACGCCACCGAGGAATGTGCCCGTCCCGGTGATGGCGCCACGTAGGTAAGGGCTTCCGCGTCCGGTCAGGTCTCCGGTGTCGGAAAGGCCCTCGGAGAAGGCCATGCTGACGCCCGCGCCGATCGCCGTTGCCAGTCCGGCGAAGAACGCGTACATCGGCTGGTGCGTGGCAAAGGCGACAGCGAACACGGGTGCCAGCGTGGACAGCGAGCCGTCGATGAGGCCTGTCATCGCGGGCTGCGCCCGTTGAAGCAGAAATGACCGCTCATCTCGACGTGCCACCGGGCGATGTGAGGTAAGGACAGCCATCACTGGGCTCCTTCCTTGATTCAAAACTGAACTTGCCGTTTCGTATTTCAGCGACAACGCTACCCCCTCGACTTGCTCTCATGGAGGCATGTGACGGAGGGAACGGGCCTGTCGCCGCTCCGGTAACGAAACTGGTAGTACCGTTTTGTTAGATCGAATCAGCAAGCTAGGAGATGACGATCATGACCACCATCGGATTCGTGGGCCTCGGCGCCATGGGCGCGCCGCTGGCCGGCCGCCTGTTGCCGGGCAACCAGGTCTACGGGACCAACCGCACCCGGGCCAAGGGCGACGCACTGATCGAGCGGGGGCTGATCTGGCGGGACACGCCGCGCGAGGTCGCGCGGGCCGCGCACGTGGTGTTCAGCATGGTCACCGACGACGACGCCATGGCCGCGATCACCGAAGGCCCGGACGGAATCCTGGCCGGCCTGCGGCCGGGGACGCTGTACGTCGAGATGAGCACGGTGAGCCCGCAGGCCAGCCGCGAACTGGCCACGCGGGTCGAGTCGGCCGGCGCGATCATGCTCGACGCGCCGGTCTCCGGCAGCGTGCCGGCGGCCGAGACCGGTACCCTCGCGATCATGGTCGGTGGACCCGATGCGGCATTCGCCAGCGTCGAACCGCTGCTGCGCCAACTGGGCAGCACCGTGACCCACGTCGGCGGGAACGGCAAGGGCCTGCTGCTCAAGCTGGCCATCAACATCAGCCTTGCCGCGCAGATGCTGGCCTTCAGCGAAGGGTTGCTGCTGGCCGAACGCGGCGGCATCGACCCCGAGCTTGCCGCCCGCACGATGGCCGGTTCCGCGATCGGATCACCGATGTTGCGGGTACGAGCGCCGCTTACCCTCGATCTACCGGAGCAGGCATGGTTCGATGTGCGACTCATGCACAAGGACATCCGCCTTGCCCTCGATGCCGCCCGCAATTCCGGGATCACACTGCCCGCAGCCTCGGCCGCCGACGGCGCGCTGCGCGACGCCGAGGCCATCGGCTACGGGCACCGCGACATCGCAAGCCTGTTCCAGGTCCTCGCCAAGACGGCCACATGACCGTCGAAGACACGCCGCGTCCCGGACGCCCACGCAGCCAGAAGGCCCGCAACGCCGTCCTGGACGCGGCAGCGGAACTCCTCCTCACCCAAGGCCTTTCCGCGGTCAGCATGGACGCGGTGGCCGAACGGGCCGGGGTCAGCAAGGCCACCATCTACCGCTGGTGGCCGACAAAGGAAACGCTCGCCCTCGACGCGCTCTACACCGAATGGGCTGCGGCAAGCCCGCACGCCCGGGACACCGGGTCCCTGCGCGGCGACCTGTTGTCGCTACTGCGTCCCTGGGCCCGGCTTGCCGGCAGCCGACCCTACGGTCGGGTGATCGCGGCACTGCTCACCGAGGCCCAGACCGACCCCGTGTTCGCCGTCGAATACCGCAACCGCGTGGTCGAACCACGCCGGAACCAAGCCCGCGCCATCTTCGACCGCGCGATCGCCCGAGGTGAGATCCCGGCCGGCACCAAGGTCGACGTAGCGCTGGACCTGCTCTACGGCGCGCTGTACCACCGGCTGCTGCACGGCCATGCGCTGTTGAGCGACCGCTTCGTCCGAGACGTCGTCGACATGACGCTCGACGGCGTCCAGGCAAGGACATCCAGCTCGCGGTAGCGCGTGGCGTCAGGTATTGGCCGCGGCTCGCAGAATGAGCCTGGCGATCACGTCCGGGTGCGTCACGAGCGACAGATGGCCCGAGTCGACCTCAATCGTCGTGGCCTTCATTCGCTGGGCCATGAAGCGTTCGAGTCCGGGATCGATGGTGCGGTCGTTCTTCGAGACCGCGTACCACGACCGTTTCTGGTGCCAGGCGGCGACACTCGTGGTGGGTGGCGCGGTCGAGAACGGCCCTTGCGCGGCGTAGAGCGTGAGGGCTTCGCGCCTTGGCACGCCGTTGGCGAAGTCTTCGAGGAACGCCTGCTGGCTGAGGAACTTGAAGCCGCCCGATGTGATGATTCCAGGAGTGACCGCAGGGGTGGGGAACTTCGCCGAGAGTGCGGCGAAGTCCTCGCCGGCATCCGGTGCGCGGGCTGCCACGTAGACGAGGCCTGTGACGTTCGGAGCCAGTCCCGCCTGGGAGATGACGGTGCCGCCGTAGGAGTGCGCGACCAGGATCGTGGGCCCGTCCTGTCGAGCCAGGGCGAACTCGGTGGCCGCGACGTCGTCGGCGAGAGAGGTGAGTGGGTTCTGCACCGCCGTGACGTTCATTCCCGCCGCCTGCAACAGCGGGATGACCTTCGCCCAGGAAGAGCCGTCCGCGTAGGCACCATGAACGAGCACCACGTTGCGCACCGCGCTTGCCTGGCCGATGGTGGCCGCGTGCGCCGTGGCACCGGTCCCGGCAAGCGTGGTTGCCGCGACTCCCACGCCCAGCCGAGAAAACTGACGACGACTGATCTTCATGTCGTCCACGTTACGCGAGATGCCCGTCATTCCTGGTTGGCGAGGCCCTGGGTGAGGAAGGCGAAGGTGAACTCCTCCACCTGATGCCGGGCGGCATCGGGCAGGTCGCGCAGCGGTCCTTGCCCGACGAGCGTTGCCAGCCCATGCACGGTGGACCAGATCGGGTACTCGATTCCGGCACGGCGCCGCTGATCGAGCACGCCCGCGTCGACCAGTTCGTCGAGGGCGGCGCGGAGCTGACCCAGCGGCGTGCGATTCGTGCCGTTCCCGTCGTCCTGGGTGGCGTAGTCGTGCTGCTGCGGCACCGAGAACGCGGTCGCGAACAGCCCCGGCTCCTCGCGAGCGAAGGCCAGATAGGCCGCGCCGATCGCGCCGAGCCGCTCACCGGCCGCGACGGGATCGCCGTGCTTGCCGCGCACGCGGGCGACACCGTCGGCCATGCGGTCGCCGAGTTCGCGCATCGCCGCGAGGCAGACCTCGGCCAGGAGTTCGTCGCGGTCGGCGAAATGACGGTAGGCGGCGTTGGGGACGACGCCCACCATCCGGGTTGCTTCGCGGAGCACGACCGCGTCCGGACCGCCGGTCCGCGCGAGTTCGAGGCCGGCGGCGACCAGGCCGTCGCGCACGGCGCCGCGCGGCCGCCGTCGCTGCGCTGGTGATCCGCTCGGTGTCATCAGGCCAGGATAACGAGGTGGACAGCGTCCACTAACTCGACGTATTGTGGACAGTGTCCACCACTGGCGAAGGGATCACGATGACCAGCACGACGACGGGCCTGGTGACGGCGGCGGAGTGGTTCGCGGGCGGCCGGCGGATCCCGTATCACCCGGAAACCGCGCGAGTACTGACCGAACAGGAAGCCGCCGCGACCCCGGGAACCCTTCGGGTTTTCGAGCGCACCACCTCGGCGCGCCGCGACCCGGATGCCACCTGGCTCACGCTGCTCCCCGGATTCCCGGAGGGCTCCTACGGCTGGGCCCAGGTCGATCGGATACTCGGCGACACGCTCGGCCCTCGGCTGTATGTGGAGCCGGTCGGCCAGGGTGACTCGGACAAGCCGCGGGACTATCCGTACTCCACCATCGAACGCGCGAACCTGGTCGAGGCATTGTGGCGACACCATGAGGTGCGCAGGACCGTGGTGGTCACCTTCGACTACACCTCCCTCGCACTGCTTGAACTGCTCCGCCGCACCCTGACGGGGACCGGGCCGGTGATCACGGCCGCGTTCATGGTCAACGGCGGTCTGTTCGCCGACGGGCACACGCACCCTTGGCAGGGGACACCGCTGCTGCGCACCCCGTTGGGTGCACTGGGTATGCGGCAAGCCCAGCGATCCTCCCGTGTGTTCGCCTCGGCGATCACGCAGGCCCGCTTGTATTCCCGCAGTTACCGGCCCTCCACCGAGGAACTGACCGAAATGTGGTCGGCGGTGACCCGGCGGGACGGCGCGGCGTTCATGCACAACGCCGCGGGATTCCTTGCCGAGCACCGTCGCAACGCGCAACGCTGGGATCTCGCCGCGATCGCCCGCGCCTTGGGCGGCTCCGTCCCGTTCTACATCGGCGGCAGTGACGAGGACCCCTACGAACACCGGCAGATCTCGGCCGCCCGCGAGCGGGTGCCCGAGGCCGAAATCCTGGCCTTCCCCGGTGGCCACCTCACCACCAGCGAGCATCCGGACCTGCTCGCGACCGCCATCCGCCGCATCGCCAACCGATGACACGAACGATAAGGGAGCACCATGACCAGAATCAGTCCCCTGCTCGAACGCAACGAGCAGTTCGCAAGCACCTACACGCCCGCAGCGCTCGGCCTACCCGCCGCCCGGCTGACCGTGCTCACCTGCCTCGACCACCGGGTCGATCCGGCGATCGTGCTCGGACTCCAACTCGGTGACGCTCCGGTGATCCGCAACGCGGGCGGTCGGGTCAGCCCGGCCGTGATCGATGACCTGGCTTATCTCGCCTACCTCGTCGAACAACTGACCGGCGGCGACGGCACGGCGCAGGCACGGATGGAGGTCGCGATCATCCACCACACCCAATGCGCGACCGGCCTGCTGGCCGACCCCGACTTCCTGCACCGAGCCGCGGAGTCGACCCACCTACCCGAGGCGACCCTGGAAGCCTCCGTCGTCGCCGATCCGTACCTGACCGTCACAGCGGACGTCGAGCGGCTGCTCACCGCGCCCTTGCTCGCCTCGAAGGTGATTGTCTCCGGCCACGTGTACGACATCGCGACCGGACGCGTCACGACCACTGTGGACAGTCGATCGGCCTGAGCTGTGACCGCCGTGTGACCGGCGTGTTCCTACGGTTCGAGATGCCTCGTTTCCGTTGAACGGAGATCTCTCGAATGGTCACCCCAGCCCGGTCGAGAATGCCGATGAGCCGTCGTCGCATGGTGAGCCTGCTCGGCCTCGCCCCACTCGTTGCCGGTGCCGCGATCACCGGCGGACCGGCGCAGGCCGGTGTCCCGGTCGCGGCGGATCGCGGTTGGGCGCCACCCCGGGATTTGCTGCCGGGTGGCGCGTTCGATCAGCTCATCGCCCAGCTTGTCGCGCGGGATCAGTTCTCCGGCACCGTGTTGCTCTCGCATCAGGGCACCACGGTGCTCGCGCGGTCCTACGGCATGGCCGATCAGCGGCGCGGCGTGCCCAACGGTCCGGGCACGATCTATTCGCTGGCCTCGGACGGGAAGCCGTTCACGGGTGTCGCGGTCACCCAACTCGCGCAGCAGGGCAAGATCGAGTTCGGCGCGACCATCGGCACCTATCTGGACGGCTTCCCGTCCGCGATCGCCAACACCGTCACCGTGCACCAACTGCTCACGCACACCTCCGGTATGGGCGACTACCTGGGCACCGCCGCGTGGCAGGCGCAGGCACCGAACTTCACCAGCGCCGCACAGGAATTCGATGCCGGCCTCGACATCGTCCGCGCGGCGTCGCTGCTGTTCACCCCTGGCAGTTCCTACAGCTACAGCAACTCCGGCTACTTCGCCCTCGGCGCGGTCGTCGCGCGGGTCAGTGGACTGTCCTATTACGACTACGTGCGGCGGTACGTGTTCGGCCGAGCCGCGATGACCAGCGCGGGGTTCTATGCCAAGCCGCTGCGGGAATCCGACCCGCGCTTCGCGCACCCGTACGCAGGCCAACCGAACGGGCAACGCGTCGACGTGAGCGCGAACGAGGCGTTCGTGGGCACACCCTCCGGTGACGCGTGTGCCTCGGCACCGGACATGGTCGCCTTCGGCCACGCCCTGGCCTGCGCACAACTGCTCAACCCGGCCTACACCGGTCTACTGACCGGCGCCAAGGTGCCCAGCCCGACCGGCCCGTTTCAGGCATACGGCATCCTGAACGCCATCGTCAACAACAGGGTCGTCCTGCTCCACGGCGGCGGCTCGCCGGGCGAGACGACCAACATCAGCATCTACCCTGACCTCGGCTGGGTCGCGGTCATCCTGTGCAACTACGACGTCGACCTGCGGCCGGTCCTGCGGCTACAGGATCAGCTCATCACCCAGCCGATGTGACCTACTGTTCACCGCCGATCGGGCAAGCTGGCGGCACGGGTTGGGAACGGAGGTTGGCCGATGCGGGTGCTGCTGGTCGAGGACCAGGCCGAGCTGGCCGGTTCGATCGCGCGGGTGCTGCGCCGCGAGGGCATGGCCGTCGACGTGGCCTTCGACGGCGCGGAAGCCCTCGATCGGGCCGGCAGCACGGATTACAGCGTGATCGTGCTCGACCGGGATCTGCCGAAAATATCGGGCGACGAGGTCTGCCGGCAGCTGGTTGCCGGCGCGACGTCGGCCAAGGTGCTGATGCTGACCGCGTCGGCGACGATCGCGCAGCGCGTCGAAGGGCTCAATCTCGGCGCGGACGACTACCTGCCCAAGCCGTTCGCCTACGCCGAACTGATCGCGCGGATCCGGGCCATCGGCCGGCGCAGCCAGCCGCCGCTGCCGCCGGTGCTAGAAAACGGCGACCTGCGGCTCGACCCGGCCAGCCGCACCGCGAGCAGAGCGGGACTCCCGCTCAGCCTCACGCCCAAGGAGCTGGCCGTGCTGGAATACCTGCTCGCCGGGCGGGGCCGGGTGATATCGGCCGAGGAACTGCTGGAACGGGTGTGGGACGAGGCCGCCGATCCGTTCACGACAACGGTGAAGTCGACGATCAACCGGCTCCGCGCCAAACTGGGCAGTCCGTCGGTGATCGACACCGTGCCCCGCGGCGGATACCGGATCTGACCGATGCGACCACGCCGCTGGAGAGGTCCGCTCGTCCGCACCCGACTGACCCTGCTCTACGGCGGGTTGTGCACGCTGACCGGCGCGGCCCTGTTGGCCATCACCTATGTTCTGGTCAGCAACGCGCCACGGGTCACTGTTTTCACCGCGAGCCGCGCACCCGGCACACCCGGCTCTGCACCGCTGCCCTCGCTCACTCCGGCCGACAACGCGCTGGCCGACGCGCTGCGCGCGAGCGAACTGCACGAGTTGCTGGTCCGGTCGGGCATCGCGCTGGGGATCGTGACCGCGCTGTCCATTGTGCTCGGTTGGCTCGTCGCAGGCCGAGTGCTGCGGCCGGTACGCACGATGACCGCGGCCGTTCAGCGGATTTCCGCCCACAACGTGCACGAACGGCTCGGCTCGACCCGCCGCCATGACGAACTCCGGCAGTTGTCCGACACGGTCGATGGTCTGCTCGGTCGGTTGGACATGGCGTTGGGCGCGCATCAGCGATTCGCGGCCAACGCGGCGCATGAGCTGCGTACGCCGCTGACCGTGCAACACGCACTGTTGGAGGAGATCCTGCTCGACCCCGCCGCCGATCCGGACACGACCCGCGCGACCTGTGCCCGGCTGCTGCGGCTGACCCAGGAACAGGCCGGCCTCGTGGACGCGCTGCTCACGCTCACCGAGGGCGAGCGCGGTCCGGACCGTACCGAGCCGGTCGACCTCGCGCACCTCGTCGAACACGCGCTCGCCGAACGACAGTCCGACGTGGACGGTCTTGGTCTTTCGGTTCGAACCGACATCGCGCCCGCGCAGACAATCGGGGACCGCGCGCTGGTTTCTCGGCTGGTCGGAAATCTGGTGGGCAACGCCATCGACCACAATCTGCCGGGCGGCTTCGTCGCGATCACGACCGGCACGGTCGGCGGCAGGCCGAGCGTGTCCGTGGAGAACTCAGGATCGGTGGTCGCGGTCGACCAGATCGGTGGGTTGTTCGAGCCCTTCCAGCGTCTTGATCGCACCGCGCGGCACGGCGAACATCACGGGCTCGGCCTTTCGATCGTCCGCGCGATCGCCGACTCGCATGGGGCGGTCATCAATGCGCGGCCGGCACGACCCAATGGCCTTGCCGTTTCGGTCAGTTTCCGGGCAAGGTGAACAAACCCGGGGCGAGACTGCGTACCAGGCAGAACTCGTTGCCTTCTGGATCGGCCAGCACGATCCAGGACCGGCCGGTTCCCGCGCCGACGTCGGCTTTCTTGGCGCCGAGCCCGATCAGTCTTGCCAGTTCGGTGTCCTGGTCGCTGTCGATGGGCGCGATGTCGAAGTGCAGCCGGTTCTTGCCGGATTTGGGCTCGGGGACCTCGACGAAGGCGATGGCCGGCACGTCGGGTCCTTCGCGCAGCCGGTCCAGCCGGTCGCGATCGGCAACTTCTGGATCGGGGCCGATTTCCACGATTCCGTCGCCATTGTCGGCGTACACGATGTAGCCGAGCGCCGCGCACCAGAACTCGGCGAGCTTGCGCGGATCACGGGAATCGACGATCAGGCCGTCAAGTCGACTGGTCATGTGCGAGGGATCAGACCCAGTAGGAGATGCGGGAGCGGTAACGGCGCAGCATGGTCAGGGCGAGCGCCCAGATCACGCCGGTCAGGCCGAGCGCGACCACCCAGCTCCACCAGTCGACCGACTGGCCGACGAGCGGCTGGCGGACGATCTGCACGAAGTGGAACAGCGGGTTCAACTGGATGATCCACGCCCTGCCGGCGCCGACCTTCTGCACGAAGACGTCCAGCGGCCAGGAGATCGGCAGGAAGAAGAACAGCAACTGGACCAGCGCGCCGATCAACGGCTTCACGTCGCGGAAGCGGGCGGCGACGATGCCCAGGATCAGGGTGAGCGCGGTCATCGCGACCACCAGCAGCAGCATGCCGGGGATGGCCAGCAGGCTCCACCAGCCGAGGCCGGGCTGGCAGGCGAGGCCGCCGCCCATGCCGCAGTGTGGCTCGTTCATCGTGTAGCTGTGGTCGAGTTGGCCGAAGAACACCGCGAGCAGGACCACGTAGATGATCATGTTGTGCGCCAGCGTGAGCAACTGGCGCCACACCGTGCGGAGCACGAACACGGTCATCGGGGCCGGGACCTGCTTGATGACACCTTCGCTGACCGCGAAGCTGTCCGGGCCGTCCAGCAGGCAGCCGCTGATGAAGCCCCAGATGATCAGGCCGGTGCCGATGTAGGGCAGGAACGTGGAGAGCTGGTCGCGGAACAGCGCGCTGAACAGAATGCCGAGGCCCGCGGTCGTCGTGGCGGTGGCGATGGTCAGCCAGAACGCGCCAAAGAACGACCTGCGGTAGCGGGTGCGCAGGTCCTGCCAGCCAAGGTGCGACCACAACCGATAGGAACGCAGGCCCTCTCGCATGTCGTCGAACGCGCGGGACCAACTGCGCGGGCTCGTCGGCTCCGGCAGCGTTCCCAAGTCATCGGCCATCGTGCTGGTCACACTCCGGACCTTAGCAAGCGCCGTCGGCGACACTTTCTGGTACTTCACCGTACAGCGAGGCGTTCGCCGCATGTGAGACTGCGCCAATGGACTCCGTGCGGGAGATGTACGAACGCGCCGCGGACAGCTACGCCGCATTGCGGGCCGGATTGCTGGTCAACGGGTCGAGCCCGCTCCTGGCTCGGCTGCCCCTGCGCGAGGCGCGGGTGGTGGTGGACGCGGGCACGGGAACCGGCGGGTTGCTGCCGCTGCTGCGCGCGGCGGCGCCTGCCGCGACGATCCTGGGCCTCGACCTGACCGCGGGAATGCTCCGGCACGCGCGGCGGGACCTGGCCCGGTTGGTGCAGGCCGATCTCGCCCACTCGCCGTTACTGCCGAACCGCATCGATGTGCTGGTGAGCGCGTTCGTGTTGTTCCATCTTGCCGATCCGCCCGCTGCCGTGGCGCAATTGGCGACGGCCTTACGGCCTGGTGGCCATTTCGCGGCGGCGACCTGGACCAAGGACGAGCCTTGGCCTGCGAAGGCGGTGTTCGCGGCCGAACTGGACGCGGCCTGTGCGCCGAACGTCACGTCGAGCCGGGTGGGCGCGGCCTACACGGAAACTCCGCAAGCATTGACGGCGCTGGCCGAATCGGCCGGGTTGCGGGTGTTGGACACCGAGGTGGCGCCGCTGGGCGGACCGGCGATCGACGCGGCGGACCTGGTCGCGGAGTGGATGTCGATCGGGTCGACGGCGGAGCGGTTCGCGGAATTGGACGAACAGAGGCAGCGACAGGTGATCGCCGAGGCGACGCGGAAGGTCGGGGCACTGTCCGAAGCGGATCGTCGGGATCCGCATGTGGTGATTCGGTTGTGGGCTACCAAGGATTGATCAGCCGTGCCAGTTGGTCCAGTGGGTGATGTGGATGCGGATCACCGGTCCTTGCGGCGGATTTCCTTGATACTGGGGGTATTTGGCGGTCAGCAGGCGGACGGGTTCGGTGAAGGTCGCCGGGTCGCGCAGGATGGTCGCGGTGCCGTCGGCGCGGATCCACCAGAGCTGGGTCCAGTCCTCGGCGTACTCGTCGACGAGCAGGCTGACCGCGGGGTTGGCCTCGATGTTGCGCAGCCGCTTGAGGTTGCGGGTGGTCTTGGGCTTGTGGTCGACGGCGATGTAGGCGACCTGGCCGTCGAGAGCGAAGGTGACCGGGACGAGGTGCGGGCGGCCTGCTTCGTCCACTGTGGCGAGTCGCGCGACCCGGGCCGCCGCGAAGTCGGCGGTCACGGCGCGGGCTGGTCGACCGGGCACCAGTAGAGCCTGCGACCATCGAGATCGGCCATTTGCACCTCGGCGCCGCAGATCAGGCAGGCCATGCCGGCGCGCCGGTAGACGTAGACCTCGCCGCCGTGCCGGTCCTTGCGCGGCTCCCGGCCGGTGACCTTCGGGTCGTGTTCGGGCCAGACCGTGTCGATCCGGCCGGTCTTCACGCCGTAGCGCATCAGCTCGACCAGGTCTTCCCACATCGCCTTCCACAGTTCGTGGCTGACGTCGCGGCCCGCGAGGTAGGGGTAGACGTTGTGCCGGAACAGCAGCTCGGCGCGGTAGACGTTGCCGACCCCGGCCAGCACCGACTGGTCCATCAGCAGCGCCGCGATCGGCAGCTTGGAGCGGCTGATCCGCTTGAACGCCTGTTCAGGATCGGCGTCCTTGCGCAGCGGGTCCGGGCCGAGCCGAGCCCGGATCGCGGCGACCCTGGCCTCGTCGATGAGCTCACAGATGGTCGGTCCGCGCAGGTCGGTGCCGTGCGTGGCGCCGAGCATGCGCAGCCGGACCTGGCCGACCGGGTCGGGTTCGGGCAGCTTGAACTCGTCGAACACGCCGATCAGGCCGAGGTGGACGTGCACGATCGCGTCCGGGCCGTAGCGATGGAACAGGTGTTTGCCGTGCGCGTCGGCGCGCACCAGCTTGCGGCCGTCGACAAGCGCGGCGTCGGCCGCGAACCGGCCCTGCGGGCTGGAGACGGCGACCGGTTTGCCGGCGTAGCGGCGTTGGTGCAGCCGGGCCAGCCGGTGCAGCGTGTGCCCCTCTGGCATGCGAGCCCTACCTCGTGGTGGGCAGGGCAGGCGGCTCGCCGGTGCGCTCGTAGTCGGCGAGTTCGCCGATGCGCCGCTTGTGTCGCTCTCCTTCGGAGAACGGGGTGGCCAGGAACGTCTCGGCGATCTGGGTGGCCACCTCGACGGTGTGCATCCGGCCGCCGATGGCGACGACCTGGGCGTCGTTGTGCTCGCGGGCGAGGGTGGCCGTCTCGGTGTTCCAGGCCAGCGCGGCGCGGCAGCCGGGCACCTTGTTGGCGGCGATCTGTTCGCCGTTGCCGGAACCGCCGATGACGATGCCGAGGCTGCCCTCGTCGGCGATGGTCCGCCGGGCCGCCTCGACGCAGTAGGGCGGGTAGTCGTCGTCCGGGTCG
Organism: Pseudonocardiaceae bacterium; assembly: GCA_036500685.1. Classification (GTDB taxonomy): domain Bacteria; phylum Actinomycetota; class Actinomycetes; order Mycobacteriales; family Pseudonocardiaceae; genus CAJCJE01. The sequence continues at coordinate 7,352 of DASYBO010000603.1, read as the reverse complement.
TAGCTGGGCGCTCCGACGTCGACGACCTCGTGTCCGAGCCCGGAGAGGTGCTCGACGAGGTGGGCTTTCAGTTCGAAGCCGGCATGGTCGGAACCGAGGTAGACGCGCACGCGGCGAGTCTGCCATCACGCTACGGTCTCGGCTGTGCAGGGTCGTTGGCTCGAGGTGGGCGATCGGGTCTTCGCGCGCCGCTACGCCGAGCTGGACCTGACCGTGGGCCTCGTCCTCGGCGACGGCGCTTGTCTGGTTGTTGACACTCGGGGCGACGAGGCACAGGGTGCCGAATTCGCCGCCGCTGTGCGCGATATCACCGACGCACCGTGGATGGTCGCGCTGACCCACGCGCATTTCGACCATGTGCTCGGTACCGCCGCCTTCCTGCCGGCCTCGGTGTGGGCACACGAGCGGGCGCGAGAACTGCTGGTCCCCGGCGCGGACCTGGGGCGGGACGAGTTCGTGCGGCGGTACGCCGAGCAGGGCCGGACCGAGTTGGCCGACGCGCTGGCCGCGGCACGGGTGGTGGGACCCGATCGGACGGTGCGGGATTCCGCGACGCTCGACATCGGTCGAGCCGTCCATTTCGATCACTTCGGACCGGGCCATACCGACAACGACCTGGTGGTGAGCGTGCCGGACGCCGGCGTGGTGTTCGCGGGCGACCTGGTCGAACACGACGGCGCGACAGGTTCGTTCAGCGCCGAATCGTTCGGTCCGGAAACCTGTTTGACGAACTGGCCGAACGCGCTGAACGGCATTCTCGCGTTTGATCCGACCACCGTGATCTGCGGACATGGCGAACCCGTTGATCGGGATTTCGTGGTTTTCGCGCGCGATCAACTAAACGCGCTGCTCACCCTGCGCACTTCGGTACGAAACGGCGAATCCGGTGTCAGGGAAGCGATCGCGTTCTCGTCGCTTCCCGAGGACGTTGTTCGGGCGGTTTTGACTACCGCTGATTAGTCGGTGACGACGCAACGAAGTGATGTTCGGCCGAACGGGTGATAGCCGAAACCAATGTGACCGACAAAATGTTACCGAACAGAGATTGAGCCGATACCCTCTCCGCGTTTACCCGTACCGGGGAGTGGGGACCGGTTTCGAATTCGGAGCTGCCTGATGCTGCACCCGCTGGTCGCCCTGTCCGTGACGACCCAACATGACGCCGGCGTCCGCCAGGTCGCCGCGTTATCCGCGCGGTTGGCGTACGTGCTGACCTGCGCGACCCTGGTCTGGGGCGTGCTGGTGGCCACCGGCTGGCTGCACCGGTTGACCGGCCGCCACGCCACCCGCAGCTCACACCTGGTGCTGACCACCCTGGCCATCGCCTTCGGCGCCCTGCACGCTGCCTCGTTCGTCTTCCTGACCGGCGCGACCCAGTTCAGTGTGGTCGATCTCACCGTGCCGTTCGCGGACGGACTCGCCCGGCACGCCGCCGGCATCATCGGCATCGAGTTGATGCTGGCGATCTCGGTTTCGGTTCTGGTGCAACGGTTCGTGTCGTATCGCCGCTGGTTGTGGCTGCACCGCATGGCTTATCCGGCCATCGGCCTGATCGTCGTGCACTCGCTGCTCGGTGCCATCGCCAACGGGCACCTCGAACAGCTGTGGCTGGGCGGCCTCACCGTGCTGACCCCCACCGTAGTGATCGCCGTGCTGCGCTTCATACCGGCAAAGGTGCTGGTGAATGCCGGTCTTGTCGAGGAGGACGTGTGAGTATCAAAGTCATCGTGAACAACCGCAGGTGCCACCAGTACGGCATCTGCCAGGCCGAGGCGGGTCAGGTGTTCCAGCTGCGCGCCAACGGCCAGCTGCGCTACGACCACCGGCCACCCGAGACCGAACGCGAACACACCCTGATGGCCGCGCGGTACTGCCCGATGCAGGCCATCACGGTGGTGGAGCGTGGCAGGTGAGCAAACCGGAGCGGATCGTCATCGCGGGCGCGGGCCTTGCCGGCTTGCGCGCGGCGGAAGCGCTGCGCGAGCTGAAGTTCGAGGGTGAGCTGGTGGTGGTCGGCGCGGAGACCCGCAGGCCCTACCACCGGCCCGCGCTGTCCAAGCAGCTGCTCACCGGTGAGCTGCGCGCGGCCGACCTCGCCCTGCGCAGCTACGTCCAGCTCGACGCGCGCTGGCGGCGCGGCACGCCCGCGTTGAAGCTGGACCACCGCAGGCACATCGTCGAGCTGCCGGGCGACGAGGAGCTGCGCTACGACGGCCTGGTCATCGCGACCGGCGTTCAGCAGCGGCACCTGCCCGGTTCGCCCCGCCACGACCCGAGGGTGCACGTGCTGCGCACCATCGACGACGCGACCGCGCTCCAGCGGACGCTGCGCAACGGTCCGCCCGAGCGGGTCGTGGTGATCGGCGGCGGGTTCACCGCCTGCGAGGTGGCCGCGACAGCGCGCGAACTGGGCCGGGACGTGACCATCGTGTCGCGACCGAAGACCCTGCTCGGCAAGGTGCTCGGCCAGCGGATCGGCGACCGGATCGGCAGGCTGCACCGGGTACACGGGGTCGATCTGGCGCTCGGCGCCGAGGTGGTGCACTGGATTCCGCAGCCTCGCGGCATCGCGCTGCATCTCTCGGACGGGCAGCTGCTGCTGGCCGGTTGCGTCGTCCTCGCTGTGGGCTCGACGCCCGCGGTGCAGTGGCTGCGCGGGTCGGGGCTGACCCTGGAAGACGGGTTGCTGTGCCGGCCGAGCTGTCACGTGGTCGGCGCGACCGACGTGGTCGCGGCCGGCGACGTCGCGCGGTGGCCGAACCTGAAGTTCGAGGCCGTGCCGCGGCGCGCCGAGCACTGGCTGAACGCGGCCGAGATGGGCAGGGCCGCCGCCGCGAGCCTGTTGGCCGGGCCGGTCGACGCGCTGCCGTTCACCCCGCTCCCTCGGTTCTGGTCCGAACAGTTCGGCATCCGGCTACAGGTGGCCGGCATGCCGACGCTCGGTCAGGACACCGTCGTGCTGGAAGGCCGGCAGAACAAACCCAAGGTGATCGGGCACCTGCGCAACGGCCGGATGATCGGCGTGACCGCATGGGACGCGCCGCCGGAGATGCTGCGCTGGACCGCCGAACTCGAACGCGAACTGCTCCGCCCGACCACGTCCACCCAGCCCAAGGTGCCGGCGGAGGCGCGCGTCGAACGGCTCACCCAACTCGTCGAATGGCAGCTGAGCCGGGGTGAGCGCGTCGAGGCGATGGAACTGGCCAAACGGAACTAACGCTGAATGGACTTGATCTCCAGGAACTCTTCCAGTCCGAAGTGGCCGTATTCGCGGCCGTTGCCGGACTGGCGGTAGCCGCCGAACGGGGCGATCGGGTTGAACGCGCCGCCGTTCACGTCGACCTGGCCGGTGCGCAGCCGCTTGGCCACGGCAAGCGCCCGGTCCTGGTCGGCCGAGAACACGCCGCCAGCCAGGCCGTAGATGGTCGAGTTGGCGATGCGCACGGCGTCGTCCTCGTCGGTGTACGGGAGGATCGAGAGGACCGGGCCGAAGATCTCCTCCTGCGCGATGGTCATCTCCGGGTTCACGCCTGCGAACACGGTTGGCCGCACGTAGTAGCCGGTCGGTAGGCCGTCGACCGGGTCGGCCCCGCCGGTGGCCAGCGTCGCGCCCTCGGACACGCCGGTCTGGATGTAGCCGCGAACCCGGTCGCGGCCAGCGGCCGAGGACATCGGGCCGATCCGGGTGGCCTCGTCGTTCGGATCGCCGACGCCGTACTTGGCGGCCGCGGCGACCGCGAGGTCGACGGCTTCGTCGTGCCGGTCGGCCGGGACCAGCATCCTGGTCCACGCCGTGCAGGTCTGGCCGCCGTTCATGTAGCAGTTGGCCACGCCCAGCTTGACCGCCTTGGCCAGGTCGGCGTCGTCCAGGATGACGTTGGCGGACTTGCCGCCGAGTTCCAGCGCGACCCGCTTGACCGTCTCGGCCGCGACCACGCTGACCCGGCGGCCCGCGCGGGTCGAACCGGTGAACGAGACCAGGTCGACGCCGGGATGCGCGGCGATGGCCTCGCCGACGACCGGCCCGAGGCCGTGCACCAGGTTGACGACGCCTGCCGGCAGCCCGGCATCGGCCAGCACGTCGAGCAGGATGTTGGCCACGGCCGGCGCGAGCTCGCTCGGCTTGAGCACGACGGTGTTGCCGGCGGCGACGGCCGGGATCACCTTGGCGACGATCTGGTGCAGCGGGTAGTTCCACGGGGTGATCGCGCCGACCACGCCGAACGGTTCGCGCAACACCAGCGAGTTGCCGATCTCCTCGCTGAAGGAGAACCCGCCGTCCAACAGGTCGGCGATGCCGGCGGAGGTACCGACCGGCAGCGCGGCCTGCACCCGACGGGCGAAGGTGATCGGCGAACCCATCTCGGCCGTGGTGGCCGCCGCGATCTGCTCACCGCGCGCCGCAAGGCCCGCTGACACTCGGCGGATCAGCGCGGCCCGGTCCGCGACCGAAGTGGACGACCAGGCCGGGAACGCCTCGGCGGCCGCGTTGACCGCCGCGTCGACATCGGCCGCGGTGCCGGCCGGGACCGAGCCGATCACCTGCTCGGTCGCGGGGTTGCGCACCTCGATCCGGTCAGCGGCGGCATCCCGGTGCTCGCCGGCGATGACGTGTCCGGTGTGATGGGTCGCTGGGGCCGCCATGCAATCCTCCAAGGTGGTTGGTCTCCAACCACCTTGGCACATCGTCAGTTCGTCAGTTGAAGTCGAGCTCGCCGGTCCTGGTCCGCTTGAGCTCGAAGAAGTGCGGGTAGCCGGCGAGCAGCACGCTGCCGTCGAAGACCTTCAGCGCGTCTTCGCCGCGCGGGATCTTGGTCAGCACCGGGCCGAAGAACGCGACGCCGTTGACGTGGATGGTCGGCGTGCCGACATCCATGCCGACCGGGTCCATGCCGGCGTGGTGACTGCGCAGCAGGGCCTCGTCGTAGTCGGTCGAGGTGGCCGCGTCGGCGAGTTCGGCGGGCAGCCCGACGTCGGCCAGGGCCTCCTTGATCACCGCGGTGCGGTCGGAGTTGTGCTGGTTGTGCAGGCGGGTGCCCATCGCGGTGTAGAGGTCGCGCAGCACGGCGTTGCCGAACTTCTCCTCGGCGGCGATGGCGACCCGGACCGGGCCCCACGCGGAGTCCATCGAGCGCTTGTACTCGTCGGGCAGTTCGTCGCGGCCCGAGTTGAGCACGGCCAGGCTCATCACATGGAAGGTGAGGTCGATGTCCCGGTGCTTCTCCACCTCGAGAATCCACCGGGAGGTGATCCAGGCGAACGGGCAGATCGGGTCGAAGTAGAAGTCGACCTTGGTCCGCTCGGAATTGCGCTGCGCGTCAGTCATGGATCCTTCTCCGTAGTCATGTCGGCCAGTCCCCCACTCAGCCATAACTGAGCACATGCGGCAGTTCTTCCCGACCAGGCGGGACGACGGTGGCAGAACGTGATTGGATGCCAGAGACCAGCCAACGATAATCATGACCAACTGAGGTGACCTGTGGCCGCGCCCAACCTGACTCGCGAACAGGCGGAGGAACGTGCCGCCCTGCTCGACGTGAAGTCCTACTCGATCGAGTTGGACGTCACTGACGGTGCCGGGGCGCCCGGAGAGAAGACTTTCCGGTCGGCGACAACGGTTCGGTTCACCAGCCGCGCCGCGGGCGCCTCGACCTGGATCGACCTGGTGGCGGGCGGGGTGCGCAGCGCCGTGCTCAACGGCGTCGAACTCGACCTGTCCGGCTACCGCGAGGACGACGGGATTCCCCTGCCGAACCTGGCCGAGAACAACGAGCTCGTGGTCGAGGCCGACTGCCGGTTCATGAACACAGGCGAGGGCCTGCACCGCTTCGTCGACCCGGTCGACAAGAGCGTGTACCTGTACTCGCAGTTCGAGACCGGTGACGCCAAGCGCATGTTCGCCTGCTTCGACCAACCCGACCTCAAGGCGACCTTCGACTTCACCGTGCTGGCCCCGGCCGACTGGCAGGTGATCTCCAACGGCACCACCGCGAACACGACCAAGGTCGCGGTGGAGGTGGGTCCGGCCGCCGTGCGGCACGTCTTCGCCACCACCGGTGTGCTGTCCACCTACGTGACCGCGCTGGTCGCAGGCCCGTACACGCGGTGGCAGGACGAGTTCGTCGGCGAGGACGGCATCCACATCCCGCTGGGCATCTACTGCCGGGCGTCGCTGGCCGAGCACATGGACGCCGAACGGCTGTTCACCGAGACCAAGCAGGGGTTCGCCTACTACCACCGGGTATTCGGCGTGCCCTACCCGTTCGGCAAGTACGACCAGTGCTTCGTGCCGGAGTTCAACGCGGGCGCGATGGAGAACGCGGCCTGCGTCACCATCCTTGAGGACTACGTCTTCCGCAGCAGGGTCACCCGCTACTTCTACGAGCGGCGCTGCGAGACCGTGCTGCACGAGATGGCGCACATGTGGTTCGGCGACCTGGTCACCATGCGCTGGTGGGACGACCTGTGGCTCAACGAGTCCTTCGCCACCTTCGCCAGCGTGCTCGCACAGGCAGAGGCCACCGAGTACAAGGCGGCCTGGACGTCGTTCGCGAACATCGAGAAGTCCTGGGCCTACCGGCAGGACCAGCTGCCCTCGACACACCCGGTCGCCGCGGACATCCAGGACCTGCAGGCGGTCGAGGTCAACTTCGACGGCATCACCTACGCCAAGGGCGCCAGCGTGCTCAAGCAGCTGGTCGCCTACGTCGGTCTGGACAACTTCCTGGCCGGTCTGCGGGTGTACTTCGCCAAGCACGCCTGGGGCAACGCGACCCTGGCCGACCTGCTCGGCGCGCTGGAGGAGGCGTCCGGCCGCGACCTGTCCGGCTGGGGCGCGCAGTGGTTGCAGACCACCGGCCTGAACCTCATCCGGCCGAGGTTCGGCATCGACGCGGAGGGCAAGTTCACCGAGTTCGCCATCCTGCAGGGGCCGGCGCGACCCGGACAGGGTGAACTGCGCACACACCGCATCGCGGTCGGCATCTACGACAACGACGCGGACGGCAAGCTGGTCCGCAAGCACCGGGTCGAACTGGACGTGACCGGCGAGCGCACCGAGGTGCCGGAACTGGTCGGCATCTCGCGCGGCAAGCTGGTGCTGGTCAACGACGACGACCTCACCTACTGCACGATGCGGCTGGACAACGACTCGCTGGCCTGGATCGTCGACCACATCGCGGACATCGCCGAACCGCTGCCGCGCACGCTGTGCTGGTCGGCCGCGTGGGAGATGACCCGCGAGGCCGAGCTGAAGGCCCGCGACTTCGCCTCGCTCGTCGCGCACGGCATCCACTCCGAGACCGAGGTCGGTGTGGTGCAGCGGCTGCTGTTGCAGGCGCAGACCGCGATCG
>DASYBO010000602.1:0-1660 GCA_036500685.1 Pseudonocardiaceae bacterium | reverse complement strand
CCCTCGCTGGTCTTTCGCAAGTCGATGCCGCTGTCGCGTTCGGTGAGTTCGTCGGCCATCTGCTGCAGCTTGGTCGCGATCCGGTAGACGGGTTGCTGGGTGGTGGCGGCCAGCGCCTCGACGCTGACCGGGGTGTCCACCACCAGCAACAGCGCCTCCAGCACCGAGCCGAGTTCTTCGGGATCCAGCGGCGCGGCCTCGGCGATATCCGGAAGGCCGACGTCGAGATCGAGGTCGGCGCCGACGTCGTGGTTGACATCAGTCAAGCGCCGCTCCTCATCACTGCGTTCTGCATCGTTGCCGGCGTAGCTCAAGATTCGTCCCGCACTTCTGCCATGGCTTCGTTGGTCGGACGCTCCCCGGTCCACGAAATCTGGAGCACGCCGAGCGGCTCCGACTGGTCGAATGCTACCGTTCGGCTCCGATACAGCTCGAGCAGCGCAAGGAAGCGTCCGACGACCTCCAGCGGCGCCTGACAGTCGGCGACCAACTCAGAAAATGTGGCCCATTGGCCGCTGCCCCGCGCTTCCAGGATCGCCAGCAGCCTTTCGGCCTGCTCGGGGATCGAGACCATCAGCTCGTGTAGGTGCTCGATGGCGACCGTCGGGACCGGCCGCGGGGTGAACGCGATCGCGGCGATCTCCGCGAACCGTTCGGCATCGACACCGAGCATCACCTCGGGGAGCAGGTCGGTGAAGCGGTCCTCGAGCGACACGGCGCGCGGGTAACTGCGCAGCGCGGCGGCCTCCAGCTCGGCGAACAACTCCGCGACGTGCTTGAACGCGCGGTACTGAAGCAGCCGGGCGAACAGCAGGTCGCGCACCTCCAGCAGCGCCAAGTCCTCGTCGTCGTCGACCTGTCCGGCCGGCAGCAGCCGGGCGGCTTTGAGATCGAGCAGGGTCGCGGCGATCACCAGGAACGCGGTGGTCTCCTCGAGGCCCAGCTCGGAGCCGATCTCGCGGGTATAGGCGATGAAGTCGTCGGTGACCTGATGCAGCGCCACCTCGGTGACGTCGAGCCGATGGGCGAAGATCAGCTGCAGCAGCAGATCGAACGGCCCCTCGAAGTTGGTCAGCCGGACCTGGAAGCCGTTCTTGGTTGGCGCCTCACCGTTCACGCCGCCGTTCACGCGCCGAATCGATCAATGACTTCGCGTGCCAAGGCGCGGTAGGCAACGGCGCCCGCCGACTTCGGCGCCCAGGTGGTGATGGGTTCGCCCGCCACGCTGGTCTCCGGGAATCGGACGGTCCGGGTGACCACGGTGTCGAACACCAGGTCGCCGAACCGCTCCACGACACGGGCCATCACCTCGCGCGCGTTGACGGTGCGCGGGTCGTAACGGGTGAGCAGGATGCCGCTGATCTCCAGCTTCGGGTTGAGCCGGTCGCGCACCTTGTCGACGGTGTCGGTGAGTAGCGCCAGGCCGCGCAGTGAGAAGTACTCGCACTCGGTCGGGATCACCACGCCGTCCGAACAGGCCAGGCCGTTGACCGTGAGCAGGCCCAGCGACGGTTGGCAATCGATCAGCACGTAGTCGTAGCGGTCGAGCACCGGGTGCAGCGCGCGACCCAGGGTCTGCTCGCGGCCCACCTCGTTGACCAACTGAATCTCGGCCGCCGACAGGTCGATATTGCTGGGCACCAGATCCATGTGCTTGACC